>JAFGQR010000042.1 GCA_016935555.1 Verrucomicrobiota bacterium
CTCATCCGCCACGCGACGCCTGAACACGCCCAACATGAACCCCCGCAGGCCACGCATCAATCCCCCCAGCCTCCACCCCGCCCCCATGCCACCCTCCCCCATGCGCCAACCCCGCCCCGGCCCAGGCACAACACCCCAGCCGCCCTGACCTGCACCTCTCACCGGGCAGTGAGAAATGCGGGCTAACCCGCACTCCGTGAGACGCGAAGTTTTCGACTCAGGGTTCTGGCGACAGCCTTCAGGACCGAAGGCGGAGGATAGTCGGGATCCGCCACCAGCCGGCGCGCCCGGGCAACCTTGGCGGGACGGCTGACATCCCAGCAGGCAGGCGGCGATCCGGCCGGTCCGGTCACGCCCGGGCGGCGAGCCATCCGTTGGTGGGGATGGCCATGGGAAGGGTCATCTGCCATACGCAATTCGTGCCGTCAGCCGGTTGGCCGCGGGCGACGGAACGCCGGCCTGCGGACAATCCTCGCACTGTTCAATGGCACGCATAACAAGTCGAAAGACGAAACGCAAGCTCTCCTCGCCACGCTTCACGATCGCGATGCCCCGCGCGAGGACGCGACTGCAGCCTCGCCGGCCCGCGCTCCGAAAAGGTGCCACTGGGTTTCGTCCGTCGCGCCCTCATCCGGGCCGTCAGACCTGCCCACGGACCCGGCGCCCGCGGCAGAAGGCTTGCGGGATTCCAACAGGCAAATCTGCAGGCGCTCCACATTGGCGCGAACAACGGATTCGTCGGCGGCCAACTGGCGCAGAGCCAGGGAGATCTTGCGCACCAGCCGCGTGCTTCCAAACGGCTCGTGAAGCGCCGCCTCGATGCACCCCTGATAATGTGGCGCCCCGAGGTTGATGCCCGCCATCACCAACTGGTTGCCGTCAGCCCCCAAATTCACCGCCAGAGTCGCACCGTCAAAAAGCGGAATAAGATCCACCACCCCCGCAGCCAAACGCTGGAACCGAGTGGCCGACCTGCGGTAGCCGGTCGCAACCGTGGC
Organism: Verrucomicrobiota bacterium; assembly: GCA_016935555.1. GTDB lineage: Bacteria > Verrucomicrobiota > Verrucomicrobiia > Limisphaerales > JAFGQR01 > JAFGQR01. Next base: position 999 of record JAFGQR010000042.1, read on the forward strand.
ATCTGCGCGTTGGCTAACCGCCCGGTGCGCCAGTCGAGTCATGCCCAGAAGCACTGCCCGCGCACGATCCAGTTCCTCCAGCTGCTTGCCGCAAAAGGCCACCGCCTGGGGCAGCGCCAGCGCCCACCCGGCTGATGACACTTCCGGCCCGCCCCCAGTGCCCCCACTCTCCCTCAGCCGACCGCCCCCCTCGGCGCCGCCAACCGTCAGGCGAATCATGTTCGAACCCCCCGCGAGTTCGCGCCCGCCGCCGGCAAGCTCCGGAGAGCCCGGGCCGGGCCGCGACGAAGAATCGCGGGAGACAGCAGCGGCCGGGCCGCTGGCCCCGGGAACCGTGGCATGATCTTGACTCATGATTATCGTTGGCGCCCTCCGCAATCCTCCCCCAGCACACCGCCGGGATCGCCGCCGCCGCCGCCATAAGACGCCGGCGCGGACGACGGATCGGCCTGAAATCGGGCTGATACTAGTATCGGCACGCACGGCCGACACCTGAAGCCCCGAAAAAACAGTAGAACCGCGGCGGCTTTTTCGATACGTTCCGCCTTCCATGAGAGCCACGTCCACGGAAACGGCGACTCCGAAACTGGCTGCCGAAGTCGCCCACATTGTGGCGACAACGCCCGTCAGCGACATCCACACTCACCTCTACGATCCAGCGTTCGGTCCGTTGCTGCTGTGGGGCCTGGACGAGCTGCTCGTCTACCACTACTTGGTGGCCGAAGCCTTCCGTTACCTCGACATGCCCTACGACACATTCTGGGCCCTCTCCAAAACCCAACAGGCAGACTTGGTCTGGGAAAAATTGTTCGTCGAGCACTCGCCCGTCTCCGAAGCGTGCCGCGGCGTCCTGACCGTCCTGCAAGCCCTCGGATTGGACCCCAGGAAGCGCGACCTCAAGGCCCTGCGCCGGTGGTTCGCAAAACAAAAGACCGCGAATTACATCACACGATGCTTGGACCTGGCCGGCGTGCGCCAAATCTGCATGACCAACTCGCCGTTCGACCCCGTGGAACGTCCACTCTGGGAAAAAGGATTCGCGCGCGACGACCGGTTCACCGCCGCCCTCCGCATCGATCCCCTCCTCCTGGCCTGGGGCGATACCGCCCCCGCCCTCACCCGCTGGGGCTACGCCGTCGGCGTCAGCCTCAGCGGCAAAACCATCAGCGAAGTCCGCCGCTTCCTCGAAGACTGGACCCGCAGAATCCGCGCCCGCTACCTGATGGTCTCCCTCAGCCCCGACTTCGATTTCCCCGCCGACACCTTCGCCGCCCGCCTCCTCGAACAGGCCGTCCTCCCCCATTGCCGCGACGCCGGCCTGCCCATGGCCCTCATGTTCGGCGTCAAACGCCAGGTCAACCCCAGCCTCAAACTGGCCGGCGACGGCGTCGGCTTGAGCCGCATCAGCGCCCTCGAAAACCTGTGCGCCCGCTTTCCCGACACGAAATTCCTGGCCACCGCCCTGGCACGCGAAAACCAGCACGAACTGTGCGTGACGGCCCGAAAGTTCCGCAACCTGCACGTCTTCGGCTGCTGGTGGTTCACCAATGTCCCCAGCCTCATCGAGGAAATCACCCGCATGCGCCTCGAACTGATCGGCCTCAGCGTCACCCCCCAGCACTCCGACGCCCGCGTCCTGGACCAGATCATCTACAAGTGGCAGCACTCCCGCCAAATCATCGCCCGCGTCCTCACCGGCCAATACGCCGCCCTCCAACGCGCCGGCTGGACCGTCACCCGCGAGGAAATCCGCCGCGACGTCCGCGACCTCTTCGGCGGCGCCTTCGACCGGTTCTGTCGCGGATCCTGATCCCACCTTGTGCCCTCTTGCGCAGGGATTCACCGCTGTTCTCCTTATCGGTGGAGCGCTTTGCCTCACAACCGCAGATTCCAGCCACAAATCGCGCGCTCACCCGGCCGTCTCGAACATCTCCCGGTGCAGGACGCCTTCGCCGATGCGCGTGACGGGGCCGGTCATGAGGATCGAGAAGTCGTCTCCGATGCGGATGGCGAGGCGGCCGCCGGGCATGTGCACGGTGATCGAGGAGTCGCATTGGCCAAGCTTGTGCGCCACGGCGGCGGCGGCGCTGCTGCTGCTCCCCGAGGCCATCGTGTAACCGGCGCCGCGCTCCCAAATCTCAATCCGAATGTTCTGGCGGTCGACGATTTTGAGGAACTGCACGTTGATGCGCCGGGGAAACGAGGGGTGGGTTTCGAGCAAGGGACCGTATTGCCGCGCCAGCTCAGCGCTGATCTCCGGCAGCGGCACGACGCAGTGCGGGTTGCCCACTGAGGCGCCGCAAAAGGTGAACACGCGGCCGCCGGCCTCGATCTGCTCCAGCAGCACCTCCCGGCGCGCGCCCGTCACCGGAATCTCGTCGCTCCAGAAGCTGACCCGGCCCATCTCGACGCGGACCTGCCGGCCTCCCGAGAGCACCTGGGCCTGCACGCGCCCGCCCAGCGTGTGAATCGAAAAGGGCTGTTCCCCCACCAGGTGCCGATCAAATAAATACCGCGAAAAGATCCGCAACCCGTTCCCGCTTTTCTCCGCCTCGCTCCCGTCCGGATTGTAAATGCGCAGCGCGAAATCCGACCCCGCCTTCGGCAGCGGCCCGAACAGAATGCCATCCGAGCCGATCCCGAAATTCCGATGGCAGACGCGCCGGATCTGCGCGTCGGTCAACGCGCCCTCCCAGTCGTCGGGGTCGATCACGAGGTAGTCGTTTCCCAGCGCGTGGTACTTGGAATACTTCATCGGGCCGAAAGCTACGGCATCAGGCAGGTGCGTCAAAAGAATTCTCATGACTGGCGTGCGCCCGCGATGCGCTGGGACGCAATCGTCCGCATGCCACGGGGTCTGTCCCCTCGGCGAGCATGCGCGCAAGGCGGCGCAGTGGATCTTTAGAGTCGCCAACGTCCGTCTGAGTGCTAAGCTCCCCCCATGAACCGGAGAACGTTTATCAAGACGTCATGCGTCGGCCTCGCCGGCCTCGGAGTCGCCCCGGCCATGGCGGCGGACGACCCAAAACCCAAACGCCGATTCACCCTCTGCCTGGCCTGCGGCATGATCGGCGTGTCGGCAGACCCCCGGAAACTGATCGGCTGGGCCAGCCGGCATGGTTTCGAGTCCATCGAGCCGCCGATGTCGTTCCTCGCCGGTCTATCCGACGCCGGATTGGAGGCCTACCGCGAGGAGATGAAGGCTGCCAACCTGGCGTGGGGCGCGGCGGGCTTGCCCGTCGAGTTCCGCGGCACGGACGCCGCGTTTGATCGAAGCATGAAATCGCTGCCCGATGTTGCGCGATTGCTCCGGCGGGCGGGGGTGACGCGAAGCGCCACGTGGCTGTCGCCGGGCCACAAGTCGCTGACCTACATGGCCAATTTCAGGTTGCACGCCAGGCGCCTCCGCGAAGCAAGCCGCGTCCTTGGCGATCACGGGGTTCGACTGGGATTGGAGTATGTGGGTCCCAAAACCTCCTGGTCCGCGCAGCGTTTCCCGTTCATTCACACCATGGCCGAGATGAAGGATCTGATCGCCGAGATCGGGCGGGACAACGTCGGGTTGCTCCTGGACAGCTGGCACTGGTACACCGCCCAGGAAACCGAGGCGGACCTGCGAACCCTGCGGGCCCAAGACGTCGTCATGTGCCATCTCAACGACGCCCCCCGAAATATCCCCGTGACCGAACAGATTGACAGCCGCCGCGAACTGCCTTGCGCCACGGGGGTCATCGACGTCCGGACCTTTCTCGGCGCGCTGATGCGCATGGGCTACGACGGTCCTGTGGCCTGTGAACCCTTCAACCAGGAGTTGCGGACGCTCCCGCCCGACCAGGCTCTGAGTGCGGTGGCGGCTGCCATGAAAAAGGCCTTCGCCGTGGCAGAGTCGCAAACCGGCCTGTAAGAGCCCGTCCCCACGCCCCGGAAACCCGCGCATCTCCCCATGGTCAAATCCCGGATTGCCCCGGGCACGGCGCCCTGGGAGGATCGCGGACGGCTCGAGGGCGGCATCAAGCCGGCCGAGTCCGTGTCATGAACAACGCTCCTGGAACTGCGGCGCCGCGGCCGCAAGCGGCGGAATACCACCGGTGGTTTGTCTGGTCAATCTGCCTGGTGGCGGCGCTGGGCGGGTTGCTGTTCGGATACGACTGGGTGGTCATCAGCGGGGCGGACCTTTTCTACGAGAAATACTTCGATCTGACGTCGTCTGCGGAGGTGGGATGGGCGAAGAGTTGCGCGCTGGTGGGGTGTCTGCTGGGGGCGCTGTTGTCCGGCGGGTTGAGCGACCGGTTCGGGCGCAAGCGGCTGCTGATCCTCTCGGCGTTTCTGTTCATGGTGTCGTCCCTCGGCACGGGTTTGGCGAAAACGTATGCGATGTTCGTCGCGTGGCGCATCGTCGGCGGCACGGCCATCGGCCTGGCGTCGAATCTGTCGCCCATGTATATCGCCGAGATCGCGCCCGCGCAGGTGCGGGGCAAGCTGGTGTCGATCAACCAGCTCACAATCGTCATTGGGATTCTGCTGGCGCAGTTTGTCAACTGGCGCATTGCGCGACCCGTGGCGCCGGGAGCCACGGCGCTCGAGATCCTGAACTCGTGGAACGGGCAATGGGGGTGGCGGTGGATGTTCGCGGCGGCGGCGGCACCGTCGCTGCTGTTTTTTCTGGGCATGGGGTTTGTGCCGGAGAGCCCGCGCTGGCTGGTGAAGAATGGCCAGCGGGAGCGGGCGGAAGGGGTGCTGGCCCGGATCGGCGGCGGTGCGTTCGCGGCTGGGGCGCTGGCGGACATTGAGGGCACGCTGGGGCGGGAGGTGGGGCGGGTGGATTTCCGGGGTTTGCTGGAGCCGAAGCTGCGGAGGATTCTGCTGCTGGGGATCGCCCTGGCGGTGCTGCAGCAGTGGTGCGGGATCAACGTGATTTTCTATTACAGCAAGGATGTGTTCGCGGCGGCGGGCTACCAGGTGTCGGACATCCTGTTGAACATTGTGATCGTGGGTCTGGCCAATCTCACGTTCACGCTCGTGGCCATCCAGACCGTTGAGCGGCTGGGCCGACGCCGCCTGATGCTTGCGGGCTGCGCAGGCTTGGCCGCAATCTACGTGGTGCTGGGCGGCAGCTACCTGCTCGAGGTCCAGGGCTTGCCGCTGGTGGTGCTGATCGTGGCCGCAATTGGCTGTTACGCCTGCACGCTCGCGCCCATGACGTGGGTCGTCCTCTCCGAAATCTTCCCCAACCGCATCCGCGGCGCAGCCCTCTCCCTGGCGGTGTTTGCTCTCTGGACCGGCTGCTTTACGCTCACCTACACGTTTCCGGGCCTGCACGCCCGGCTCGGATCGGCGGGAACGTTCTGGCTCTACGCCGGCATTTGCGTCGCCGGATTCCTTTTCTGTCGCGCGAAGCTTCCGGAGACAAAGGGCAAGACGCTCGAACAAATCGAACGGGAGCTGGCGGACTAGTGTGGCGTCTCACGGCGAGGAAGCCGGCGAGTATGGAGAGGATGGAAACGATACCGATACCGATACCGACCCCGAGGGGAATAGGAAGCCATGAGCCAACCAGGCTGGCGCAGTGAACGCGCCGATTGCGCCCTGGTTCCCATTGCGGGGCTCCTGGCGCCGCGTCACTGAGCCGCGACGTTCGGTGGCAAGGATGAGCGTTTGGGATTCGCGAAAACAATGGGATGCTCCGCCCTCACCCCGGCCCTCTCCCGGCGGGAGAGGGTGGATCATTCGGCGCTGCGATTGGCCGCAACGGCGTCGTCTGGTCCCGTGGCCGTCTGTGTGCCGACGACGACAGCGGCGGCGGCGGCGGCGCAGTGTGCAACCGTGCTTCATCTGGTGCAGGCGTGTGCGGCGCCTCTCCCTCTCCCCCCGGGAGAGGGCCGGGGTGAGGGGGGCCACGGGACAACACCAAACAGAACCGCAGAAGCCGGAGCATTCTGTCCTGCACCCATGGCAGCGCAAGGCTTCAGATCTCACTGGACGCCGGGATGCCTGCGGTGCACCCTCGTCGCATGAGCACCGTTCGGTCGCTGTTTTTTGGTAACACTGCGGTCGGGATGAACAGGCGTCAATATATGAACACCCCACTGCTAATGATCTTCGCAGCCGCACTCCTGACCCAATCTTGTGCGGCCGGCGCGATCGAACCGCGGCCCTTCAAGGTGGCCGCCAGGCTGCCCGACCGGGCCGAGGTGCTGTCGCCCGCCGCGGTGCGCCTGAAGGGGTGGCTGGGACATCGCGTTGCGGTGAACGAGAAAAACCGCCTGGTGAAGGTGGACTTGGAGCCGCTGCTGGCGGGCTTCCGCAAGAAGCCCGGCAGCCATCCGTGGATTGGGGAGCACATTGGCAAATGGATGCATGCTGCCACGCTGGCCTGGGCCAACACCGGCGACCCGGAGCTGCGGCGGAGACTCGACTATGCAGCCACCGAACTGGTCAACGCCCAGGAGCCGGACGGGTATCTCGGCACCTACATTCCCGAAAAGCGCTTTGGCCTCTACCCGGGCGCGGACTGGGATGTCTGGTCGCACAAGTACAACCTGATAGGGCTGCTCACTTATTACCAGTTCACCGGCAGCGAGCCGGCATTGAGAACGTGTCGCAAGATCGGCGACCTGCTGATCGCAACCTTTCCCGCGAAGCGCAGCATTATTGCCGCCGGCACGCACGTCGGCATGGCGGCCACGAGCGTGCTCGAGCCGATGGTCTTGCTCTACCGGTTCACGGGCGACGAGCGGTATTTGGAGTTTTGCCGGTATATTGTGAAATCCTGGAGCGAGCCGAACGGTCCACGAATCATCGAGTCGCTGCTGGATCATGGCCAAGTCCATCGAACCGCCAATGCCAAGGCCTACGAAATGCTCTCAAACCTGGTCGGCTTGTGTGAGCTTGCCCGGGCCACCGGCGAGCGTGAGTGGCTCAAACCGGTCCTCAACGCGTGGCAGGACATTGTCCGCAAGCGGCTGTACCTCACCGGCGCAACCAGCCAGGGGGAACATTTCCGCGAGGACCACTACCTTCCCAACAGCATGGGGGCGCATGTGGGCGAGCAATGCGTGACCACGACCTGGATTCAGTTGAACTGGCAGTTGCTCCGACTCACGGGCGAAACGCGGTTTGGGCATCAACTGGAGAAGACCTTTTACAACCAGCTCTCCGCAGCGCAGCGCCCGGACGGCGCGCAATGGTGTTACTTCACATCGCCCGACGGCACCAAACCCTATGGGCCGGGCATCAGTTGCTGCGTGTCCAGCGGCCCGCGGGGCATGGCCCTGGTGCCCCAGTGCGCCGCCCTCACAATGGCCCCCGCCGCCGGCCAGCCCGAAACCCTCCTCCTCAACCTCTGGGAAAGCATGACCGTCACAACCACGCTGGGTGGCCAGGACGTGACGGTTCACTGGCACTCGCAGTTTCCATTTTCCGGCCAGGCCCTTCTCGAGGTCCAAAGCGCCCGCCCGGCGAAAGGCGCCATCCGGTTGCGCGTGCCGGATTGGGCGGCACCATGTTCGGCATCCTTTCGCGGGGGTGTGAACGGTTCTGTTCGTGTCGCCGACGATCACTGCACGTTCACCGCCGACGATTGGACCGGGGCCGCCGTCTCCGTGAAGTTCCACGTGAGCGCCCGGAAAATCGCCGGCGACCGCGGCAACGCCGGCCGGGCGGCTTTTGCGTATGGGCCTTTTGTCCTTGCCTTTGACCAACAGCGCAATCCAAGCTGGCCGGTCCCTCAGCACGTCGTGGTGCCGGAAACCACGGGCACCCCCGCGGTGAGTCTGGTGTCGGCGACGGATGCCCCCTTGGCGTTCGGGGCGTCCTTGGCCGTCTTGCGCGACCCCCGGCCGCGCGACGCCACCCTGGTCACCTTCGCGGATGCGGGCAGCGCAGGCGGACGCTACAGCGTCTGGTTGCGCGCCGCGGAAGCCGGGTTTGCCGGCAACGATTCATTGTTCCTTTTCGCCGACGAAACCCGCAGTGAGCATGGCAATGTCGAAGGCTTGATTGCCGACGGGGATTTCACGACGTTTGCGGTCACCTACAATGGCCGCCCCCAACGAGAGGCGTGGTTCGCCGTCCGGCTGGATGCCCCGGTCACGTTTCGCCGGCTGGTCGTGGGCCATGGGCGATCCTTCCACGACGGAGGCTGGTTCGACGCCGCGGCGGGCAAACCGCGACTGGAAATGAAACGCGACGCCCGGAGCCCGTGGGAACACCTCGGAGAACTGGCAAGTTATCCCGCCACCACGCACACGGCCCCCGCCGGCTTGAAAGACGGACAAACCTTCACCCTCACCCTGCCCCAACCGGTCCGCGCGGTCGCTGTGCGCCTCATCGGCACACCCGCCGGCGGCGACCAGCCCGGCCAAGCCTTCGCCTCGTGCGCCGAATTGCAAGCCTTCGCGGATTGATATCCTCTCACCCTACGCCCTGAACCCATCCCACCATGACCCCCACCCTCATCCCGCCCGCCCAACTCCTCGACCGCTTGCGCTGGCGCTACGCAACCAAGACCTTCGATGCCGCCCGCAAAATACCCGCCGACACCTGGTCCGCGCTCGAGGACAGCCTGGCCTTGTCCGCCTCGTCGTTCGGCCTGCAACCCTACCGCGTCCTTGTCATCAACAACCCCGCCACACGCGAGCGGCTCCTGCCCCACGCCTGGAACCAACGCCAGGTGACCGACGCCTCCCATTTCCTCGTGTTCGCCGCGCGCACCCGCGTGACCGAGACGGATATTGACGGTTTCATCCACTTCATCGCCCGCACCCGCGGTGTCACGCCCGAATCCCTTGCCGACTATCGCGGCATGATGACGGGCATGTTGCTGAGCGACGCCTTCAGGCCGTTGGTTCCCCACTGGACGGCCCGCCAGGCCTACATCGCCCTGGGCAACCTGCTCACCAGCGCCGCCTTGCTGAGCGTCGATGCCTGCCCCATGGAAGGATTCGTCCCCGCCGAGTTCGACAAGGTCCTGGGGCTTGCGGCGCAAGACCTGGCTTCGGTGGTCTGCTGCGCGCTGGGGTACCGGGACGCGGAAGACTCCTACGCCCTCGCGCCCAAGGTGCGCCTCCCGAAGTCCGAACTGCTCAGGGTGCTCTGATTTCCGGCTGCCGTCATCCCGCGGGCCGGGCTTCGGTGTTGCGCCGCGTCCCGCGCCGATTCGCTGACAACCATTGACCACAACATGCCTTCGACCCTTTCGACTGGCACGACTTTGGCGGGTCCAACACGTATCAATAGCACGCATTCCTGCCGCCCAATCGCCGTAACCCTCGCTGCTCCATGAAGAGCCTGTTCCATCGCCAACTCCCCCTTTCCGCAGTCTGGGCCGCCCTGCCTCTGGCCCGGCGCTTGCCACGACCCACACCCTGCCGATTGACCATGGTGACGGCCGTTCTCGCCGGCAGCCTCTCCGTCGCTGACCCCGCCTGGTTTGAGCGCGCCCTGGTCGGCATGGAGGTCGGCCCCACCGGCGCGCAGTGGGGACACAGCGACGCCGCCGACGCCCGCTACTGCGCGCGCTTTAACGGCCGCGAGATCGTCCGGCGCGCCGTGGCCGCGCACAGCGAGTATCTCGTGCTGTGGGTGCGCGACGGCGATTACGCCTACTACGACTCGAAACTCCTGCCCAAGGCGCCTGGTCTTGGCACCCGCGATCCGTTGCGCGAGGCGCTGCACGAAGCCCGAGCCCACCAACTGCCGATCCTCGCCTACTGCGTGGTGCAGCAGGGCGGCCATTTCCTCAAGGCGCATCCCGAGTGGGAAATGCGCGGCGCGGACGGCAAAGCCATCGGACGCTTCTGCTATAACTCGGGCTACCTCGACGCGATGAAGGCCATCGTGGCTGAGCAACTCGCCTATGGAATCGCCGGCTTCCACATTGACATGGTGGATCAGGGCTTCGGCCCGCCTTACGGCTGTTGGTGCGACACCTGCCGCGCGCGGTTCGAGAAGGAGTTTGGGCAACCGATGCCCAAGAACCCCACCTGGGATGACACCTGGGACAAAATGCTCGAGTTCCGCTACCGGAGCAGCCAGCGCTTCGAGCGGGCGCTCTACGCGCACATCAAGGCGATCAACCCGCGCGCCACGGTGGACTACAACTATCATGGCAACCCGCCGTTCAGCTTCGAGGTCGGCCAGCGCCCCGTCCAGCATGCGGGCAACGGCGATTTCATCACCGGCGAAACCGGCGTGTGGGGCTTCAGCGCCCTGACAGTCGGGCTGAACGCCGAGTGGTACCGCGCCGCGGTCCCGCATCAGCGCGTGCAGGTGGCCATGCAACGCGGCGTGCGCATGTATCACGACCAGACCACACGCCCCCTGAATGACATCCGCTGGGAATTGTTCGCGTTGCTCGCCCACGGCGCCTTTGTGACGATGGTGGACAAAACCGCGTTCGACGGCGGGCTGGATCCCGTGGCTTACGAGCGCATCGGCGCGGCGTTCCAAGAAGCCCAGGCAAAACGTACCCACTTCGGGCACCTCCCAGTGGCCGATGTGGGCCTCTACTTCAGCAGCCGCACGCGCGACTGGATCGGCCGCGAGAAACCCGGCGAGTGGTTCCAGAGCTTCCAGGGCGCGCACCAGGCGCTGGCCTATGACCACATTCCCTACGGCGTCCTCCTCGATGAAAACACGACGCTCGAGACACTGCGCCGTTTCCCGGTGGTGCTCCTGCCAAACGTGGCCATCCTATCCGAGAAGGAAACAGCGCTGCTCCGCCGTTACGCGGAGCAAGGCGGCAAGCTCATCGTCACCGGCCAAAGCGGGCAGTTTGACCGAATGGGCAAGCCGCTCGTGGAATCGGTTCTCAGCGAACTCATCGGTGCCCACGTGAAGGGACCGCTGGCGTCGGTCGATAATTGGGTGCGTTTTCCGTCCTCTCCGCCTTCCGCCCTCAAGTCCGCGTTCGCGTCCGCCGCCCGCGATGACTGGCCTTTCCTTGTCAAAGGCCCCGCCACGATTTACGAGCCGAGGACCGCGCAATGCGTCGGCCAGTTGCTCAAACCCCACCGCACCACCCGCCAACTTCAGGGCAAGGAAGGCACCGAGTGGCCCATGAGCGCCGACGCTCCGGTTGGCCCGGCCATTCTCGTCAACCAAGTCGGCCAAGGCACCGTCCTGACCTTCGCCGGCTCGCCCGACTTCGCCACCGCCAGCGAACATCACATCCCCGAGGCCCGCAAACTCCTTCGCAACGCCGTGCGCGTCCTGTATTCGAACCCGCTCGTGAGCATCACCGCGCCGGCCAACGTCGAAGCCGTGGTCACCGACGATGCCGCCACGCGCACGCTGCGCATCCATCTGCTTGCCTACAACAGCCCGCCGCAGACCACCCCGCCGACGGGCCGCCCGTTCGTCCTGCCCCGGCCCATCGAGGACGCACCTCTGTATCGCGTGACCCTCGAATGCCGCCGCCCGCTTAAACGCGCCGAGGCTTGGGGACAATCCACCGAACTCAAGCGCCGCGGCTCCCGCGTCGAGGCGCTGGTGGGCGACGTGCACGAAATTCTGTGGCTGCGGTATTGAAGGGCCGCCTGAACTCAAAAAACAGGGCCGAAAAACAACTGTAGGCATCCCCAAGCGCCCTCCGCCATGCCGATCCTCTTCCAGCATCGGAACTTGCCTGGGCGACAGTCGAACGTGGTACTCTGC
>JAFGQR010000043.1 GCA_016935555.1 Verrucomicrobiota bacterium
AAGTTTGTGCGCTGCAAGGCGCAAGTTGCGGGGCGGTCGTCAAGGACTCTTTGCCCCCGCTGCGCGGGGGCTTGTCCATGACGGCATCCAATCAAAACCGCGCAGCGGTTTTGTACAGCGAGGCGCACGCTGCCGACGGACGCGGCAAGTCCACCGCCCCAGCTCCGCGGCGACTCAGCGCTTCGCACGGGTCTGAGGCGCGCCTCGCTGGCGTGTCTCGTAACCGTGGGCCCGAAACCACGCCACGGCATCCGCCAGCGCCTGGCGCGGGGGCGTCTGGGGCAGGCCCAGTTCGCGGATGGCCTTGGCGGGATTGAACCACATTTTGTGTCGGGCCATGCGGACTCCGGCCAGGGGGGCCTTGGGCGGTTTGCCTGTCCAGCGGGCGAGAAACTCGTCGGCGTGGGCGGCAGCGAGGGCGACGGCGTAGGGGATGCGCAGGCGCGGGGCGGGCAGGCCGGTGAGTTCGGCGAGGATGTCGAGCGTTTGTTTCAAAGTCCAGTTCCCCTCGGCGTGGCCAAGAATGTAGCGCTCGCCAAGGCGGCCTTTTTCGGCGGCCAGGATGTGGCCGAGGGCGACATCGCGGACGTGGACCCAGTTCAAGCCGGTATCGAGGTAGGCGGGCATCCGGCGGTTGAGGAAATCGACGATGATCCGGCCGGTGGGGGTGGGCTTGACGTCGCGGGGGCCGACCGGGGCGCTGGGGTTGACGATGACCACGGGTGCGCCTTGGGCGGCGAGCTGGCGGGCGATCTTCTCGGCCTGCCATTTGGAGCGTTTGTAGGGATTGCCCATCTGGGCCTCGGCGACCGGCGCCTGTTCGTCGGCGGGCACGAGCCGGCCGCCAACCGCCTGAGGCAGGCCGATGCATCCCACGGTGCTGGTGTGAACAACGCGGGAGCACCCGGCATCGACGGCGGCCTCGATGAGAAAGCGCGTGCCGTCCACGTTGGCAGCATACATGGGGGCATAATCCTTGAGCCAAAGGTGGTAGCTGGCGGCAACGTGGAACACCCAGTCGCAGCCCCGTAGCGCGGCGGCCAGGCGGGCGCGGTCCGCCAAGTCGCCCCGCACCGGTTCATAGGCCGCACCGGCCAGGCCGCGGCAGTCACTGCCGGGCCGCACCAGGGCTTTGACATGATGGCCCCGCGCCGCCAGCTCGTGAACGAGGTTGGCGCCGATGAATCCGGACGCGCCGGTGACAAAGCATCGCATACGATCGAACGGTTGCCGCCGCTTAAGATAACCCGACTCCCCGCCGATGAGAATCCTGGAACTCGATCATCTCATGCCGAGGGCGGGGGTCGCGCTCCTCCCCGCGCCGGAACGGGCCTGCGGGGGGCCAGCCGTCCGCCGCCGGTGGCGAAGGCCTGAGCGACGGGTGGTCAAGGTTATGGCGAACAAGATGGTTCCACGACGGAAACTGACGCGGCGGGAGCGGCGCGATCTGGACATCGAGATTGGTTTCCTCGAGAGCCTGGTGTTGCGGGACCCGCGGTATGTCGAGGCGTTGCAGGTGCTCGGCGCGGACTACTCGAAACGGGGCGACTTTGCGAACGGATTGCGCGTGGGCCAGCAGTTGGCCCGGCTCCGGCCCGCCGATCCGATCGTGCTCTACAACCTGGCGTGCAGCTACTCCCTCACCGGCCGGCTGCGGCTTGCGGCCGACGCGCTGAACCGGGCCATCGAACATGGCTACAAGAATTTCCGGCTGCTGCACAAGGACCCCGACCTGGCAAACCTCCGCCGCCACGCCGTCTTCAAACGCGTCCAGGCGCGTATCGGCCAGTCCATTGGGTCGTGACCCCGACGGCGCCCCCGACTCCGCCATTCCCTTTTCACGGGCCGCCCCTTAGAGTCGGCTCATGCAGGTGACCATTCGCGGGCGCACCGCCCATTGCCGGTCCGTGACCTTCGACGCCGCGCACAACACAGTGCGGCTCATCGAGCAGCGCCGGCTGCCCCACCAGTTTCAAATCGTCGCCACCCCCGACTACCGCGCCACCGCCGCCGCAATCGCCAATATGACGGTGCGCGGCGCCCCCGCGATTGCCGCCGCGGCCGCCTACGGGCTGGCCCAGGGGACGCGGGCCTTTCGCGGCGCCTCCCTCCCTGGCCTGGCGCGGCACGCGCGGCGGGTCTGCGACACGCTCAAACGGGCGCGGCCCACGGCGGTGGACCCGGTCCACGCGATGGACGAGGTGCTGGCCCGGATGAGCGCGGGCGAGACGGTCGCGGAACAGCAGGCGCTCGCGCTGGCCGCCGCCGAGGAGTTTGCGCACCGCAGCGTGGCGGATTGCACGGCCATCGGGCGCCACGGGGCCGCGCTGATCCGGGACGGGGCGCGGGTGCTGACGCACTGCAATGCGGGGTGGCTGGCGTGTGTGGACGTCGGCACCGCCACCGCGCCGATGTATGCCGCGCAGCAGCAGGGCAAACGGTTTCACGTCTATTGCGATGAAACCCGGCCGCGCTGTCAGGGCGCCACCCTGACGGCATGGGAACTGGCGCAACAGGGCATTTCGCACGAGGTGATCGCCGACAACGCCGCCGGCCACCTCATGCAGCGGGGTGAGGTTGATCTCGTCCTCGTCGGCAGCGACCGCGTCCTGGCGCGCACCGGCGAAGTGGCCAACAAAATCGGCACCTACACCAAGGCGGTCCTCGCCCGTCGCCACCGCATCCCGTTTTACGTCGCCATTCCGCTGTCGACGATTGACTTCGAGCTGGCATCCGGGCGCGAGATTCCCATCGAGGAACGCGCTCCCGCCGAGGTGCTGGGAGCCTGGGGCGTCGTCGACCGCGGCGGCCCCCGCCGCACCGCGCGGCCCGGCGCCCCCGTCTATGTGCGCGTGGCCAATCCCTCCAGCGGCGCGCGCAACCCGGCATTCGACGTGACGCCCCCGGAGCTGATTGCCGGGATCATCACGCCGGTGGGCATCTTCAAGCCCCGCGAGCTGATGCGGCGGCGCGGGCTGCTCGCCGCGCGCCGTTGACCCCGTTCCCCCGCGACCTGCCCCGCAAGTCCACCCACGGCGTCCCCACGACGTCCTCGACGTGCGGACACTCGGCCCCTCGCCGCCGGCCCGCGTTGCCCGACACCGCCGACAATGCCCGCCCTCACCAGCCGAGAAGGCGCGCGATCGCCGTCTTCAAGGCGGTCTCAAGCACCGCCGCCTCCGCCTGCGACATGGGGACGGCAACCTTCTGAACCTGCTTCGTGGCCGCGTCCTGTCGCGACAACGCCACAAAATACGGCGCGCGGTCGGCGCCGTCCTGCGTCGTCAGCTCGAAGGCGCTGTTGGCCTTGTCGGTCTGATGATACAGCTTTGCTTCCGGCATCCGGCCCTCCAGCACGGCCAGCACCGCGCCCACGTCCGGCACATTCCATTTCATCGCGATCTTGCGATCCCAGTCGAACTGCTTCTCCCCCGATTGGGGGGCGCCGTCGACAAACACCGCGGCGCGCTCGCGGTTCAATCCGAACCGGACGACGCCGCCGGTGCCGCGGCTGTTGGGTTTGTAGAGGGCGTATTGCGGTACGCGAAGTTTGGTCGTTGAATTCTCCATGAATGCCTCCTTCATCACAAACCCCATTGTCCATGGCCGAACGCTCCTGTCAAGCGCTTTGAACCTGAGCACGCAGGAGCGCAAGAGCCCCGTGAGACGAAACCCCAAAACGGCGCTCACACCGGAGCCTTTTCTCAAGATTCGTTTTCGCGTTTCCTGAAAAGCCGCCGGGCCACCAGAAGCGCGCCCGCGGCCAGCCCCCACAGCAGCGCCGGTTCGGGCACGCTGGGCACCGTGTCCGCGCCGGCCGGTTGCAATCCGGCCTGCTCGAACTGCCGGCGGGTTTCCAGCACCACGGCGCCGCTGACAGGAGTGACGAGTTGATAATGGGCGGCGAGCTGGAGCGCCGCGTCGCGGGAGCGCTCCGCCGTCAGGCGCCTGACCTCTTCGAACGCCCAAAGCCGGGCCAGGTGCTTCGACGCCTGCGGTTCGGACGGCGCCGCCCCGGTGGCGGCTGTCTTTCGGCGCACCGCTTCGATGCGCGAAGGCTGCGCGCGGTCCGCAGGGAAAAGGCCGGCAAGGTCGTCGGCCACAGTGCCAAGGCGGGGAACGGGGCGCACCGCCGG
The DNA here is from genome assembly GCA_016935555.1 of Verrucomicrobiota bacterium. Lineage (GTDB taxonomy): Bacteria > Verrucomicrobiota > Verrucomicrobiia > Limisphaerales > JAFGQR01 > JAFGQR01. The sequence goes on from JAFGQR010000043.1 coordinate 4,137, forward strand.
ATATTCCTCGAGATGCTCGGCGATGCGATTCGGGCCCGGCCAGGTCTGAAAATCAAGGAGACGGGTCTGGCTGCCGCGCCACAGGAAGACTTGGGCGAGGCGGTCCGGGGAGTCGAGCAGCACGGGTTGGGAACCGTGAATCCACAGCACGACTCCTTGGGCGGTCCCGGTCGCAAGCTCGAGCGCCTGCGCCAGCGCGGGGATGTTGTCCTGGCCGCCAACACCCTTCAGGTGCCCCACCTGGTCGGCCAGCGAGTCGCGCCGCGGGGCCGACAACGGCCCGGGAGATTCAAGCAAGGCGCGGACCCTGTCCGCCGCGACGAGCACGGTCACTTCAAGATCCTCGGGCCAGCGACGGAGCGCGTCGGCGACCGCGGGGAAATGGTGCTCCATGGAGCGCGACCCGTCGAGAACGACCACCAGCCGCTCCGGGCGGGAGGCAGGCGTTTCGACAAGGGATTGCCGGATGACGCCCCCGTGCAGCGTCTCGGCCGTCCAAACGTCCGCCCCTTCGGCCGGCCGCCGAATGCGCAACGCCGAGGCCGGGTTGCCCAGAAAACGGTCGGCGAGATGGCCGCGCAGGGCGTGGCGCGCGGACGGCGCCGGGTCGGGCTTCAGCTCGTCCCGCCGCGACTCCAGCGCCGCTTTGGATTCGGCCCAGAGCGCGTGAGCGAAGTCGTCGGCAAGACTGAAGTTGCGCTCGGTGAAATACGGCCACGGAAGCACGCCGTCCGCGAGCGACTTCAGGATCAGCGGCGCCGTGATGCCGATCCGCACCTTGATAAAGCCGCCGCCGGCCGGCACCGGAAAGCACTGCATGAGGACGCGATCCGGGCCGCAGCTGGTCACCAGCACGGGGTCGCGCCGACGGCGGATGGCGACCTCCTGGTACGCCTGACGCACGTCGCTGCGGCCGGCAAAGGCCGCCTCGCGCTCCTCGCCGTTCACCCAGAGGGTCAGGCGCGACACGACGCCGCCCGGCGGCAGCGCGATTTGGGCGCGGGCCTCGCGGGGCCGGGCCGAGGTGTTCTTGAACTCCATCACCCATTCCACGTATCCCAGGGCCGCCTCCGATTCCACAAGCGCGTCGAGACGCGAGGCGGCCAGGGTCAGACCCTTGACGCGGCTGCCCACGGCGTCGCCTCCCTGCTCGCGGTCCCAGGTCATGTCGTCGAGCAGCTTCCAGCCGCCGCGGGTGAAGGCCAGTTGCGGGGGCGGAAAGGCGTTGAACGGCTTGCCCGTCACGCGAAAGAACACGCTGCGCGCCTGTTCGGGGCTGACCGGCTTGCCAAAGAGGTGCAGGTCGATGGGCGACTCGCGCATCCATCGGGTGGCGCCGTAACAGTCAGCCAGCAACACCCTCGTCTGCCCCACCCGCCGCAACCACGACAAGGCCCGACTGCCCTGCGCCGCCGAACCGGTCGCCACCCGCCCAGCCCAATGGCGCGTCAGAGTGGCCGGCAAAACCGTCAGCGCCAGCGCCAGCACCGCCAATCCCAATCCCAACCCCCAGGACGGCGCCGGACCCGCCGCACCCCGCAGGCGCCGCAGAGGCCGGCGCAGCATGAGCGCCCCGAGAAGCGCAAAGAGCGGCGCCATCGGCAGCAACCCCCATCCGAAATACCAAAGGCCGACAACCGCAAACGGCAGGATCGGCAGATACGCCAGGGCGTAGAACGCCGCGATCCCGGCGGCAAAACCGTTGGCGCCCATGACCGCGGACAGCCCGCGGGTCCGGCCTTGCCGGACCGCCCACCAGCCCCACGCGTTGGCCGCAGGCACCGCCGCCACCATCAGCAGAAGGGCGGGGGACGGGATCGGGTCGAAGAACACGCCGGCACACATGTGGGTGGCCATTTCGACCCCCAGCGTCACCAGCGGCAACACCACGCTGAACACCCCCCACACGACCGACCACGCGCCTTTGCTCCAACGCCCCAAAGCCGCTTCAGACCCCGCGGCGACGGCCGGCGGCGCCGACGCGCCGGATGGGAACGGCCCCAGCGGCTCGGGCGCCCCGATGCGCGCGAGGATCCGGCGCACGTCGTCCTCGGTGACCACCGCCAGCTGCCGGGCGGCAACCTCCTCGTGGATGTGCCGTCGCAAATCCTCGCTGACCTCGTCCGGGTCGGCGCCGGAGGTCCGGAGCGTGTCACGGATTTGTTCGAAGTAACGGTCGAGCCGTTGCCGCGCGGTGTCGGTCCAGGTGGTCATGCTAAGATCGTTGCAGGGTCCGAGCGCCCCGGTTCAGTGTGTCCAGGTAATCGGTCATGGCGGCGAGATTTCTTTTGCCGGCGGCCGTCAGCGCATAGTATTTGCGCGCCGGACCCTCCCTGGATTCCTCCAGGCGCGCGCTGAGCAGGCCCTGGACACGAAGGCGGGACAGCAACGGATAAAGCGTGCCTTCGGTCACGCCCAGGCCGGGCACCGCCATGAGGGTCTTGACAAGGTCGTATCCGTAGCGCTCGCGGTCCGCGAGGGCGTTGAGCACGCAATACTCGAGCAGCCCCTTGCGCACTTGAACCGTCCAGTTGTCGAAAAAATCGTTCATGTCATGCCCATCGCCTGCTACATTGTATTGCATGATACCATGTTTTGCAATGTTAAAAACCGACCTCCTGTCCCTTCCCTATCCGTAACTCCCCGAAGCGCCGCCACCGAGCCTGCGGATTCCGCCCCCCCCCCGTTTCGGCTCCCCGAACGCCTGAGAGCACATGCCCCCGCGCCGGCGGGTGCAGTGATTCCCCACGGCGTTCGACGCAGCCTGCCGGAGCTGCCGCCGGGAGCGAAACCCTGCCCGGGTCCGCCCCGGACCGGCGCGGGCGTCATCGGCGTTGCCAGATCTCGATGCCGCTGAAGTTGGCGGCGCCGCCGGAGGCGGTGATGGTGAGGCGTCCGTCACTGGGCCGGGTCTGCCACGGGCCGAGGCGCTGCCAACAGCCGGCGGGGCCGGAGTGCACCTGGGGGGCGACGACCTTGCCATTGAGGCGGACGGTGAACGTTTCCGGCTGGGTTTCCTCCCAGACGTAAGCGTAGACGGCATAGGTGCCGTCAGGCACGCCGGTGACGGCAAGGCTGGGCTGATGATTCCAGCGGAACGAATGAATCATCTGCGCGCGCGCCGGATCCGTGGGCGGTCGCAGGGCCACCTGGGGATTGTTCAGTGGGCGGTTTTGGCAAACGAAGTGGGGCGTGTCATCGCCGTCCCAGCGGTGGCCGTCGATTTCGATGGCAGGCCCGTTGACATTGATGCCCCGGTAGAATTGCCAGGGGCCGGTGTTGGCGGGGGGTCCTTGCAGGCGGTGGACGGGGGTTTTGAGATCCACCTCCGCCGGCGCCGCCGTGAGGGCCGGCGCGCCGGGCGGGGGCGAGACGGGCGTGCCGCGGACGTTGAGGATGGCTCGCCGGTAGGCGACGAGCGGGGGTTGGCCGGCGTCCTTGACTTCTAGGATGACATGGATGGTGCGGCCGGAGGCGTTTTGCGGCACGGTGAGAACGGCTTCGGGGGCATGCGCATTTTGGATGGGGGCTTCGGTCCAATACGTGCCGGCTTCGACATAGGTCCACCAGTCATACCGCAGGGGGTGGCCGTCGGGGTCCGAGGAACCCATGGCGGAGAGCTTGACCCCCGCGGCGGGGTCGGTCTGGATCGTGAGAACCCGCGAGGTCCGGTCGTGATTGAGCACCGCGAGGGGTGGGTGGTTGGCTTGGGCGACGGGGTTGACGCACCAATCCATGCGCGCCGCGAAGTCGTTCTGATACGCCTCGCGCCAGCGCTGGATCGGGTAAAGCACGTCGGGCACGCCGTCGCGCAGGTCTTTCGCGGCAATGAACTCGGCGCCACGCCGTTCGAAGCGCCCGCCCCAGTTGCCCCAGTCCGGGTGCTCGGGGTCGCTCAGGCCATTGGCCAGCACGTAGAGAAACGACGGGGTGTCGCCTTCCTTGACGCCGGTTTTGCCGGAGGCTTTTGCGGGATACACCGATCCCAGCGGGCCATGGCCGGTGCGCACGTGGCGTTCGAGCCATGCGGGCGACACCAGGGACGGGTCGGCTCCCTGCCAGATGCCCCGGAATTGGCCGTTCGAGAAAATCCAGAACACATCCGGGTGGTTCTTCTTGATCCAATCCGCGGTGCGATCCTGGTCGGCAATCGAGTGGACGCGGATCTTGCGTTTGAACGCCGCCAGGTGTTCGGGGGTGCGCGTGGTTTGGACTTTCCAGAGGGCCTGGGCCAATTCGCGCGGTCCGCCCCAGATGGCGAACCACACGGGCCGGGCATCGTCCCGATCCAGAACGCGGATGATCCACTCGGACGCTTCCGAGTCCCGGCCCGGGCCGACGGTGTGGGCATCGCCGTTCGAGCCGTCCTTGATCAACGCCTTCAGGTCATGGTGCGAGGGAAAGTCCTTGCGGTGGAGGCGCAGGCTCGTCAGCACGTGGCCGTAGGCGTCCACACCCTTGTGCAGCAGGTCGGGGCGCGTGTTTTTGTAGTGGCCGTGGCCGAAGCCTGTGCATAGGCCCTCGACCTGGAAATCGCACGTGTACAGGAGAAAGCGCACCAGGGACTGTTCATCATCCGGGTCGCCGCCGATGTCGGTCATCACCACCAGGCGCGGTTTGGCTTCGGCGGCGGTGGTGGGGGTGGGCAGGCAGGGGATGGCGCACGCCACGATGATCGCAAGCGTGCATGGCAGGGAAGGCGGATGGGGAGGGCAGGGGTTGTTCATGGATTTGGTCAGCAAGGGTGAATGCGTGCGGAGCGCCTGCCCCCCGGGAGGCGCGGCTTTCGCAGCCGTGCGTCATCTGTCGTGCCGCGGGGGGGCGGGTGGATGCTACGGAGCCCGGCGGGATTTGCGGGCTCAGGCAGGAGGCGGCCGGCGGATGTGCCGGTGGCTGCCGTCGGCGCGAGCATGGGCTGAATGCGTGTGGGGGTGGCCGTGGAACGGTCAGAGGGGCGGCGTGCTGCGTTGCGAGGCGCGGATATCGCGGTAGGCCTTTTCCATGCGCTGGACGCGCTCGGCGTGCGCCGGTTCCTGGATGAGGTTGTTCCGCTCGGCCAAATCGTTGTCGAGGTTGTAGAGGGCGGCGGGCTGGTCTTGGATATTCATGACGAGTTTCCACGGGCCTTCGCGGAGGGCGTGGGCCATGCCGTGGCTGCCGGTGCCGGCGCCGGTGCGGGCGGCTTGACGCTGCTGCTGGGTTCGCGCTTTTTTGTCCGCGGCGCGTTTGGCCTTGGTCTTGGCTTTGGGGGTGGCGGCGGCACCGCGTCCTTCCGTGAAGGCGTCCCGGCCGGGGCTGCTTTGGATGAGGAGGGTTTGGCGGACGGGCTGGTCGTCGCCGCGCTGGCCCAGCAGCACGGAGGCGAAGCTGACGCTGTCGAGCGCCTGGTCCGGTCCGGGTCTGGCGCCGGCCAGTTCGGCGAACGTGGGCACGAGGTCGTGGGTGCCGAGCACCTGCTGGCGCACGGTGCCCGGGGCCACCTTTGAGCCCGCCGGGGTGCCGTCGCCCCAGTGCGCGATCAACGGCACCCGGTGGCCGCCCTCCCAGATCAGCGATTTCGAGCCGCGCAGTCCGCCCACGGCGTCGTGGCCGTGGGCGCGGTCGGTGGGAATGCCGCCGTTATCGCTGGTGACGACAATCAGGGTGTCCGCCAGCAGCTTGCGTTGGGTCAGCGCCTCGACGAGTTTGCCGACCACCACATCCACTTCGTAGACCATGTCCGTGTGGGCGGTCATCCGGGTCACGTCTTTCACCGGGGTGCCGAGGATCGTTTCCGGGGGCGTGTAGGGGCCGTGGGCGCCGTCGGTGGAAAGGTGGATGTAGAACGGCCGCCGCTGGCCGTCGTGTTTGGCGCGGGCGAGGCCATCGTCGATGAAAGCGACGATTTTTTCGACGAGCGCCTGGCCGACCTTGCGGCTGTCCCAATCCGGCAGGCCGGGGCCGTCTCTGGGCACGATGCCGCCGTTGAGAGGCCCTTGAGGAAGTTGGGTGACCTGCGCCGGGTCGCCGGCCACGCGGTTGTTTTCGAAAAACAGGTAGGGCGGCGCCTGGTGTCCTCCCAGCAGCACATACGAATAGTCGAAACCCCATTCCCGCGGGCCAACCTTCATGGGCTTCGTGAAATCCGGCCTGCCGTCCTCGCCGGATTCGAAGACGCCGCCGAAGTGCAGTTTGCCGAACAGGGCGGTGCGATAGCCTGCCGGTTGCAGGATGTGGCCGATGGTTCTCTGCCCGTCGAGGAACTGCGGCGCCTGGTTCCAGCCCCAGGTGCCGCCGGGCAGGCGCCCTCGCCAGGTGTAGTTGCCCGTGGCGACGGCGTAGCGCGTGGGAGCGCACAGCGCGGCGGGCGTGTGCGCGTCGGTGAAGCGCATGCCTTGGCGGGCGAGGCGATCGAGGTTGGGCGTGGGGATTTTGCCATTGGGATTGTAGCATTGGAAATCGCCCCACCCGATGTCGTCGGCCATGATGAAGAGGATGTTGGGCTTTGGCGCCGCGTGAAGGAGCCATGGGGCGCCCAGCAGGCACGACAGCAGAAACCGGATCATTGTTTTCATTGTTGGTTTGTCTTGTTCTGTCTCATGGCGGTTCCGGCCACAAGTTCGCTTCAGCGGGCATCCTGCCTGATCGGCGGCCAAACCGCCATCGTCCATTGGGATGATCATGGAAACGGCAGGGGCGGTCAAGGGGATCGACCCGGTCACGCGGGATCACCGACCCTCGCCAGTTTGGTCTGGCCTGCCTGTCGCCGGCGGGGTATGACAACGTCTCCATGAATGCGAACGCCGCATGGCCCCCGCCGGCCGGTCCGGCCGACGCCGGGTGGCCGACGACGGGCGGCGCGCTGGCGGCCGGGCGACGCGCTTCCTGGGGCGACGCCTGCGGGCCAAGGGGTCGAAGCACTCGCCGCCAGTTTTTGCGCAGGATGGCGGCGGCGGCCGCAGCCGCAGCCGCGAGGAAGCCCCTGGTGAGCGTGGGTGCCGCCGTGACGGATAGGGGGCCGGCGTCCGGGTTTCCGTGGGCAACGCTCGAGGACAGCCTCGCCGGGCCGCGGCGGGGCCCGTGGCGCCGCTTGTTTTTGGATGGGGCGGTGATGGAGGCGCAGTGGGGGTTGCGGCGGGTGTTTCATGCGGCGGAGAAGCACCCGGCGAATCCTGTGATTCGGGCCGACAAACCGTGGGAGGGGGTGGCGGCCATCACGGGGCCTTATGTGTATGGGACGGTGCTGCGCGAGGGCGGCCGGTTTCGTCTTTGGTATCAGGTGCTGAACGAGGGAAATCACGTGGGCTATGCGGAATCCCGGGACGGCGTGGTTTGGACGAAACCGGAGCTGGGGCTGGTGGCGTTTCGGGGATCGAAGGCGAACAATTTGGTGGTGTCGGCCTTTGAGCCGGAGGCCACCGGGGGCGGCCACTGTCACAATCCGGGTGTTCTCCAGCGTCCGGGCGAGCCTGATCCGCGAAGGCGTTATGCGCTGTATGGTTTTGACGTGAAGGCGGGCCATGCGCGCGTCGCCTTCTCGCCGGATGGCGTGCGCTGGTCGTATGCGCCGGACACCGCGGCGCGGCCGATGTTTGCGTCGTCGGACGTGGTGAATTTCTGTCGCGACCCCTACCTGGGCCGCTACGTGGTCACGTGGAAGACGCGCAACCGTCGCGGGCGGGCTGTGGGTGTGGCGTGGTCGGCGGACGGACTTGTCTGGACCAAGCCTGTGGAGGGGCCGGTGTTTGTGGCTGACGATCTGGATCCGGATGACACCCAGGTGTACGGCATGCCGGTGTTCCCGTATCAGGGGCTTTATGTCGGCCAGCCGTGGTTCTACCAGGCGCGGTATTTCAAGTATGGCGGCTATTCGGTCGCGAAACTGCACGAGGCGCAATCGGATTCCGCGCGCACGATCGAGGTTCAGCTGGCATGGAGTTGGGATTGGATCAACTGGACCCGGCCGCCCGCGCGGTTGCCGCTGATTGCCCGCGGGGCTGAGGGCGCCTGGGATGCGGGGATGATCGTGACCGCGCGCGCCCCGGTGTTGGTGGGGGACCTGTTGTATTTTTATTACGGGGGCACGGACGGCGTGCATGATGCGCGGCGGGTGCAGGCCGGCATCGGGCTCGCCACGCTGAGGCGGGATGGCTTTTGTTCGATGCGCGCCGGGCGCGACGAAGGCTGGCTGATCACGCGCCGCGAACCGTTTCACGAGCCGGCGGTAACCCTCAACGCCCGCACGGCGGCGCATGGCCTCATCACCGCGGACATCCTCGACCGCCGCAACCGGGTGGTGCCCGGTTTTTCCCGGCGCGAGTGCGTGCCGTTTGCCGGGGATGCCACGGGCCATCTGCTGAGGTGGAAGGCTTCGCGCTTTCCCGCGGACGCGCGGCGGGCGGATTACAAAATCCGGTTTTGGCTGAAAGAGGCGGACCTCTTTGCGTATCTGCCGAGTGGGCTCGATCCGGCCCAGCCGGACCTGGCGCGTTTTCCCGAGGCCGGCCCTTGAATCGCGGTTCGGGGATGGAGATGGGCGGTTTGCCCCGACGGGAAGCCGGGCTGTTGCGGCGGGGGTTGGCGTTTCTCAGGGTTCTGTCGTCAGACGGAAAAACTGCCGGGGGCTGCCGGTTTCGAGCGGCACCGTGACTGTCATGAGGCCGTTGGCGCCTGGGATTCCGGTGCGCAGGGGGAGCCAGTCTGGCGGGGTCAACGCGCGCGTGGTTTCGAGGCGGTAGGTGAGGCCCGCGCCGGCGGGGAAATGGAGGGTGAGGTCGGTGCCCGAGAGGCTGGCGGCTGTGATGCGGAACGGGGCGAGGCGCGCGTTGGGTCCCACGAAGGCGCGGTGCCGGAACATCTCGGGATGGCGGTATTCGGCGCCGTCGGCGCCATCGGGGTAGAGGTTTGGGTAGGCGGCGTCGGGGAAAGCGGTTCGTGCGAGGAAGGTGGCGACCAGGCTGGAGGGCGAGGGGGTGACGCCGGTGAAGGAGGCGAAGTGGTGGTAGAGGTCGCCGTCGTTGGCGGTGGTGGTCATGGTGAGGGCGTAGGTTTTACGGGTGTCGAGCATCAGGGGCTGGGGCAGGTCCACGTAGCGGAATTCGCCGAGCAGGTAGCTGTTTGTGCGGGTGGCAGTCACACTGGCGAGAAGTTGGCGGGAGACGCCGTCGAAGAGCCGGACGGTGTGGGCGGCGCTGAGGTTGTCGGGGGTGCCGACGGTTTGCCCGTCGCTGCGGGCGGCGGTTTCGTTTCCGGGAGCCGGAAACAAGCGAATTGGCCGGCGTGAAATCGCCATAGCTCGCCCGGGCCGGTGCCGATCCAGATGTTGTCCCGCGCGTCCTCCGTGATGGCGGCGATGGCCATTCCACCGACCCTGGGCTCGGTGTCTCTCCACCGGATCAGGCGGCTGTTCTGCCATGCGTAGAGATCGCTGCCATTGCCGATCCAAAGCCGCCCCGCCCGGTCCTCATACAACACACGGACGGAATCCCAGGACAGCGCCGTGGGCGCAAAAGGCTGTGTCAGCTGGCGGTCGCGCCATTGCCAGACCCCGCCGAGCCGGCTGCCCACCCACGCGCCGCCTCCGGAGTGGGGGAACACAGTCGCGTGTCGGATCGGGCCGTTTGAGCCTGCCGGGAGGGGCACCGCCACAAACCGGTTCGACTCCCACCGCGCCAGCCCTCCTTGAACAGTCCCCGCCCAAAGTGTGCCCTGGGCGTCTTCGCAGACCGATTGCGCCGCCTGGCCGGGCAAGCCGTCTTGAGTGTCACACACGCGAAACAACCGTTCGCGGATGCGGGCCAATCCGCCGTCCAGCGTGCCCACCCACACGTTGTCTTGGCGATCCTGCAGCCAGCAGGTCACCAGCCGGCTCGGCAGTCCGTCGCGTTCCGTCAGCAGCCGCGTTTCCCCGCCGGCTTTCACGTGCCACAGGCCCGTGCCCTCGTGGACGGCCCACAAGCCGCCCTGCCTGTCCCCGTGCCAGTGCACCGGTGGAACGAAGTTCATGAGCAGCGCCTCCGCCTGGCGCGCCTCGCCCCGCCACTGGCCGTCCTGCCACCGGCGCAGCCGGTCAGGTTCCACCACCCACATCGACCCGTCGCCGGCGGCGATGAGTTGCCGGATCTGGCCCGGGACCTGTCCGTTGGTGGGGGTGCAGTCTTCGAAGGCGGATTCCTGCCACCGGGCGAGGCGATGGCCACTGGCGATCCAGATCCGCTGGTGGGCATCGGCGGTCAACGCGGCCAGAGGGCCGTTGAAGGGGATGGTCTTGGAGGAAACCGCCTCGCACCGGCACAGCAAGGGCATCAACATGTCCTTCTTTGACGGGTCCGCCCGTTATGTGGCAGGTCCCGAGTTGTGGGAACTCCAATGGAGCAGAAACTATAACCCCGCCTACGGCGCCGGGTTCATCAGAGGTCAGGCCGCCGGCCGCTGGCTCTATTGACCTGAGCGCCCTTTGAGCCTTTCAAAGGGACCAAGTTCGAGAGAAACACAAAGGCCGCGTCGCTCCGACGCGCAACCCACTCGGAATCCTCCCACGCCCGCTCCGCCCCCAGTCATTCGAGCATCACCCGGAAAAACCGCACCGGCGCGGGCGGGACCGACGAAAGATCCAGCTGCATCGTCCCGTCCTCGCCCGGAATGTGCTCCCGCACAAGCGCCCATGATCCGGGTTGCAGGGTTTCGGATTGCTCGGCGCGATAGGTGGCGCCCGTCCTGCCGGGCCAGGAGATCTGGCGCGGCTCGCCGTTGGTCACCGTCAGAAAGGCGACAAAGTTGGACGCCGGATCCAACGGGTTCGTCCCCGCCCGCACTTCCGCGCCGTCGGGGGTGCCATCGCCGTCGGTGTCGGCAAGGTCCGGATCGGTTTCGACGGCGTCGCGCAGGCCGTTGCGGTTCGGGTCCTCCGTGAGATCGGACAGCCCGTCCCCGTCGGTGTCGACGCCGGGCAGGTTGGGCATGAGGGGCGGGACGGGGCTGCCATCGGCGAGCCGCTCCGGCCATAGCGCGTCGAGGCGCACCAGCTCGCGCGCGAGGGCGCGGGTCATGGCCAGCACACGCGCCGGATGGGCGGCGGCGAGGTCGTTGGTTTCGGAGAGATCGCCGGCGAGATGGTAGAGTTGGGTGGCGCCGCTTTCATAGTCGTAGATCAGTTTCCAGTCGCCGTCGCGCCACAGGCTGGCGGGTTTTTGCGTGGCGGCCCCGTTCGAGCGGTTGTGCGGGAAGTGGATCGCGAACTGTTGCGGGCGATGGAACGTCGGGGCACCGCGCAGGTAGCCGCCCAGGTCGACGCCGTCCACACCCTCGGGAGCGCGGACGCCCGCGACGCCGAGAAGCGTCGGGCACAGATCCCAAGCCGCGACGCTGTCGCGGACGCGGGTGCCGGCGGGGATGGGCAGCGCGGTTTGAAACGCGTTGGCGGAGTTGGTCCTGCCCCAGCCGATCAGCAGGGGGACGCGCACGCCGCCTTCGTAGAGGGTGCCTTTCTTGTTGCGCAGCGGGGCGTTGGCGAAATCGCCCCCGTTGTCGGTGAGGAACACGACGAGGGTGTTTTCGGCGGCGCCCAAGGCGTCGAGCTGGCCCAGGATGTCGCCAAGCGACTTGTCCATGCCCTCGATCAGCGTGGCGAACGCCAGCGCGCTGCCGGTCAGGCCGGGATAGTTGGCGACGAACCGGGGATCAATTTGCCAGGGGGTGTGAACCGCGTAGTGGGCCATGTAGGCAAAGAACGGGGTGCCGTCGGCCACCGCGTGCCGGATCTCGCTGTTCATTTCAAGCGTGAGCGCCTCGGTGAGGAAAATGTTCGAGCCGTGGTAAGGCCAGAGGCCGGGGACATGATTGCTGCCGGTGCCAAAGTTGTTCGTGCCGTAGTAACTGGCGGGATGCCCGATCTGGTTCCCGGCAATGTTCACGTCGAACCCCAGATTCTGCGGGTACTGGCCGTAAGCGCCGATGCTGCCGAAGTGGGCTTTGCCCGCATGAAGCGCCCGGTAACCCGCCTGCCCCAGCAGGCGCGGCAGCGTCTGCGTCTCCGTCGCCCCAATCCCCGTGCGCCGCCATCCCGACGGCGCGCGCAGGCTGGTGAGCTTTGTGCTGTCCGTCTCCCCCCCGGTTGGCGAGGTCCAGTTCGTCACGCGGTGGCGCGCGGGATTCTTGCCGGTCATGAGAGAAACGCGGGTTGGGGTGCAGACCGGCGCGGCATAGGCGGCGGTGAACTTCAGCGCGTGGGCGGCGAGCCGCTGCATGTTGGGGGTGCGGTACCGCCGGTTGAGCGCGCTGACGGCGGGCTGGCCGGCGGCGTCGTAGTGGAACGGCTCCGAGGTGTCCTGCCAGCCCATGTCGTCGACGAGAAACAGGAGGATGTTGGGCACGGGAGGGCCGACGACGACGCGGGTTGTTGCGGTGGCGGAGAGGTTGGTCCGGGCGTGGCTGAGGGTGAGGGTGTAGGTGGTGGTTTGGGCCGGCGACACCGCAATGCGGCCGCCGCCGTTCGTCGTCAGCACCGTCACGTCGCCAACGTCCGGCGCGATCGCCAGGCGGGCTGGCCCCCGCGTCTCCCAGGACAGCGTGGCGGCGCCCCCGGGCTGGATCCGGCCCGGCGCGGCTTCGAACCGGCTCACCTCCAGTTCGAGGGGCAGCGAGGCGGTGGGAATGATCTGCAGCGCGTTCACCGCCGCGCGCCCGGTGTCCGAGTTCATTTCGAGCGCAAACCCGGAGGTCGTGAGCCCCCGGAACCGCGCGTAGTTGGCCGCGTTGCCGGCATCAGCGCGCACGTAGTGGCCGTCGAACGTGCCGTCGTCCCGCGCGACCGCCGTCTGGGCGCCCAGGCGCAGCGTGAACGTGCGCCCGGTGGTGTCGGCGTCGCAATACACGAGCACGTCGTAGCCGTTGGTGGTGAACGTCGGGCCAAGACCCGTCACCCCAATCGCACCGGTGTCCTCCGGGCCGATGCCGTCCACCGGGTCCCAGGAAACGTATTCGCTCATCAGCACGCAGTCGGGCGTCGAGGATCCTGCGGGCGTGGTGCCATTGTAGCCCGAGCCCAGCGTGATGACGAGCGTGCCCGCAGCCGGGGTGCCATCGGCGAAGGCCAGCGGCGTGTCGGGGAAGCCCGGCGCCGTGAAGTTGCCAAACCCGCCCACGTCCACGTTCTGCCAGCCGCTCATGGGGATCGCGCCCGCGACATCGCTTCCCGCCAGCCGGCCGATCTCGCTGTGGTGAAAATCAATCCCCACCGCTCCCGGCGGCGGCCCCGGCGGCGGGTCGGCGGCAACCGTGAATCCGCCGCGCGTCGGACCGGCAAAACCCACGAGGCTCCGCGTCGACGCGGCCGTGCCCGCCACGCCGCCCGCGGGGCGCAACGCGCTGCCGTCTCCAGCGATGGCGCCGCGGGCAATGGCGATGGGGATGCTCGACGCGGACGACGAGGCCGCCACAACACAAACCGTCAGCAGGCAGACGGCGACGCCCGCCCGTGAATGGCCCGGTCCCCGGTCCCGCCATGCGGAACCCTGCGGCGCGCCCGGGGCGCGGCCCCGCATGGCGCAGTTCCCATTCGATGCGCAACACCGTATCCGGACCGGAAGGCTTTCAAGATTCATGTGGCGATATTACCCCCCTACCTCGCCCGCTGGCGAGCCTCCGCGCGCGCTTGGGAAATGGCCCTCCGCGCCTCCCGGATGGAGCCCGGGCCGGATGAAGCCCTCCATGGAGGCGCGCGTGAAATGTCGAATGTTGAGACCTGACCCCAATCGGGGGCCGGAATGGTGGAAGCGGGCTGCAAGACGGTCATCGGTCAGCGGGCCAAACACTCAAGTACCAAGTGGACTCAAGCGGCTCTCTCAACGTGCTCAATCCGCGTTGTCCTCTGACGGGCGGCCAGTTTGATGATTGCCGGGAATGCCGGAGAGGTCATTGCAGCAACGTCGTAATCGCGACCGCCTAATGCGTCGGCCGGAAAACGGTCACACCCGTTGACTCATGGCAAAACCTTACCGGAGGGTGGAGCGCATTCGCGCAAGCCCACCCCCGCGCCGGCGCGGCCCCTTTTTCCTTGCGCCCATCCCCCACGACCGTTATGACCTCCGCCCGGTGTGAACGGGCAAGGTCTGGGGAGTTCTCCCACCTGCGTGGACCGTGTCCGCGGGCTCCTCGCGGCATCCCTCCTCGTCTGCCTTTTGGGCCATGGCGCAGGCGTGCCGTCTCCAGGCGCCCGGCCAGCCGGGGATCTCCGCGGCGGCGTGGAGACGAGAAAGCGGGACTTCCTCGTCCGGATGGCCGATGCCTGGATGCACGCGGGGTATCCCATCGCGTGGAAGCACGCGGAATGGAAGCACGACGAGGTGGAACCCAACTGGGCCGGCGCCCTGGCCGCCCTGCGGCTGAAGCGTTCCCCGGCGGAAACGCGCCGCGCCGCGTCCTTCTTCGAGGGCATGCCTTTGGACGAGAAGATCGATCCCGATATGCGCGTCTGCCAGGCCCTTCACGCGTACTACCTCTTCCGCGACGACCCCGACCTGACGCCGCCGGCGCGCCGGCGCTTGCTGGACATCCTCCGGTTCAAGGCCGCCCCGCGCAGGATCCATCCGTCGATCTGGAAATTCGGCGCCACCGAGAATCACGCGTTCATGGGACACGCCTGGCGTCTGCTCGTCGCCCAGTTGGATCGCAACTCGGCGGCGGCGGGGGAGATGGGTGAGCACATCGGCGCGTTCATCAACGAGCATATCCGGAAAGGCTGGCTGGAATACAACTCCCCTTGCTACGTCGAGAAAGAGGTCGGAGGCCTGATCCTCGTGGCCGAGTGGGCCGAGGATCCCCTCCTCCGGCGCACGGCCCGGCTCGGACTGGATATCCTCTTTGCCGAACACGCCGCTCTCGCGCTCGAAGGGATGCTCGGGGGGCCTGCCTGCCGGGTCTACGGCCCCGGATCGGACGGCATTCTCGCGGAGGAGATGAACCACAACAGCCGCCGCGACGCGGCGTGCAGCGGGAGTTATCCCATGATGTGGATGCTCTTCGGACAGGGCCAGCCGCATCCCTACGGTGTCCTGGGCGCGCCGCTCCTCGCCACGTGCGGCTACGTGCCGCCTCCCGCCGTTGTGCGGCTGGCGGACCCCGCAGGGAATCGGGGACGCTACGAGTTCAAGGCGCGCCGGCCGGGACGCAGCCATCAGGTGTTCCGACGCAACCCGGCCGCCCTCCAGCCCCCTCCGGAAGCCTTCGACGCCCGCGTCTATGCCTGGGTCACGCCCCGGTTCGTCCTCGGCTCCTTCCAGGAAGTTGAGGGACGATTTGGAGCCTCGAGATCCCTGCCCCTCACGACCATCCTCCGCGTCGTCGGCGGGACGCGACGCGCCGTTTACACCAGCCTCGTGCCCGCCCATCCCCCCGGCCGCGACAATGCCCGGGTCGATTGCTTCCAACACCAAAACGTCGTGCTCGGCCGCGGCGCTGCCGGCGAGGCCTATCTGGCCACACGCGAGTTCGAGCGGGTGGCCGAGCAGGACGGCTGGATCTTTCTCAGGACGGCCGAGGTGTTTGTGGCCTACCGGGTCGCCGGGTGCGGCTACACGTGGTCGGGAGCGGACCCTCCGTCTGTCTACGGCGATTTCATCCGGTTCGAGAACCCGGAGGCGCCCTTCATCCTGGAGGTGGCGGAGGCGGAGGATTACGGCGGGAACTTCGATCGGTTTCGCGCGGATATGGCGGACAACCGGATCGAGCTGAAACCGGACGGCCTGTCCTACGAGAGCGGCGCGCAGGGGCGTGCCGGCCCCTCCGCCGAGCCCTTTGTCGTCACACTGCGCTGCGGCGAATTGCCCATCCTCGACGGCTCGCCGGTCCCGCTCGAGGATTACGGGACGTTTGAGTCGCCGCACCTTCGCTCGACGTGGGACTCGGGGATCGTCACGCTGCGCTGCGGCCCCGAGCGCATGACCGTCAACGTCACCCGACCCCGCGCGCCGGTTCGCATCGACGAGACGATCGCGCCGCTTGACCTTCCTTATGACAGCCCGCTGGACAAGCCCGACAGCGCTTGGGCGCCCTTCCTCAATTACTGGCGCCTCAAGCCCGAACAGTGGGCCTGGAATCCCGCGTCGGGGATGAACGGAGGCTGCCTGCGCCACGACGCAGGCCTCGGGGTTGAGGATCGGGAGCGGGGTGCCCATGACGCCATGATGCTCCTCCGGGGTGGCGAGAGCTGGACCGACTACCTTTTCGAGGCGGATGCGTTCGCGGCCGGTGGCCGCTTCGGACTCTGGGTCCGCGCGGACATGCAGGACGAGGGCGGGGGAAACGGCCGGTGGATCCAAGGGTACATGTTCGTGCTCGATCCCAGGCACGCGGTGTGCCGCCTCTGGCGCGCCCGCAAGGACGGGTTGGCTGCGTCCGCCCAGGCCGGCTCGAAACCGGAGAGAAACGACTTCTCCAACCCCATGCTCCTCAAGGCGGGGTCCCTCCCTGCGGCCTCCCGTTACGGCCGGTGGATGCGGCTGCGCTTCGAGGCGAAGGGCCCGGCCCTGCAATGCTCGGTCGATGGCCACGAAGTCCTCGCCATCCAAGACCCCGTCTTCCCTTCGGGGTCGGTCGGATTCATGGCCTACAAGGGACACGACGTCCGATTTGACAACGCTCGCGTCCGGCGCCCGTGACCGGGTTGTCCCGGCTGTTGCCTGCCCATCCTTCGCCTGTCTGATTCGTCGGCTTCAGGGCCGGACCCGCAGCGCATAAAGGTCCGCGTCCTTCATCGCAAACCGCAGCCGGACGGGTTGTCCTGCCCAGCGACTCAAATCGCTGCCCGACGTCCAGAACACCACGCGCTCAATCGCATCCCCCACCAGCTCGACCGAATCCGCCAGCGTCCGGCCCGCGATCGGCCGGCCGCCGGCGTCCTGGAGTTCGGTGCGCACGCCGCCGGCGGCGCTGGTGGAGACGTTGAGGACGAGTTGGCGGCCGGTGAAGGTGAACGGCTTCGTCACCCACTGCCCTCCGCGATAGGGGGCGCGCACGGAGGCGAACCCGTCGGTGCGCAGGGTGTAGCGCAGGAGGTGGGCGCTGGGCTGGGCGTAATGGGCTTGCTTGTAGAGGGACATCTCCGCTGGGCCGGTCGGCACCACGCCCAACGCCGTCATGCCGGCGCGCGACGCCCAGTTGCCCGGATCGAGCCCGGGCCGGATGAACGCCTCCATGAAGGTGCGCGTGAAACGGCTGCCGCCCCGGCTGGTCATGAACACCGTCTCGGCACAGTCGCCTCCGTAACCGGGATCGACGCCCAACGCTTTCGCCTGCTCCCCGGTCAGCACCTTGCGGCCCGGGAGAAACCGCATGGGCAGCGCGAGATAAACATGGGGCGCCCGCCAGTAGGGATGCGTCTGGCTCGTGTAAAGATGCTCCGTGGGCGTGTCGCCAAAGGTCATCGGAACCGGCTCCGACCAGTTCGCAAAATCCGGCGACGTCGCCCGGCTCACGGTTCGGAAGCCGCGGAAGCCGCCGCCCGTCCAGGTGCGCAGGTAAAGCGCGTAGCACTGTTCCGACGCGGACCAGAACGCCACGTTTTGCGAGTCGAATGCGCCCCGGGTCAGCACCGGCCCCTCGCGCCACCGGCGCCAGCGCAGACCGTCGGCGGAGGCGAACGCGACCAGGCCGCTTTGGGATGTGCCGGCGAGGGCTTTGAAGCGTTCCTCCCTGGGCACCCCGGGGCGGGTATCGAGGAAGGGGGCGAAGTTGTGGGAGAAGGGCGGCTGGCCCGCGAGGACGACATTGTTGTCGCGCGTGCCATGGACCTCGAACAGGCCCAGGCCGGGCTTGGTCCAGGTGATGCCATCGTTGCTTTCGGCGCAGCACGTGACTTCGTCGCTCGAGCCGTCCCGGCCCGCCCGGGGCTTGCCGCGATAATACATGCGGAACAAGTCGCCGTCCCGAAGGACGGTCACGTAGCCGCTGAAGGCGCCTTCCCATGGGCGGTCGAAGTGCAGCGCCACCCCGGTCGGCACCGGCTCGTGCCGCTCGAGCGTCACGCCGTCCAGCCGGCCGATCAGGACATCGTCCACGAACAGTTCCAGGCGGCTTCCCACCGCCACCGGCGGCGCCTGCGGCGCCGGTGGCGCGGACGGCTGGGCAGACAAGATCCCGGCGGCGGCCCCCAGGCCGAGCGCGATTCCCACAGCTAACCGAGTTGAACGTTCCGCGGTCGATTTCGTTTGCATCGTAAAGCACCTCAGCCATGAATCGGAAGGGGACGCGGGTGTTCGTGGTGCAGAGCCCGCGCCTCGCGGCTGGCTCCCCGCCTTCGCCCCCTTTCAAAGACCGATCGCGCTCAGCACGCGATGATACAGCCCATGCCCGAAATCATTCGGGTGGTTGATGTTGTTTCCAAGCAGGTCTTCCGGCTTCTTGCGCGCCGCCAGCGCCTGCCAGTTGCCAAACACGTCCGCATACGCGCACGACGCCTCGCGCGCCACACGCCCCGTCGCCAACGCGTATTCCGCCATGCGATGCGTTCCGAACTTCCAACGCGGGTTGGGCGGGAACGCCGAATACAGGATCACCTCGGCATCCGTCGCCTGCCGGATGCGGTCGATCATCGTCTTGAGTTTCCGCTCGAATTGCGCCACCGGCACGCCGCCCGTGTTGTGGTCGTTCATGCCAAAGCCGATCAGGACGAGGTCCGGCCGTGCCGCCAGCACCTTCGTCTCGAGACGCTCCAGACCCTGCACCGTGCTATCCCCACCCGTCGCCCCGTTGCGCACCGTGATGCGCGCCGCGGGATACCTAACCCGCAACCCGTCCGCCCACCGGTTCCAAAAAACAAGCTCCGGCTTCGTGGCGTCCCCGCCCGCCGTGATGCTGTCTCCGAACGCCACGATTGTAACCGCGTCCCCCGCCGCCAGCCGGGCCCGGGTCCGGGGAAGGAGATGCGCCTGGGGCGCCTGCACCGGCCAGCCCGTCAGGTTCGTGTAGGTGTAATCCACATACGCGAAAAACCCCCCGTTGCCATACCCCGGGAACCGGTTGTGATCGAACGCCTCCCGGCCCCAGAGAATGTTCGTCCGGAAATCCGGCAGGCGCGATTCCGGGGTCCGGCGCAGCGTTCCCGCTGTGTAGTCCACCGTGTAATCCCGCCCCGCCGCATACTCCACGGTGTCTGCCGACGGCAGGTAGGTGCTGCGCACCCGCAGGGGATGGACCGGGGACGGCAGCCAGGCCAGGGCGGCCGGCTCGTTGCCCACGCACACCACCGACTCGCCTGTCTGCTGCGCCAACGCCGGGCCGGGTCCGGCGGCGCAACCGCATCCCAGCACGGCCCCCGCGGCGCTTGCCGCCACCACGCACATCCATCTTGGATTTCTCATGGTGCCGAAGGGGTCGCCTGGTTGCGTCGCACATAGACGTAATACGCGCCGCACAGCTCGGCGCCGTTGGCGTCGTAAAACCACGTCTGCAGCCGCATCCGGCCCGGCTGAAGCCGGACGGCGTAAGTCACCCCCTTGTCGGAGGCGCCCACCGGCCGGCTCAGGTCGAGGTCGGCGATCTTGAGACGCGCCCTGGCAATGGGCAGCGCCACGCCCTCGGGGAAAGCGCCGTCGCGGTGCGGGCACGGGGGCAACCCCGCCGCGATCGGCGCGTCGGCTTCCCTCGGCCAGCGGCGCAGTTCAATCTCGTATTCGCCGGTGCGGTCCACCACCACGTTCCAGGCCCCGTTGCGTCGCAGACCGCGGCGGATTTGCGCGCCTTGGTCGAGAAAGGAGTCCTCCCAGTCGGCGGGCGAAAGCTGGCTGGGATTCTCCGCGTCGGAGCCGAGGACGAGTGCGCCGTGGTCGTTGACCGAGGGTGCAACCCGCGTCCACCAGCGGTCGTAGTGCGCGCGCAGCCTGGCGGCCACGTCCGGGTGCTGCCCGATCAGGTTCACTTGCTGCGCCCCGTCCGAGCTCAGGTCATACAACTCCTTGTCGGCGACGAGTCGCCAGCGTTGCCAGAGCACGGCGGCGTCGCCCTTTTGGGGCACGGGGGCGTTCATGCGGCTGAACTGCACCACGACCATCCGGTCCGGCAAGCGATCCGTCTCGCCGCGCAGGAGCCGGGCCAGGCTCAGCCCGTCAAAGGGCGTGCCCGGGGGCGGCTCGAGCCCGCACAGGTCCAGGAGCGTCGGCAGGATGTCCTGCACCGCCGTCAGCTCGGCCACATTGCCCGGCGCCCGCAACGCGCCGGCGGGCCAGCGGATGAAACACGGCACGCGGTGGCCGCCCTCCCACAGGTCGATCTTGCGCCCGCGCATGCCGGCATTGAACACGGGCACGCCGGCCGTGCCGCCGTTGTCCGTCATGAAAATCAGAATGGTGTTGTCGCGCAGGTTTGCGTCCCGCAGGAACGCGTCCAGCCGCCCCATGTTCTCGTCGATGTTCGCAATCATCCCGAAGAACCGCGCCACGTTCGGCTTCTGGTCGCGGTATGGCTCGCCATACGATTCCGGCACGAACAACGGGCCGTGCGCCGCGGCGGTCGCCAGGTAGCAGAAAAAGGGCGTGCGCGCGGCGGCTTGTTTGCGCATCCATTGCATGGCGGCGTCGAAAAACACGTCGGTGGTGTAGCCGGAAAACGCCTCCCGCTTCCCGTTGTGCCAGTAGGTGTCGTCGAAGTAATCGTTGTTCCAGAAGTCCGGCGCGCTGCCGATATGCGACGACGGGTAGTGGAGCGCCTCGTGAAAGCCGCGGTCCTGCGGGCGATAGGGGTGGTTGTCGCCCAGATGCCATTTCCCAAACTGGCCGCATCGATACCCGCCCGCCCCAAGCAGGTCCGCCATCGTCGGCAGTTCGCGCCGCAGCAACGTGCGGCCGCTGCTGACATTCATCGCCCCGTTGGCCAGACAGTGCCGGCCCGTCAACAGTTGGCCCCGTGTCGGCGTGCACATCGGGGTGGCATGAAAATCCGTCAGCCGGACGCTCTCGGCGTGCAGGCGGTCCAGGTGCGGCGTTTTGAGCGCGGGATTGCCGTGGCATGACAGGTCGCCATAGCCCTGGTCATCCGTCAGCACCACGATGACGTTGGGCTTCGCCAGGACCGCCGAGACGCCCGCCACGACCTTCCGTTCCTCCGGGTCGAGCTGCTCGAACAACCGCCGCGCCCGCATGTCAAACGAACGCCGGGGGCGCTGGCCGGCCGCGCCGCGCTCGGACCCGTTGTGCAAACACCATCCGGCCGCGCCTCCTGCGACCGCGCCACGCAGGTCCGCCAGGAAATCCGCGGCTGCGGGTTCCCATGGGCCGTAGCCGCGCCGGAACGGTTCCTGGTAGTGCACTGGCACAACCCGGCCCATGGCCTTTGCGATGTCCAGGCATGCCCGGGTCCGGCCTTCCGTTTGCGCCGGTGACCGTGCGTTCCTGGGGCGATGGGGACTGAGAAAGTCGTGCTCCGCAGCTACCAGGGAATCCCGCACATCATCCTCCGCCAAGTCATGTCCGCCAAAGGACGCCGTCACCAGCAGCCCCGGCTCCAGCCGCCGGGCCAGGTCGCGCAGCGCCTTCAACTCCGTCACACTGACGTAACGGGCGTCCCGCACGTCGCGCTCGTTGGCCAGGTCCAAATACCAGTTGCGATGCTCCCGCAGCGTGCCGATCAGGGTCTCCACCGCCCGCTCGTGCGACGCGGCATCGGGCACGCCGGCGTCGCCCGCACGCCGCGACGCCGCCGCGCTCCGCGTCAGCGTCACATCCACCACCAGCCCGCGGCGGTCGCACTCGGCCACCAGCCACCGGAGCCTGCCCAGGAAGGGTTCCCGCGGCCCGCCCTTGCGGTCCACAGCCGAAACATCGTGATCAAACGCGCTCCACGTGGCCCAAACGCGCAACCAGTTGAAACCGTGCCGCTGCATGTCGTCCAGATCCTGCCGGATGAATTCCTCCGGCGCACCCAGCGCGCCGTAGTAACTGATTCCCACCAAAAACGCCGGCCGCCCGTCCAGCGTGAAACGCGCGCCTTGAATCCCCAGCACCGTTTGCCGGCGCGGCGGCGCCTGCGCGTCCGCGCCGCCCACGGCGCACCAGCCCAGCAGGAGGAGAATTCCCGTCGCGCCTCTCAGGGCGGACCCTTGCGATGCGGGGCGGGTCACGGGGATGAGTTTGGCATACATGCGGATGCTCCGGGTTGGGTGTTCGGGTTAGCGGGCGAGGAGCGCGGCGATCAGGGGCAGATCGGACGGCACCGTGACTTTCGGGTTGGGTTCGAGGCATTCAACGAGCCGGACGGGCTGGCCGATCAGCTCGCAGGCGGCCGTGTCGTCGGTCACCGCCAGACCGCGCTGCCGCACCGCCTCGAGTGCCCGCCGGATGACGCCGACCCGGAAGGTCTGCGGGGTTTGAACCGCCCAGAGCCGGGACCGGTCCAGGTGCCGGCCGATGAAGCGGCCGTCGTCGGTTTCCTTGATGGTGTCGGTGACCCGCTGGGCGGCGACGGCGGCGCCGCACTGGCGGGCGGCCTCCACGGTGGCGGCGATGAGCCCAACGGGCGTGCAGGGGCGGGCGGCGTCCTGGATGGCGACGATCTCGGCGCCGGCGCGGACCGCCTGCAATCCGTTCCAGACCGAATGCTGGCGCTCCATGCCGCCGGCAACCAGCACGAACGGCTTCTGCGGTCGGACGTCGCGCGCCAGGTCGCGGAAGACGGATTCCATCCCGGAGCGCACGACCAGCACCACTTCGTCAATGCAGGGCGCGGCGTCCAGCCGCTGCCAGGTGTGGGCGGCGACCGGCCGCCCGGCCAGGTCCAGCAACAGCTTGTCTCCGGCGGAACCCATGCGCGTGCCTTTGCCGGCGGCCACCATGATGGCGGAGGTCATTACCGCGGCCACCGTACCGATTCCCAACGGTCCCCGCCAGCCCGAATTGCCGGCGGTGCCGGGCGCCGCTGCTTTCCGGGGTGTTGGTGACGGCGGGAGCGGAATGGCGGCGGTTGCGTCAATCGGGCGGCGCGGGGCGGCCGGGCGGGGGGGGGCTGGCGGGTTTGGGGGCGGGAGCGGGGTCGATGTCGGCGAGGAGGGGGGCGCGGTAGAGGCGGAGTTGTTCGGGGCGTGGGACGAAGCCGCTGCCGCCGGCGAGCCATTGGCCGTCGGGGGAGAACATGAGGCCGCGGAGGGTGCCGCCGAGGCGTCGGATGGAGAGCAGTTCCTGCTGGGTGGCGACGTTCCAGAGTTTAAGGGTGCTGTCTTCGCTGGCGGTGGCGAGGGTGCGGCCGTCGGGGCAGAAGGCGGTGGCGACGACGAGTTGTTTATGGCCGGCGCAGGTGCCGAGGAGCTGGGCGGTGGCGACGTCGAAGAGGCGGACGATGTCGTCGGCGCAGACGACGGCGAGGGTGCGGCTGTCGCGGGAGAATTCAATCGCGTGGCCGGGGCGGGCATCGCACAGGGCATTGGTGCGGAGGGTGCGGGTGGGGACGTCCCAGAATTCGATGACAGAATCGCGGGTGAAGGCGGCGAGGGTGAGGCCGTCAGGGGAGAACAGGGCGCGGCGGGCGTCGCTGTCGAGCATGGTGCTGGTGCCGTTGCGGAGGTCCCACCAGCGCAGGGCACGGAAGCGGCTGCTGACGAGCAGGTGGTGGGCGTCGGGGGACAGGGCGAGGAAATCGACGGGGCCTTCGGAGACGCTGAGGGTGGAGGCGTCGTGGGATTCGGTGTTCCAGAGTTTGACGGTGCCGTGGTCGAGGCCCTGGGCCAGGGTGCTGAGGCCGGCGCTGAGAGCGACGGTGAGCGGGCTGGCGCCGAAGGGGCCTCGTCGGCGTTCGAGGCGGAACTCCTGTTCGGGTTCGCCGGTGGCGAGGTTGAAGAAGGCGACGGCGTGGTCGCGGGTGAGGGCGGCGAGGGTGCGGCTGTCTTTGGAGAAGGCCAGGGGTTGGGAGGCATCGAGCAGCACGGTGTCGGGTTGCCGCCGCAGCGGCCACAGTTTCAGGCCGCCGTCCCGTCCGCCGCTGACGAGGGACTGGGCATCGGGGGTGAAGGCAAGGCTCCAGACCTCGTTGAGGTGGCCGAGCAGGGTGGTGTGTCGTTTGCGGGCGGCGAAGTCCCAGAGCCGGACGGAGTGGTCCATGCTGGCGGTGGCCAGGGTGCGTCGGTCGGGCGAGAAGGCGAGGGTGGTGATGACGCCGGTGTGTTCGACGTGGGCGGGGTCATCGGGGACGACGGTTTCCGAGCCGGTGGCGATGTTCCAGATGCTGAGGACGAACACGCCGCGGTCGGACAGGGTGTTGCGGGCGGCGGCGAGGCATGTGCCGTCCGGGGAGAAGGCGAGGACGCGGTCGTTGCGGAACCACGGGCCTCCGCGGGCGAAGAGGTTGGTGGAGTCGCGCAGGACGACGGGGGGGCTCTTGCCGGTGAGGGGCCAGAGGGTGAGGCCGGCGCCGCGGCGGGAGTCGGTGGCGAGGGTGAGGCCGTCGGGGGAGAAGGCGAGGGGGCCGACGGCGTCGGGGAGGAGGCGCAGTTCCTTCCAGGTGGCGGTCTCCCAGACTCGGACGCCTTCCCAGGAGGAGGTGGCGAGTCGGGAGCCATCGCTGGAGAGGGCGGCGGGGGCGCCGTTATTGGGGAGGGCATGGTTCTGGGTCCAGTCGGAGGCATGCCAGATGCGGACGGTGGTGAGGCTGGCGGTGAAGAGGCGCTGGCCGTCGGGGAAGAAGGCGAGGGAGTTGCCGCCTTTGGGGATGCGGGTGAGGAGGCTTCGGGTGCGGAGGTCCCAGACGGTGCAGCGGTCGCGCAGGCCGACGGCGAGCCACTGGTTGTTGGGGGACACGGCGAGGGCTTGGACGGTGTTGGTTTGGGGGGGCAGCGTGATGTGGGGGTCGCCCTGGCAGAGTTGCCAGAGGTAGCGCCACTCGAAGCCGCGCAGGTCGGGTTCGCCGGGCTGGGGGCGGTGTTTCTGGAGGAGCTGCATGGCGCGGCCGAGGTTTTCGGCGGCGAGGGACTGCTGGGCGAGGTTGATATCGGCGATGTATTCGTTGAGGCGGGCGGAGCCTTTTTCCTGCTCGGCGCGTGCCCATTCCTGTTCGGTGAGTTGGCGGAGGTAATATTCCTGTTGTTGAGCAGCGAGGGCCTGGCGTTCGGCTTTGGTGGCGCGGACGGCCTGCCAAAGGCTGACGGTGACGCCGGTGAGGAGGGTGGCGACGATGGCGGTGCTGGCGGCGATGGTGGCGCGGTGGCGGCGCGCGAATTTTTGGAAGCGGTAGAGGCTGCTGGGGGGGCGGGCGAGGACGGGTTCGGCGTCGAGGTAACGTTGGACGTCAAGGGCCAGGGCGCTGGCGGTTTCGTAGCGCCGGGTGCGGTCCTTTTCGAGGCATTTCATGGCGATCCAGTCGAGGTCGCCGCTCAGGAGGTGGATGAGGCGCGGGGCGTCGGTTTGGCGCTGGCGGGCGGTGGTGGTGAGTTCGGCGTCGACCATGGTGGCCAGGCAGGTGGACGGGCGTGCGGGTTCCTGTTCCCGGATGGTGCGCCGGCACTCATCGAGCCCGCTGCGCAGGAGGGTGTCGGCGTCGAAGGGCGTTTTCCCCGTGAGCAGTTCGTAAAGGAGGACGCCGAGGGCGTAGATGTCGCTGCGGGTGTCGATGTCGAGGCCGCTGAGCTGGGCCTGTTCGGGGCTCATGTAGGCGGGAGTGCCGATGAACAGGGTGAACTCCGTGAAGAGGGTTTTGTCGGTGAGGCGGTGTTCGGTGGCCTTGGCGATGCCGAAGTCGATGACTTTGGGCACGGGGGTGCCGTCGTGGAGGGTGACGAGGATGTTGGAGGGTTTGATATCGCGGTGGATGATGCCTTTCTGGTGGGCGTGTTGGATGGCCTGGCAGACCTGGATGAAGAGAAACAGCCGTTGCGGGGTGGACAGGTTGTTGTCATCGCAATACGCGGTGATGCGCACGCCGCGGACCAGTTCCATGACGAAGTAGGGCCGGCCCGTTTCGGTGGCGCCGGCGTCGAGCACCCGGGCGATGTTGGGGTGGTCCATCATCGCCAGCGCCTGCCGCTCCGCCTCGAAGCGCGCGATGACGCTCTTGGTGTCCATGCCGAGCTTGATGATTTTGAGGGCGACGCGGCGGCGGACGGGTTCTTCCTGTTCGGCCATGTAAACCACGCCGGCACCGCCTTCGCCGATCTTCTGCAGCAGCTTGTAGCGGCCGATGCGGTCGCCGGGTTTTTCGGTGACGGTGGCGATGACGGCGGTGCCGTCGGGGCCGAGGCTGGCGAGGGGGG
>JAFGQR010000044.1 GCA_016935555.1 Verrucomicrobiota bacterium
CTGGACGGCCACCGACGCCTGCGGCAACGCCGCCAGCTGCTCTCAGACCATCACCGTCCAGGACACCACCGCCCCGGTCATCACCTGTGCCGACGGGATGACCCTCGAGTGCCCGGCGACGCCGGTGTTTTCGCCGCCGACGGTGACCGATCTGTGCGATGCCGCGCCCGTGGTGACCTTTGTGGAGGCGACCACACCGGGCGACTGTGCCCAGGGCTACAGCGTGACGCGGACCTGGACGGCCACCGACGCCTGCGGCAACGCGGCCAGCTGTTCGCAGACCATCACCGTCCAGGACACCACCGTCCCGGTCATCACCTGCGCCGGGGCGATGACCGTCGAGTGCCCGGTGGCGCCCGAGTTCCCGCCGCCGACGGTGAGCGATCTGTGCGATGCCGCCCCGGCGGTGACCTTTGTGGAGGTGACCACGCCGGGCGGCTGCGCCCAGGAATACAGGATCACGCGGACTTGGACGGCCACCGACGCCTGCGGCAACGCGGCCAGCTGCTCGCAGACCATCACCGTTGAGGACACCACGGCGCCGGTGATGGTCATTCCGCCCGATGTGATCCTGGAATGCCCGGCGGACACGCGCCCGGCGGCGACAGGCATGGCCACCGCGACGGACAGCTGCGGCCCGGTTGGGATTCGGCACAGCGACGCGGTGCAGACCCTTTGCGGGGGGGCGAAGGTGATCACTCGGACATGGACGGCTGCGGACGAATGCGGCAACAGCGTGAGCCAGGTTCAGGGGATCACCCTCGAGGATCGGACGCCGCCGGAGGTGTTCTGCGGCGTGGTGTCCACCTACACTCAAGGGGGGTATGGCGGCTCCGGCACGCCCGCCGAAATCCTCGAGGCCAATTACATCCGGGTGTTTCCCGACGGGGTGGTGGTGGGCGTTGACGATCCCTCGAATGGCACCGCGATCCCCAACGGCCTGCGGTGGGAAGGCAACGCGGCGGGGCTGATGGCGATCCGCGCCTTCCTGTCCCAAGGCGGCGGGACCAGCGGGGCGATTGGCCGGGACGCGCTCAATCCGCTTGAAGACTGCGGGGGCGGCGAGCTGGCGCATCAGGCGCTGACCCTGTCGCTGACGATTCGGTTCAACGAACTGGGCGTGATCGGGGTGGGCCCCAACAATTTCGGGTCCCTGGTGTATACGCGGGCGGGGGATTCCCTGAGCGGCTCGACGGTATCCGGGCTGCTTGAGGCTGCGAACCGGGCGCTGGCGGGGTTTGAACTCCCTGCGGGTCACAGCTACAGCAGCCTGACCGCGCTGATCGACAACCTGAACCAAGCCTTCCACGAATACGGTTCATCCGCCTGGGCGGCCAACTATCTGGGCACACCCAGGGTGATTGTCGCGTGCGCTTCGGACGTGCCGCCTCCGGACCGGGCGCGGGTGCGGGCTTACGATGCGTGTGGGGGGCCCGTCAGTCTCGCGGTGCTGCCCGATGTGATCTCGGAGGTGACCTGTCCTCACCGTTACATGATCAGCCGCGTCTGGCTGGCCTGGGACGACTGCGGGAACACGAATTCCTGCGTGTATCACATCGAAGTCAACGACACGAATCCGCCGGTGGTTGTCGGGCCGGTGCTGCGCGAAGTGCCCGCGGGCGAGGCTTGGGATTTTACGGAGCCTGAGATCATGGACGCCTGCGGGACGGTGGCGCTCACAGGGATCACCACCGTGACCAATACGACGGGGTCGACCACGCTGGTGGCCGCCCGGACGTGGGAAGTGGTGGACGAATGCGGCAACACCGCGACCTACACCCAGACCGTGAGGGTAGTCGACCAGG
Source organism: Verrucomicrobiota bacterium (assembly GCA_016935555.1). Taxonomy (GTDB): domain Bacteria; phylum Verrucomicrobiota; class Verrucomicrobiia; order Limisphaerales; family JAFGQR01; genus JAFGQR01. The sequence goes on from JAFGQR010000044.1 coordinate 1,806, forward strand.
CGGCGGTCGCGCAGAGCGCCTTCGACGTGGACGATGAGGGCTGGCAACTGGCCAGCGGTTCGACGGTTGGGGAACCGACGTATTTTCCGACCGGCGGCCAGGGGAGCGGCTTTGTGGTTGCCGGGTCGGAGGGCGGCGCTGCCGACTGGTTCTGGGAAGCGCCTGTCAAGTTCCTTGGCAACCGGCTGTCGTGCTATGACGGCGTGCTCGAGTTTGCGCTGAAGCGCGAGGTGGTATTGCCCGGGGGCGAACCGGTGGAAGTGACGCTGCGCGGCGCCGGCATGATCCTGACGCTGCAGCTGCCGCAGCCGGCGAGCACGGATTGGACGACTTACAAGGTGCGACTCAACGAGCACAGCGGCTGGCACATGAAGGCGCTGGGCCGCAAGGCGACTCAGGCCGAGGTGGCCATGGTCCTGTCGACCCTCTCCAACCTCCGGATCTGCGGCGGCGAGTGCGCCATCGAGATGCCGGTGGGCCTGGACAATGTCGCGCTGGCACAGCCGGCTGCGGATCCGGGTTCGGCTTGGGTGCTTGAACTTGACCGCGTCGGGCCGGGATCGGTCCGCGTCCGCTGGCCGGCGCTTGCGGTGGGCTTTGAGCTGGAGGCTGCGGACAGCCTCACGTCGCCCCACTGGAGCCCGGTATCGGTCACGCCTGTGATCCGTTACGGTTTGAACGAGGTCGAGCTTGGGCCGACGCAGCACCAAAGGTACTTCCGCCTTCGCAAGAACGTGCCGTGAACCCACGGCGCCGCGGGGGCATCGGCCCGGATCGTGGGGCGGCCGGCCCGGGAATCGAACGGTGTCGAGTCCCACTCAACCCGCGAGGCGGGCAACCAGGGCGTGGAGGGGCGCCTTCCGGCTTGTGGCATCGCCGGGAGGTGCCCACGCGAAGCCGGCGTGCGGGTCGCGGTGACATGGGTGCGGCTTGATGGGGTTCAAGCGGCGTGGCGTGATTCGAGGTGTTTGGCCAACTGGCCCCGAAGGACATAGGTCAACGCCTTGACGCTCAGTTCAATGAACAGGAACGGCTTGGCGATCAGGTCGGTGCCGCCGCTGAGGGTGGAACGCGCGCGGCTTTTGAAGTCGGACAGTTTGGTCACAAACACCACCGGGATGGTCTTGTTCGCGGGCAGGGCCCGGACCCGCGTGCAGAGGTCGAATCCGTCCATCCCAGGCAGCAGCACATCCAGGAACATGAGGTCGAAGGCCGTTTCGCTGGCCAGTTTCAGGGCGAGATACGGATCATCGACGTTGATGGATTTCAACTCGGCTTTATCCAGGGCGTGGGTGACGGCGCGGCGGGAGAGGATTTCATCATCCACCACCAGGATTCTGGCGGCGTCAAGATCGCCCCAATGGGGATCGAGGCCCTTGGCGAACAGTTCGCCGATGAAATCAATGGAGTTGGCAACGGTGCGCAGGGTGGAGGCATTGAGGTTCTTGGGGTTTTCGTAGAGTTCCTTGAGCAACACTTCCAGCGCGGCAGCCATCTTGGAAATGGGATGCAAACCCGCAATGCCCGCGTTTCCCGTCACCGCATGAACCTTGCGGAACAACTCCACAAGCACCCTCTGCCGGTCATGACCGCTTTGGGCCTTGTTGAATTCCTGCAGTGTTCTGCGGATGGCCGCCAGCGTTTCCGGAGCGGTGTTCAAAAATGACCGCACCAGCTCGGCCTGAAATTGCGCGTCGCCGACGGACTCGCGGCTCGCCGGCCCAAGCGGCGTCTCGGAAGCCGCGGGCGCGCGCGCCCAAGCCGAGCCCTGAACCTCAGCGTGGGTGAGGACGGGGGGAGGGATCGCCCCATGGGCCGGCGCGTGGCCGAACGGCTGGGGGCCGGGCCCCGGGAGACCGCTTGGGTCCGGGCCGGCCGGGGGGCGCTGGAAGACGGCGGTCTGGGTGGAAGCGGAGTCGCCGGCGAGGGTGATGGCGTTGGCCACCGCTTCGAGGATTTGGCGTGCGGTCAGGGTGGCTTTGTTAAACACCTGGGTGGCGCCCGCAGCGAACGCCATTTGAACCATGTGAGGCAGGTAGGCATTCGTGACGACAATGACGGGCACATGCTGCAAGTCCTCTTGGGCGCGGATCATTTTGAGAACCTCCACGCCGTTGAGCTTGGCCAGCATCAGATCCAGAATCACAACGCCCGGCTGAAACGCGTATGCCCGGTCCAGCCCGATGGAACCGTCGGCGGCCACCTCGACCGTGTAGCCCTCCTTTTGCAGCCGCGTCCGGTAGGTCTGGGCGATGACGGGATCGTCTTCGATGATGAGCACCTTGTTCATCGCATGGAGACAGCGGGGGGGGGAACGCTCGTGCGGCGGGCAGGGCAACTCCGTAGTGCCGGGTGCGGTCGAACCCGCCGCGGGCCGGGCTGAGGCAGGAAGGATGCGGACGCTGGATTCACGGCGGCGAACAGGGCAGTTCCTGCCGGGAACGCGGGCGCATTCGGTCCGTCCCTCTCGAACGTCTCGACATCCATGAAAACAAGATTATGGGGTTTGCGTTGGAAGGCCAGGGGGTTCCGGGCCGTCTTTGGCAATGTCCCCGCAACGACCCGCCATGAGAGCAAGTGTGAGGCCACTGCCCGCGACCGTGTTGAACGGGAACGGACGCGAAGGCAGCGGACCGGCCATCCGGGTGTCATGTCGATGTTCATCATGTTCACGGGGGCGGTTCCATGAACTTGCCCTTGGCGGTCACCTTGACGACATGGTCTTGGACCAATGGGGCTTCGAGGTGATGCGGCGCGTGGGTGGACCGAACAAGCCGCGCATGCAGGAGGAGCGGCTGCTCGACAGCCACCGGCTGGCGGTAACGGATCTTGAGTTCGGCGGTGCCGCCGACGCGGTCCTGCGCACAGAGGCAGTGGGTCATCGCGCCATCCAGCAGCAAGGCAATCCTCCCTCCGTGCAGCACGGCCGGATATCCCTGGAGAACCGTGGCAGAATGAAACAGTCACCCACAGCCATTGCGGCAAAATGCAATGGACGCCCGGCGGCAATTCGAACGCCGGGTTGCGGAATCTGCGGCAAATGCGCGACAGGACGCGCAACCGGCAGCGGTGAACACGCGAAGGAATGGGGGCTGCTCTAGAGGCACCGGCGGTTCCGGGAACACCGGGCATGGCGTTATGGAAATCTGCATTCAAACCCGCGAGGACGAAGGCTTGGAAAGCGTGGCCGGTGTACATACAGTGTGGGGTGGCGTCCCGGCTTGTGTCGCAGGGCGGCGAAACCGTCCCCCGCGGACACGGGTGCGGGCGGGGACACGGAAAGAGGCATCATGATGGAACATGATGCGGGATCTGACGAAGAGGTCGCAGGGGCAATGCGGTTGGGGCGGGCTGCGCCGGGGCGTCTTCTGGAGCTGGTGCGTCTCCAGAGCGGGTTAGGTCTCGCCCAGCGGCTCGCCGCGCTGGGATTGGTGCCGGGCGCCCGGTTCACGCTGGAATCCGGCGGAAGGCGCGGCCCGGTGCTGATCTCGTTTCAAGGCACGCGCTTGATTCTCGGCCACGGCATGGCGGAGCGCATCATGGTTCGGCTGGCCGGCAAGGACGCGCCATGAGGTCCGCCCGCCGCCGACCTTTGCCCGGCCGTGCGAACGGGGCCCGGGGTGCGTCGGCGCCGCCGCCAGCGAGTTCGCCGGCGAGCGGGATCTTCAAAGTCGCGTTGCTTGGAAATCCGAACTCAGGCAAGACGACCTTGTTCAATGCGATGGTGGGGGCGCGGCAGCGCACCGGGAACTACCCCGGGGTGACAGTGGCGGCCGATCAGGGGCGGGTGCGGCGGGGGGCGTGGGTGTTCGAGGTGGTGGATTTGCCCGGCACGTACAGCCTGTTGTCCGACAGCCAGGACGAGCGTGTGGTCCGGGCGGCGCTGCTGGCGGATGCGTTCGACGCGGTGGTGGACGTGACGGACGCGTCGCACCTGGAGCGCCATTTGTATCTGGCCGTTGAACTGTTGGAACTCGGGATGCCGTTGGTCATCGCGCTCAACCTGTGGGACCGGGTGAGCGTGGAAGGCGCCCGGATCGAGGTTGGGCTGCTTTCCCTGCTGCTGGGGGTGCCGGTGGTGCCGACGAGCGGACGCAGCGGCGAGGGCATTGACCGGCTGCTGGCGGCCGTGGGACAGCTCTGCGAGAAGCGCCGGGGCGAACTGTGGCCGCTGCTGCATGTGGATTATGGCCGGGAGATCGAGCGGGCGGTGGGCTGGTTGGGGCCCCTGGCTGAGCCGTGTGTCGCCGCGCCGCAATGCACCCGCTGGTGTGCCCTGAACGTGCTGGAGGGCGGCGGCCCGTGCCTTCAGCGCTGTCGGTGGTGCCGCCTTCCCCAATGCCCGCATCTCTGCGAGGAAGCCGCGCAGTCGCGCGCTCAAATCGAGCGGAGAAGCGGCGAGGAGATCGGCATGACGCTGGCCAGGCGGCGCTACGACTACGTGGCCAGCCTGTGCGCCCAGGTGGTGACTGAGCCCGCCCGGGCAGAGCCGTCGCCCAGTGAACGCGCGGATCGGATTTTGTTGAGCCGCTGGCTCGGCCTGCCGTTGTTCGGGCTCATCATGTTTCTCGTCTTCCAACTCACGTTCACCCTGGCGCAACCCCTGGTGGACGCCATGGAAGCGGGCTTGAGCGGGCTGCGCCGCGGCATGGCGTCCTGGTGGTCTGCCGGGAGCGAGAGCGCCTGGCGTTCGCTGTGGGTGGACGGAGTGCTTGGGGGGGTGGGCAACGTGGCGATCTTCGTGCCCAACATCCTGCTGTTGTTCCTGTGCCTTGCGGTCCTGGAGCAGAGCGGCTACATGGTGCGCGCCATGTTCCTGCTCGACCGCTGGCTGCACCGCCTCGGTTTGCCAGGCAAAGGTTTCATCCCCATGCTGATCGGCTTTGGCTGCACCGTGCCCGCCATGATGGCCACACGCACTCTGGCGTCCCGCGAGGATCGCCTCACGACCATGCTGGTGTTGCCGCTGATCAGCTGCAGCGCGAGGCTGCCGATTTACACGCTCATTCTTTCGGCTTTTTTCCCTCTCACCTGCCAGGCGCCGCTGCTGTGGGGCATTTACCTGACGGGCATTGTCCTGGCGGTGCTTGGCGCCAGGCTGCTGCGGGCCACGGTGTTCCAAAGCCCGCCCCCCCCCTTCATCATGGAAGTGCCCCCCTACCGCATGCCACCCCTCATCGAACTCCTCCGCCAAGTGTGGGAACGCACTTGGGCCTTCCTCAAAAATGCCGGGACCCTCATCCTGGCCCTGTCGGTCCTGTTGTGGGCACTCTCGGTCTGGCCCCGCCTGCCAACGCGCCAACTCGCCCCCTTGCTGCGCGAGCGTGCGGCCGCCCGGGAGCGTCAGGATCTCACGGGAGAGCAAAGACAGCAGCTTGTGCGGGAACTGGATCGCACGCTCGCCCGGATCAAGCTGGAGCATTCGCTGATGGGGCGGGTGGGGCAGGGGTTGGCCCCGGTGTTCGAGCCGCTCGGTTTTGATGGGAAGATCACCACGGCGCTGCTGGGGGCGTTCGTGGCGAAAGAGGTGCTCCTGGCCCAGCTGGCCGTCGTCCACTCCGTCGGCCACGGTGCCGAGTCGTCGCTCACGCTCCGGGAAAGCTTGCGGCAGCATTACACACCCCTGCAGGGCTTGTGCCTGATCTTGTTCTGTCTGATCGGCACCCCCTGCATGGCCACGTTCGCCATCTTCAAACAGGAAAGCGGCACGTGGAAGTGGCCGCTTTTGCAGGCCGCGGGCTTGACGGCCCTCGCGTATGGGATCACGCTTGTGGTTTATCGACTCGGCACATGTCTGCTCAACCTATGAACCCCCACTCTCCAATCCCTGTCTCCCATCATTCCACCAAGGCCATGGGCCTCCTCGCATTCGTGGCCGCGCCCCTGGTGTGCGCTTCGGCGCCGGGGCCATCCGCGCCCTCGGCGGGAGGCAATGCCCCCCAACCCTCGTTCACGGTCTCGGCCATAGGCCGCATCGAGAAACAGGCTGGAACCACACAAATCCGGCTGGATCCGCGCTACCGGAAGGGTCTGCTGGGGATCGGGCAATGGTCGCACCTCTGGGTCCTTTACTGGTTTGACCGCAACGATACTCCGGAGAACCGCGCCATGCTGCAGATCCGTCCGCGGGGCAATCCGGAGAATCCGGTGACCGGCGTGTTCGCCACGCGCTCGCCGGTGAGGCCGAACCTGATCGCCTTGAGCCTGTGCCGCGTGCGGTCGGTCCAGGGCGACGTGATTGAGATCGAAGGCATTGACGCCTTCGATCGCACCCCCGTGCTCGACCTCAAACCGTATGCGAAAGTGCTGGACAGCCCGAAGACCGAATGGAGCGAACCCGAGTGGTCCCCGACGAAGGACGGCGCGAAAGGGCGCTGAGTCGGATCGCCGCGCAGGGACCCTGCGCGATGGCTCAAGGGGATGCGGGCGGCGGCCCGGCGGCGGCGCCCTCGCTGGGCAAGGCGCAGTCCACAGCCGCCAGCGCGTGAATCCGCATCGTGTCAAACAGCGGCACCGGACTGTCGTCGGCCCCCAGCAGCAGGCCGAGTTCCGTGCACCCGAGAATGACCCCCTCGGCGCCTTGCCGCGCGAGGTGGCGAATGGTGTCGACCGCGCCGGCTTTCGAGTCCGGCCTGATTTGGCCGACGCACAACTCCTCGTAAACCTCGAACTCGGCAAAGTCCACCGAGTCAAGAATGCATTTCGCGGAATGCAGCCCGCCCAATCGCTGCTTCACGGTTTCGTTGAGCAGGCGGTAATACAAGAGGGAGGATTCCCAACTCATCCCGCCAATGAGGCCGATGGTTTTCATGAGGGGCTCCGAAGACATGAAGCGTTCGCTGATCCGTCCGTTTGCTGCCTTCCCCCCACCTTACATGCCCGCCCGCCAGAAGCAAAGCCCCATCCCAATCCCGTCCCGGCCCGGGGATCGCCGGGGGCGGCACTGCGGAAAAGGCGGGAAACACGCGCGGCGGTTGGCGGAGGGTGCGGGCGGGCTGGCCCGTTGGGTTTGCGGGGCGGCGGATCATGGCCGCATTGCTTCGCGCGAGGCGATGGCTGGGATGCCGTGTGCCGGGAGAGGTTTTTGGCGTATGCCCAATCCATTTGATGATCCGGCGCAGGCCGGCCGCTACGAGGACTGGTATGCGACGCGGGGCCGGCGTGCGGACCGTCTCGAGAAACGGCTGCTGGCGGGGCTGCTTGCCGGCTTTCATCACGTGCAGACCGTGCTGGAGGTGGGGTGCGGCACGGGCCATTTCACACGGTGGCTGGCGGAACAGGGGTTTCGTCCCGTGGGTGTGGACGCGTCTCCGGCGATGCTGGCGGTGGCGTCCCCACGAAGCGATCTTTCCTATGTGCGCGGCGATGCGCTGGCGCTGCCTTTTGGGGAGGAGTCCTTTGACGTGGTGGCCCTGTTGACCACCCTGGAGTTCGTGCCGGAGCCGCAGCGCGCGCTGCGCGAAGCGGTTCGGGTTGCCCGAAAAGGGCTGCTTCTGGGCGTGCTCAACCGCAACAGCCTGCTGGCCTTGAGACGTCGAAAATCCGCAGACCCCGTGTGGCGCTCGGCCCGGTTCTTTTCCCCGCGGGAACTGGCCCGGCTGGCGCAAGAGAGTGCCGGCGAAAGATTCGAGCGGCTCGGGTGGCGCACCACGCTGGGGCCCGTCCGCGGTTTGGAATGGCTGTGGCGCCCGTGGGGCGGTTTCATTGGGATGGCGGTGGCCCTTCGGCCGGGTTGAACGCGATTGGCCATGACGCACGGAACGCGGGCGATGGACGGGTACGGCATGCGATATGCATCTTGATCATGGCCGGGCGCGAGCGACACTGATGTGCAGACATCTTCAGGCAACCCTATGAAAGAAGCCCTCCTCTACAAGAGGCTCGAGCAGGGGCGCGTGCGATGCGAGCTGTGCGCCCACCGCTGCCTGATTGCCGACGGGCGCCGGGGCATTTGCCGCGTGCGCGAGAACCGGGGCGGGACGCTTTACACGCGGGTGTATGGGCGGGCGATCGCCCGGCATGTCGACCCGGTGGAGAAGAAACCGCTGATGCACTTTTATCCCGGGTCCACGGCCTATTCGATTGCCACGCCGGGGTGCAACTTCCACTGCCGGTGGTGCCAGAACTGGGAGATCTCCCAGTTGCCCCGCGAGGAGAATTTCCAGGAGGGAACCGAAGCGAGTCCGCAGCAGGTGGTTGCCGCGGCCCTGAAGGCGGGGTGCCGCAGCCTCGCCTACACTTACACCGAGCCAACCGTTTTTTTCGAGTATGCCTACGACACCGCGGGGCTGGCCCGCGAGGCGGGCTTGCGCAACCTTTACATTACCAACGGCTACATGACCCGGGACATGCTGGACATGTTCCATCCCCGTTTGGACGCGGCCAACGTGGACTTGAAGTCCTTTCGGGACGGCACCTACCGAAGATACGTCGGCGCCCGGCTCCAGCCCGTGCTGGACACGATGAAACACATGAAGCGCCTGGGCATCTGGCTGGAGGTGACCACGCTGGTCATCCCGGGGATCAACGACGATGACCAGGAACTCAAGGACGCCGCGGGATTCGTCGCCCGCGAACTGGGGATCGACACCCCCTGGCACCTCAGCGCCTTTTTCCCCGCCTGCCAGTTGCTGGACGTGCCTCCGACCCCCGTGGAGACGCTGCAGCGGGCCCGGGACATCGGCCTGGAAGCCGGACTGCGGTATGTGTACATGGGCAATGTGCCGGGCGATTCCAACACCCTGTGCCACGCGTGCGGCCACACGCTGATCCGCCGCTCCCGCTACCGGCTTCTGGAAAACCGCGTTCAGGCCGGAGGCCGTTGTCCGCATTGTGGCGCGACGGTGGCCGGGGTGGGGATGGGCGGCGATGGAGACGAATGAACGAAACCGCGAAGCGGAAGGATCAAGATGCTCAACTTTCACAGCAACATCGAATGGTTGGACCGGCTGATGCCGGAAGGGATCCCGGTTCCTTCATCCACCGTGATTTCGGGGCCCGGCGGATCGGGCAAACCGCTGATCGGCCTGGCGGTCGTGGCTTCCTGGTTGCGCCAGGGCGGCAAGGTGATCCTCGTCCCCCTTCAATACCCCGACCCCACCTTCACCGCGCAGGACATGGCAACGCTCTACCACGCCCAATTCTCAGATTACCCGGGCTCGTACTTTTTCATCAAGCTGGACCTCGACCTGGACGCTGCGGCGGCCGGGGTCGAACGGTCCGGCGGCGACGAGGCGCGCGCGAACCTGGTGAATCCGGAGAGCTGGGTGCGGGCGCTTGACCTGGCGGATGCAGCGCTGGGCCCCAGCCCGCTGGGCACGCTGGTGTACAGTTCGGGCCTGAACCTCCTGTTGTTCTCGCCCACCTACGGCGAACGGATGCTGTCGCACCTCGAAACCACGCTCCGGGAAGACAGGCGCCGCACCCACCTGTTCGCGGTCAGTTCGAGCGCCCTGAAAGAACAGGTCGCGCGCTTGGAACAGGCCGCCGATCATTTGATGTTCGCGCAGATGATCCAGCCGGAGCAGAGACTCCACCTGCGGGTGGCGCGCCTGCGCGCGGCTTCGTTCCGAACGGAAACCGTCGTGGTGCCGTTTGGGCCCGAGGTTTTGGCGGCGCTGAGGGAGATGGCAGACACCTCGAGGGTGACGCAGATCCCGGCGATCCGCAAGATTTGAGGGTTGAAGGGGTCGGAGATCGAAAGGGTATCCATGAAAGTTAGCAGCGTTTCGGAGATGACGGCACTGGATCGAAGGGCGACCGGGGAATTGGGCATCCCGGCCGAGCTTCTCATGGAGAACGCCGGCCAGGCGGTTTACGACGCGGTGCGGCGCGAGTTGGATGTTCGGGGCAAACATTGTGCCGTGTTCTGCGGCCTGGGCAACAACGGCGGAGACGGACTCGTCACCGCCCGCAAGCTCCATTCCGGCGGCGCCGCAGTCAGGGTTTTCCTGGTGGGCGATCCGGACAAGTTCAGGGGAGCGGCGAAAATCAACCACGACATCGTGGCCCGCCTGGCGATTCCGATGCGGCCGATCGAATCCGCCGAGGAGGCCGGGGCGGACCTTGCCCGGAGCGATTGCATCGTGGACGCCCTGTTCGGGACCGGTCTGTCCCGAGAGGTGACGGGGCTGGTTCGCGACGTGATCGAGCGGATCAACGGGACCGGAAAACCGGTGTTCAGCGTGGACATTCCGTCCGGGGTGCACGGCGACACCGGCCAGGTGATGGGCGTGGCGGTGCGCGCGCATGCCACGGTCACCTTCGGCCTGCCCAAGATCGGCAATCTGCTGTTCCCCGGATGCGGCCTTGGGGGAACGCTCTACGTGTCGCACATCTCGTTCCCGCCGTCTTTCTACAACGCCGACACGCTGAAGATCGAGATCAACCCCTTGATCGGGCTGCCTCCCAGGAACAAGGACGGCCACAAAGGCGAGTTCGGCCAGGCGCTGTTCATCGCCGGGGCCGCCAGCTACTTCGGCGCGCCCTATTTGTCGGCCCTGTCGTTCCTCAAGGCCGGAGGCGGCTATTCCCGGCTGGCCGCACCCCGGTCCGTCGTGCCTGTCATTGCCGCGAAAGGCAGCGAAATCGTGTTCGCCCCCCAACTCGAGACCGCCTCGGGGAGCATCGCCCTGTCCAACAAGCCCGCGTTGCTCGAGCTTTGCCGGAAGACGGACCTTGTGATCCTCGGCCCAGGGCTTTCGCTGGACCCGGAAACCCAGCAACTGGCCCGCGAACTGGCGGCGGCGATCGACAAACCGCTCCTGATCGACGGCGACGGCATCACGGCGGTGTGCCAGAATGCCCGGGTCCTCAAGGAGCGTCCGGCAGACACCATCCTCACGCCGCATTTGGGCGAGATGTCCAGGCTGACGGGAACAAGCGTGCGCGACATCGGCGGCCGCAAGGTCGAGGTCCTGCAGCACACGGCGGCCGAACTGAAGGCCACCATCGTGCTCAAGGGCGCCCACTCGCTCATCGGGCATCCCGACGGACGCGTGTTCATCAACCTGAGCGGCAATTCCGGCATGGCCACCGCGGGATCGGGCGACGTGTTGACCGGGACCATCGCCGGCATGGCCGGCTTGGGGCTGCCCCTGGAAACCGCGGTCCGGCAGGGGGTGTTCGCGCACGGCCTTGCCGGGGACCTGGCCGCCCAAGAGAAGGGCGAGGACGGCATGACGGCGCAGGACATTCTGGACTGCCTGCCTTTGGCCATGAGGCGGATTCGGCAGGGTCCGGACGAAGCCTTTCGGCAGCGGTATGCAGGCGCGCGGGTGCTTTAGGAGCATGGGAGCATGAAGGCGTGGGTTCTCGAGAAGCAGGCAAGTGTGGAGCAGCACCCGTTGAAATGGGTGGACGTGCCCACGCCCCATGCCCGCGAGGGGGAGATCCGCCTGAAGGTGCTGGTCTGCGGCGTGTGCCGCACGGACATCCACATCGCCGAGGGGGATCTGCCGTTGCACCAATCGCCGGTCATCCCGGGACATGAGGTCCTGGGGGTGGTCGATGAAGTGGGGAAGAACGTCCAGCACTTCCGCGTGGGGGACTGGGCCGGTGTTTACTGGCTGCACCGCGCTTGCGGGCGGTGCAGACACTGCCTGGCGCACCGGGAGAATTATTGCCCCAAAATCCAATGCACAGGCTGGGATGTGAACGGCGGCTACGCCGAGTACGTCACGGCGCCGGCGGCCTATGCCCTGCCTCTCAACGGCGTCCAGATGTCCCCCGCGCAAATTGCCCCGCTGATGTGCCCCGGCATCTCCGGCTACGCAGCGATCAAGCTCACGGGAGTGCAGCCGGGGGATCAACTGGGCCTTTACGGCTTTGGACCCACCGCTTATTACGCCCTCAAGGTCGCCCGGCACCTGGGGGTGGAAACTTACGTCAGCACACGGTCCAGACGCCACATGCAGCTTGCCCGGAGCGCGGGCGCGCGCTGGGCGGCGAACGCGGCGGACAAGGGGATGCCCACCAAGCTGGATGCGGCGATCCTCTTCCCGCCGGCAGGCGACTTGGTCGAGCCGGTCCTTGCCCAGGTGAAGCCTGGCGGCGTCCTGGTCATGGCGCCTGTGAGCGCCTCACCCATTCGGATCGAAGACTACAGTCAGCACCTGTGGGGACGCGACCTCAGAACGCTGTATCACCTGAACCGGTCCGATGCCGAAGGGTTCTTCGGAATGGTCGGCCGGCTCAAGATCGAATTGGAAACCCGTTTGTTCCCCTTCGAGCAGCTGCCCGAGGCCCTCATCCTGATCAAACACGGCCGGCTGGAACAGTCCAACGCCGTGATCGAGGTTTCGAAGGATGCACCCGGGGTTCGACACCCGCCGTCATCCCGGCGCGCCTTCCCCGATGTCGGGGCGCCTCACGGGGCGGAGCCCGCGGAGGAACCGGCGGTCAGTGGGAACACCCCGCCTTGCCCGTCCTCCGCGTTCGCGCCGCCGGAGCCGCTCGTGGGGCGCAGGCACAAGCCGGCACGGCGCGCGCGCGCCGCCGCGCGGCGTCGCCACGCCGCCGTCGAGCCGCTCAAGTTGAATGCGGACGGTTCCCTGGTGATGCTGGAGAAGGGGTGTTGGTTTGTGTGCTTCGTGCCGGGGATCACCAGGCAATGGTGGCACCCGTTCGCTCACAAACGCCATAAGCACGTCTTCGCATTGCGTTCGGAGCTGTATGGCCTTTGGACCGTGTTCGAACCCTGGTGGACACGGATGGTCGTCGCCAGCCTCCGGCCAGAGCAGGCAAGCCAGTTCCTGCGTTGGGGCGCCCGGGGCGACGTCTTGCTGGTTCGCGAAAGCATCCCAGGGCATTCGAGCCAGTTCCGCGGCTGGATGAACTGCGCGGCCCTCACGGTGCATCTGCTCGGACGCCGCTACTGGGCTTGGACCCCGCACCAGCTCTATCGGCGCCTCTTGCAGGAGCCGGGCACCTGTCGCGTCGATGTTTCCGTCCTGCTCAACGACCAACCGGCGAACCTGGATTATGCCCGGGCCCAAACGGTCGCCGCCTGCCCGGCATGCGCGCCCGGGGCTCCCAGGCAGCCCGGCGTTCCCAAGCCTTTTTGCCTGCAGTGCGGCCGTGACATCCGGCCGCCCTCGAAACGAAACCGCTGATGCTCTACTATCAACGCGCCAGTCAAGACGAGCCGTTGAGGTCGGAAGACCTTGACGGGGGATTGCGCGCGGCCCTGGAGGCGCTGGGCGACCGCAAAAAGGTCCTGATTGTCCCCCCGGACATCACCCGGCTCCCCTCCGAAGCGGGAGCGCTCACCCGGCACGCGCTGCGTTATTATGGCAGGCGTGTCACCGACATCCTGCCCGCGCTCGGAACCCATCACCCCATGACCGCCGAGGAACGCCATCGGATGTTCGGCAGCATCCCGGACTCTCTTTTCCGGGTGCATGACTGGCGTCACGGGGTGACGACGCTTGGGGAAGTGCCTTCGGATTACGTCCGCCAGGTCAGCGGCGGGGCGCTCCAGTGCCCGTGGCCGGCCCAGGTCAACCGCCGGCTCGTGGAACGCGCCTACGACTTGATTCTGTCCATCGGCCAGGTGGTTCCCCATGAAGTCAGCGGCATGGCCAATGACAACAAGAACATCCTCGTCGGCGTCGGAGGCGCCGAAGCCATTCACATCAGCCATTTCCTCAGCGCCGTCTACGGTCTGGAAAAGATCATGGGCCGCCCCGACACGCCCGTCCGCCGGGTGCTCGATTACGCCTCCGACCATTTCATTCGGACCCTGCCGATCGTCTACGTGTTGACCGTGGTGGCCGCGGAAGACCACGGCGAGTCGGTCCGGGGACTGTTTATCGGTGACGACCGGGAATGCTTTGAACGCGCCGCGGCGTTGTCGCTCAAGGTGAATCTCACCCTGAAACGCGGCTTCAACACCGTGAACGGCGAAGACGTCTTCTTCATCTCCAATCCCGGTTTGGGACTGTGGTCCACAAAAGAACGGTTCCGTTGACGCGGCCGCACGCACGGAGCGCTCCGGGCCGACACGGAACCGCCCAGACGCCGTCAACCTATGAATCAACGCTTTCCCCTGGTGCAAATCGGACTGATCCGGACCCCCTACAAGACCAGCGCGCCCTACCAGCCCATCGACAACGACGCGGGCGACTTCCGGCTGGTATTGGACGAGAAGTATGCGGGGGGACTGACAGATCTGGACACGTTTCGGTATATCTACGTGATCTATTACGTGGATCGCCTGACGCGCGGTGCGGTGATGATGGAGAGCCCGGCCTGGGTTGCGGACAGGAAGGTGGGGCTGTTTGCCAGCAGGTCCCCGGCCCGCCCCAGCCCCCTGGGGATAAGCGTCGTGCGCCTCAAAAGGATCGTTGGCAACGAGGTGCATACCTCCGGCCTGGACGTGTTCGACCTTACCCCCCTGCTGGACATCAAACCCTATATCAAAGATTTGGATTCCAAGCAGGATGCCAACTACGGGTGGATTGACGATTTGCCCGGAAACAAGCAGCACCTGCTGCTGCATATCATGGGAATTCCCCATGATTACTGACGCGCAAGCCTGAAGCCGGCATTCCCTGCCATCGACCGTGAATCGAAACTCCCCCCACCGGATGAACTGCCGTTCATTGCCCTGGGTATCCTGCGTGATGACGGTTTGCTTCTCATGATGCTCGTGCAGTTCCAGTTCGAACCGGAATTGCGGATCGGGTTCATAATAGCTCAGGCCCTCGAACACCGCCCTCTCGTCGATGGCAAGAGGCGATTCATGAGCCGTTCCGAAGAAATAGTCCTTGCGGATCCGTTGCTCTTTGATTTCAGTCTTCCAAGTTTCGATATTCATGGAAACAAACTCCCTCCGGAGGCGGTGTGACGCCCGGCATGGTGAAACGGTTCATGGGCGGTTTTCCGGTTGAACGGCCATCTCATCGTTTAGCATGGCGCAGGAAGCAAGTAAATGGTAAGAACACCTCGAAACTCGGGGCTCCACACTCGGCGCCCGGGCGCGGGTTCTTCGCCAGAAGCGCGTTGAATGAAGCGAGCCCTCTCATCGTGAACAGGCAGCCGATCAAGGACAATGGCGCCATCGACGTGCGCGGCCTCACCAAGCGTTTCGGCGCGGTGCAGGCCGTGGCGGGCGTCGATTTCGACGTGCGCGAGGGTGAACTGTTTGGGTTCCTGGGTCCGAACGGCGCGGGCAAGACGACCACAATCAACATGCTGGTTGGCCTGGCCCGACCCGATGCCGGAACCATCCGCATCGCGGGCATCGACTGCTCCACCCGCCCCAAGGCCGCCCAACACCTCGTCGGCGTCGTCCCCGATGTCAGCAATCTTTACCCCGAATTGACCGGGTTCAGCAACCTGTGCTTTTGCGGCGCGCTCTACGGGATGGCCCGCCGCGACCGCCAGGCGCGGGCGCGGGAACTGCTCCACGCTTTCGGACTTTCGCAGGCTGCGGACCGGAAGTTTGGCGGCTACTCCAAGGGCATGAAGCGCAAGTTGACAATCGCGGCCGGCATCCTTCACCAGCCGCCGGTTCTTTTTCTCGACGAGCCGACCACGGGCATCGACGTCGCCAGCGCCCGCCAGATCCGGCAGTTGATCGCCGACCTCAACGCGAAAGGGACGACGATTTTCCTGACGACGCATTACATCGAGGAAGCCCAGAGGCTGTGCCGCCGCATCGCGTTCATCGTCCAGGGCCGGATTGTGCGGATCGACACGGTCGAGAACCTGATGCGCCAGGCCGACGGACGCTGCGCGGTGCAGTTCGCCGTTTCCAGGCACGGCGCCATGCTCGCGGAGGCGATGGCGGCCGCGTTCCCCGGCCTGGAATGCCGGGCGCTCGGGGAGGACGCGGTGAGTGTGGCGTCCCCCGAATCCGTGCACGTGGGACCCCTCGTCCGGTTCATCGAGGATCACGGGGCGGAGGTCTTCGAGGCGCGCAGGATCCGCCCGTCGCTGGAGGAGGTCTTTGTCCGGGTGACGGGCATTGAAGCGGCGGCGATGAGGCAGGATGCCGAGAGAGCGAGAGTGGGGGGCGACCTATGAATTTGCGTGTCGCCTTGGGGAGCATCATCGCCAAGGATTTGCGAGCCTACTACTTGAAGCCGCCGCACCTTAGCTGGGGCGTGATCTTTCCGCTGGCCTGGGCGGGCATGTTTTTCATCCGGTCGGGCAGCGGGTTGGACAGCGTGGCGGCGCTGCTGCCGGGCGTCATCGCAGTATCCGTATTGTTTGGCACGACCAGCATGCTGGCGGTCACCATCACCTTCGAGCGCAAGAGTGGAGCCCTCGACAGGCTGCTGCTTGCGCCCATCCCTCTGGAATGGCTCATGTTGGCCAAGACCGTCAACGCGATCGCCTTCGGCGTGGCCAATGCCGTTCCGCCAATCCTCCTGGCGGGGTGTCTGACGGGCTTTTCGGGCGTGGCCTGGGAAGAGGTCATCCCCACCCTCGTGCTCATCGCCGTCAGCTCCGCGTTCACGGGCCTGTTCGTCGCCGTCACCGCCAGCGAGGTATTCGAGGCGCAGATGTTCTCGAACTTCTTCCGCTTCCCCATGCTGTTTCTCTGCGGCCTGTTCTTCCCCATCCAGCAGCTGCCCGCCTGGCTGCGCCCCCTGTCTTACTGCCTGCCGCTGACCTACGGAGCCGATGCCCTCCATGCCTCCATCCGGCAGTCCGGACAAATGCCGCTCTCGCTGGATTTCGGCATGCTGATCCTCCTGAGCGCCCTGTTGTTCGCCTTCAGTGTGCGGAACATCCGGCGCAGGTGGATTCCGTAAGCCCTCCTCGGCTCAAACCCGGTTCGCCACGGGCCTTGTCCGGACCCCTCCAGCCCCGGGGTGCGGGCGGTGTGAGAGGCGAGGACGCGTTCACGCGGGCCGTGCGGGCGGGCGCTCCGGCCGCTTCCGGCACGGGACGACCAACACCGGCGCCGGGGCATGCCGCAGGAGCAGATCGGTCGTGCCGCCCCACAGCCATGTGGTGAGCGAATGCCGCGGCTGCGCGCCCAGCACGACCAGATCGGCTCGCGCCTGGTCGGCAAGCGCCACGATCTCCTCCGCCACCCGGCCCTCGCAAGTGATCATCTCCGTGGAGCGCGAGATTTTCACCGTGTCGCCCACCCACGAACGCAATGCCGCTTGCACCCCGGCCAGTGTCTGCCGATCCCCCGGTTCCACCACCCGCATCACGACCAGACGCGCCCGAAATCGCCCGGCAATGGAAACCGCAATCCGCAGCGTGGACCGGCCGGACTCGTTCATCGACACCGGGCACAGGATGGTCCTCAGGCCGGGGGCGCTTTTCGGGTGTGCGGGGTCGATGAACTCGTGCTGTTTCTGGCGCGCGACGAATACCGGCACGTCGGCATGGCGCACCACGTTTTCCGCGACCGACCCCAGCCAGAGTCGTTTCGCGCCGCCGCGGCCGTGGGTGCCCAGCACGATCACATCGGCGCGCTGGTGCCTGGCCACGGCCAATATCCCGTCCACGGGATGGGTCTCCGTCACGCTGTAGGTAAGGGGGATTTCCTTCGCCAGCCGCCCGAGGACGTTTTGGGTGTGCTGTCGCAGGAACGCTTCGGCGCCGTGGCGCATGTCCGTGGCCTCGCGGCTCAGCTCCTCCATTTGGCTCCGGGTGAAATAGGGGGGCAGCTCGAAACATTCGGCGTGGCACACCGTCAGGCGGGCGCCATATGCGCTGGCGCCGACGGCGGCATATTTCAAGGCGATGTTTGAAAGTTCGCTGAAATCCACCGCGCACAGAATCCGCGACACTTGACATGAGGCGCTCTTTTTCATGGGGCACACGCATTCACGGGGTTGAGGGAACCGCCAGCATCGCCTCCAACGCAAGCCCGGCCCTGACCCGGACCGGCTCTTCCAGGCGAACCACATGTTCCATCCGCTCCAGGGACCTTCGCACATCCGCCAGCGTGGTCAGTTTCATCGTGGGACACACGAGATAGTCCGTGGCCGGATAGAACGCTTTGTCCGGGTTCTCCTTCTTCAGCCGATGGATCAACCCGATGTCGGTCCCCACGATGAAGGAGGTGTGAGGCGCCTGTTGGGCGGCATAGGCCAGCATGCCCGCCGTGCCCGCCACGCGATCCACCAGCTCCAAAACGTCCGGCTGACATTCCGGGTGCGCCATCACTCGGGCCTCCGGGTGGTCCCGCTTCGACTGCCGGATGTCGGCTGTCGAAAGCGCCGCGTGGATCGGACACGATCCGTCCCAGAGAAGGACCCGGCGTCCGGCCATGCGCCCCGCGTAGTGCCCCAGGTTCCGGTCCGAGACGAAGAGGATGGGGCGTTGGGGGTCCACCGAACGGACCACGTCGAGCGCATTGGCCGACGTGCAGCAAAGATCGCTTTCGGCCTTCACCTCCGCGGAGGTGTTCACATATGCCACCACCCGCGCCTCAGGATGCCGTGCTTTCATCTGGCGGACCTGTTCGGCGGTGGCCCGGTCGGCCAAAGGGCATCCCGCGTCGCGCACCGGCAGCAGCACGGTCTTGTCCGGGCACAGCGTTGCCGCCGTTTCGGCCATGAATTGAACGCCGCAGAAGACGATCACCCCCTGGCTCGCCCCGGCGGCAATGCGGCTCAACTCGAGGGAATCCCCGGTGTGATCCGCGATATCCTGCACCTCGGGCCGCTGGTAGTTGTGGGCAAGAATGAGCGCGTCTCGTTCGCGTTTCAGGTCGGCGATCTGCCGGGTCAGTGCCGTTGTTTCATCAGCCGTTTGCATGGTCACATTGCCTGGTCACATGTTCACGTCCGCACACCAACGCCGTGAGCCCCGGCGTCTTGCCCCGGATCGCCCGCCGCGCAGGGCGGCCGCATGGGACCGTAAGCCGGGGGCGACCCCATGCGATCACCTACCCTCCGGGACGCGCCCCGAGTTTTCTCATGTAGAATTTGCGTCCCTCGTGCTCGAGGGCGACGAGTTGGCCCTCGGCGATGAGCCTGTGCACGACGGGCCAATCCGCCCCGGCTTTGGCGAGCAGCGCCTGGACGGCTTCCTCGCGCATGGGATGCACGGCGGTGATGCTCAGCAGGTCTTGCTCCAGGTTGCCGGTGAACGCGAAGGCATTGCCCTCGTAACCGATCAGGTATTCGACCCGCGCCACGCGCCTGCTCACGGCTTGATAAGCGCGCATGACAACGTCCTCGCGGGGCGACCGCACCCAGGGTTCCGCGGGCGGCCGCGTGGGAATCGTCACATAGGCCCGCGCGGGCTTCAGCCGGGCCAGGAAATCGGCCACCTCCTCCACGTGGTCCGCCCCGTCATTCACCCCGGCCACCAGCATCGTCTCCGTCACCAGTTTCCCCCGGTACCCCGCCGCGAACTCGAGCATCCCGTCCCGAATCGACGCCAGCTTCAGCGCCCGGTGAGGCCGGTCGATCCGGTGCCAGATGTCCTCCCGCGTGGCATCCACCTTCAGCGACACCCAATCCGCTTTGCCCAGGGCTGCCCGGACGGCTTCCTGCCCGATGAGCGAGGCGTTGCTGATGACGGCGATGTGGATGCCCAACGGCTGCAGCGCCTCGATCGCACGGTCCAGATGGAGATCCAGCGTGGGCTCCCCGTCCGGCACAAACGTGAGGTAGTCGATGGCTTCCCCCTTCTCGCGCGCGTGGACGACCTGAGCCCGAATCGCCCTGAAAATCCGCTCGGGCTCGTAAAACGCACCGCGCTTCGCGCGCATCCGGATCGTGCGTCCCAGCTGGCAATAGACGCACGCGTAGGTGCATATCTTGGGCGGGATGTTGTTGATGCCCAGGCTGTGCCCCAGCCGCCTCGACGGAACCGGCCCGAACGCAATCAAGGGTTCAGTCTTCATGACGCCCAAATCCCCGGCCCGGGCCGGAACCCGCACAAAAGCCCGTCCCGACGCCTCCGGGATGGATTCTACTCCGGACTCGCATCGGCGTCGAGATCGCCCAGGGCAAACTGGATGCCGTCCAGGTAGAACCGGAGCACCGCGGAATCCTGGAACACGTTGTCCGCATGGCCGAGACTGCAGTAGAACACCCGTCCGGCCCCTTCCTTCTTGACCCACGCCACGGCGAAATCCCTGTCCGTCCGCTTCACGCCTCCCTTCACGCCGCCGGTGGCCGGGTCCGAGAGGTCCAGGCTGAGCAGCACCCGGCGATCAGCCCGCGTGTAGGGCGCTTTGAATTGGTAGATCTCGTCCCGAAGCTTGAAACCCTTGCCGCCCCAGGCCCGGTTCAACGGATGGCTCGGCGCGTCCAGCTTGAACGCCCAGGTGCCCCCGGCGCCCCAGGGATGCCCGTCAAAAAGCCCCCCCAGCACCGCCGCGCCCTCCGGCCAGTCGTAAAAGGAGTCCGTCGCCGCATGAATCCCGACAATCCCCTTGCCCCCGCGGACGAAATCAAGCAGCGCCTGCTTTGCCGAATCCGGCAGTTTCAAGTGCGTCGTGTTGTTGAACACGACCGCATCGTATTTCGCGAGATTCGACGCCTCGAAAACACTGTAGTCGTCGCTGAAGTCGGCCCCATACGCCCCCGTCCGGCGGCCCATCACCGCCAGGGCGTGGTTGCCCCCGGCAATGCCTTCCCCGTGAAAGAACCCTTCACACCGCCAAAACACCAGAATGCGCCGGTCCTTCCTGGCTTTCACCACGGCCGCCGCGGGCGCGGCGGCTTCGATCTTCTGAAGCACAGCCGGCGCCAGGGTCGGCACCGTGTGGGTGCGGGCGTGCGCTTCCAGCGGCCCAACGGGGCCGCCCCAACTCATGGCGATGAGCAACGATAAACCGAAAACACAATGTTGAGTATCTGGTTTCATGATGATTGGAGCTTGGGGATTGAACTGTTGTATGCTTGATGTTCATGCGCCGCCGGCTTCTCGCAAAGCCGCGCGGCTGCTCTTCTCTTACCCGGCGGGACGCCCCGTGTCCAGCTGCGGCCCGGGGGGGTCCGCAAGGAACGGGCGCACCCGTTCCCAGAGTTTTCGGATGGCCGCCGCCGCCGGGCCGTGGTCGACATCCACCACCGGCCGGCCCCGGCGCTGGGCGGCGGTCACCGCCGGATCGTAGGGAATCCGCTCGGTCACCGTGGCGCCAAGCGCCGCGGCGCGCCGTTCGATCTGCAGGGTCATGTCCGCATTCAAGTCATGCTTGTTCACGCAGACCCAGGCGGGAATGCTGAAATGCCGCGCCAGCGCCAGCAACCGCTCCAGGTCGTGCTCGCCCGAGGGCGTCGGCTCCGTAACGGCCAGAACGCGCGTCGCGCCGGTGAGGCTGGCGATGACCGGGCACCCGATGCCGGGGGGGCCGTCCACCAGGATCAGGCGGCGGCCGGCAGCCTCGGCGACCTGGCGCGCCTGGTCGCGAACCAGGGTGACGAGCCTGCCCGAGTTGCCATGGCCGGGGCGCAGACGAGCGTGAAGGAGCGGCCCAAACCGGGTTTCCGAGACGAACCACTCCCCGCCTTCAGTGGGCTCCAAATCAATCGCGTGCTCGGGGCACACATCATGGCAGACGCCGCATCCTTCGCAGGCCGCAGAATCCACGCGATACGTGTGCGGCAGGCGTCCGTGGCCGGGTCCGTCGAAGAAAATGGCGTCGAAACGGCACAGCGCCTTGCACTGCCCGCACGCCGTGCAGTCCTCGCGACGGATGCGGGCGCGCACGCCGCCGGTGAACGTTTCGCGCCGTTGCTCCCGGGGATCCAAAACCAGCGGCAGGTTCGAGGCGTCCACGTCGCAATCCGCCAGCACCGCCGACCCGGCCAGCACGGCGAGGGAGGCCGTCACCGACGTCTTGCCGGTGCCGCCTTTGCCGCTCATCACCACCAACTCGCAGATGAAGGCCGCGTCGCTCATGAGGCCGAGGCCGCCCGGGTGGGTTCCTCCCGCTGGCGGGGCGCTGCGAGCCGGGGGGTGGAGAATGGGTCTCCGGCGGCGGGCGGGCCGGTTGCCGGGGATTGGCTGGAGGCGCGGATGGCGGCTTCGAGGCGCTGACGCATTTCGTGGGGGCATTTCTCCTTCGGCACCTCCTCCAGCAGGCGCAGGCAAAGCTGGTCGAAGATTTCCCTCAGCCCCGGCACCGTCTCGACAACCAGCTGCCCCCGGGAATACTCCTTCGCAATGGCCACCGCGTCGGGAATCTCCGCCAGGATGCGAACCCGGGCTTGCCGGCACAGATCCCGCGCTTCGGTCGCCCCCGGCTGAGCCCGGTTGACCACCACGCCGCACGGCAGGTCGAACGTTTTCACCACCTCCAACGCCAGCCGCAAATCGTGCAGGCCGAACGGCGTGGGTTCGGTCACCAGCACCACGTAATCGCTGCCCCGCACCGCCTCCATCATCGGGCACGCCGTGCCCGGCGGAGCATCCAAAATCGTCCAGTCCGCAGCCGGCGCGGCTTGGCGGGTGGCGCGAATGACCGGGGGACTTGTGCTCTCGCCCACGTTGAGGGTGCCCGAAACAAACTGAATCGCGCCTGCGGCGCCAACTTTCACCACGCCGACGGGGTGTGGCGCCTCGGTGATGGCGCCCACAGGACAGACCCTGGTGCAGCCGCCGCAACCGTGGCACAACTCCTCATAGACCAGCGTTTGGTCGGGCAAACATGCAATGGCATTGAAGCGACAGACGGCAGCGCACAAGCCGCACAGCAGGCAAGTCTCCTGGTTCACCCGGGGAACCAGTTTCTCGACCGGACGCTCGCGCGTCACCATCGGCTTCAAAAAGAGATGGCCGTTGGGCGTCTCCACGTCGCAGTCCACATACGCCACCGTCTGCCCGTGACGCGCGAGCGTCACGGCCAGGCTGGTGGCCACGGTGGTCTTCCCGGTGCCGCCCTTGCCGCTGGCAATGACCAGATTCATTCCCGTCAGGCCGAAGCGGAACCTTCCGCCCCCGGCGCTTTTTGCGCCTGCGCCTCCAGCTGGCGGATGCGCTCCTGCAAAGCCGCCACCTCGCTTCGCAACACATCCACTTGCCGGCTGAGCTGTTGCCGCTCGCTGTCCGCGCCGGCCGGCTCAACCCAAGCCGGCTCCACAGCGCCCGCCCCCCCCGCCACCGGCTCCGTCGACGGCATCGGCACTTCGCTCGTCTGCTCCGCGGCCGCCGCCCCCCGGCGCCAACCCCGGCCGCCCCCCCGGCCGCGGCCCTGCCCCTCGCCGCGAAGCCCCCTGCGGTTGCCAGCGCCCGATCCTTGACCGTACGGTCCTGTTCCGTCGCCCATGGGTGTCATAGTGTTTTCCTTTCGCTCATGATGATGCCACGCCTTAAAAATACGTTACCTGCTTTTCCGTCAACGGCCGGAGCAACCCCTCCCGAAACGACTGCAGGGCCTGTCCCACGGAACCGCCCCTGACGGAAAACACCTGGATTCTGGCGGCCTGAAGTATCCGCCACGCGTTGGGACCCACGCCGCCGGTCAGCACCGCCTGAACCCCCAGACGCGCCAGAGTCTGCGCAGTCTGAATGCCCGCACCCTGGGGAGCATTCGCCGCCCGCGCATTGTTCAGCAGCGTCTCCGCTCCGGTTTCAAAGTCCACAATCCGGAAAAATCGTGTCCGGCCGAAATGAAGGTCGACGGGGGCGTTGACGTCCTGGCCCCGGGTGGAGATGGCTAGCTTCATTCAATGTGTCATTGGCGGACGCGGATCGCGGGTCGATCTGCGCCAAAGGTGCATGGCGGACCCCCACATGCAAGGATCGTGCCAGCGAAACTCCAGGCGCCTTCCCCGGCCAATTCCGTCGAATCTGAGCCCGCCCTGCGGACCCCCGTGGGCAAGAGCAGCATCCCATCGATCAAAATCCATCGGTTCGCCCGGCGGTATCATGGCAAAATGCAATACCCGCCCCCACCCGCGCTTCCCGTCGCCGGGACGCGGTCCAAACCCCAGCGAGGGGCGCCCGTCGCAGCCATGAAACCCGCCGCCACCGCGCCTTGGCATCGGTTTCGGCCAGTTCCATAAGACGCCGGGCTTCTTCGGGTTTGGTCCGGGTCAGGACGTTGTAGCGAACTTCCTTGCAGGCATAGTCCCGGAAGGCAATCTTCGGGGCGCGCGAATCCAGCATGAGCGGATTTTTTCCCTCGGCCGCCAAAGCCGGATTATAGCGCATGAGGATCCAATGGCCCGAATTGACCGCGGCGCTGGACTGCATTTCTCACCGGGCGTTGAGAAATGCGGGTTCGGCCCCGGGCCGCGCCTTCCGGGGCGCCTTCGCCATCAGGGCGTCAGGGCGGAGACGGCGTGTTTTCGGGGGCGGCGTGGCATGCGATATGCACCGGCTATCTCCCATGAATGTCGAAGCTGAAATCAGTCTCTATCCCTTGAGCGAGGAACACCTCGAACACCCGGTCCATGACTTCGTCGAGGTGTTGAAAACGCACGGCTGCAGCGTCGAAATCGGCCCCATGAGTTCAATCGTCAAAGGCGATTCGCAGGCGGTGTTCGAGGCGTTGCGCATCGGCTACGAAGAGGCTGCACAGAAAGGCGGCGTCCTCCTCATCGTCAAGGCGTGCAACGTCTGCCCCCTCTAGCCGCCCGCAGACTATAACTTCATCCACATCGCGCCGGCCCCGATGAGCAAGCCCGCGATGAAGCTGACCAGTTTCACGCCCACGAAGCCGCGCCGGGAATGAGCCAGCAGGGGCAGCATGCCATGCCCGTCCTGCACAATGGAACTGGCCAGCAGGATGCCGAACGGGATAAGCCCCTGGGCAAACAGGGTCACGAAAATCAGGTGCGGGCCGGATTCCGGGATCAGTCCGATCAAACACGCAATCAGCAAAACCAGCCATCGGCTCCGCTCCAAAGCCCCCCGCACGTCAAAGTCCTCAGTCAACCAATGCATCGCCACCAGCGCCCCCAGCGTCCAGAGGAAGATCCGCGGCACGTGCCGGCGGGCCACATGCTCCCATAAGTGCTCCTCCAGGAAATGGTCGGGCACGGTGATGACGATGAAGAGGCCCACCGCCGAGACGAGCAGTAACGTGACGCGAATCCAGCTCCAACGCTCGGGACCGACCTGGCCCGCCGTCAGACCCAGCATGAACAACGCAAGAGCCGTCGCGAGTATTCCCCGGGCAGGCGAACAATCCTTCCATTGCTCCAGGATATGGCCTCGGGGATAGCAATGGCACTTGGCCTGGTCGTGCACTTGAAGGCCATCGCAGGGCCGCGACGTCAGCGGCATCCACCGCCGCGCCACCAGGTCGGACAACGCCCCCACCGCAATCCCGAGCACAAATAAAATGCCGAAGATCACCAAGGCCTCCCGGGGGATCAGCGCCAGCATGACAAACGACTCGTCACCCGCCGTCGCAATCATCGTCGCGATCACCGCGCCGTGAGTCAACCGGCCGTGCATGTACAGGCTGACCACGGCAAAGGCGCCCAGGCAGCCGGGCGTGGCGCCCAGAAATGCCCCGAGCACGTATTGCCCCCATTGGTTCTGCGTCAATCGAACCAGCCACGCCCCCTGCGTCAGCACGTTCACATACTCAATCACCAGCATCATGACCGCCACAAAACTGGTGATCGCCAGCGCATGTTTCAAAACCTCGATCATGACAGCCTGTGCGTTCAAAAAGTCAACGGCACCGCGCCTCGCCCCACAACCCCCGGCACCGACGACGCGTTCATGGCTCCAACACCCCCTCCAGGACCTCCGTCAGTTCCTGCTCGGAATGAACCCCAACCAGCGTCCGAATCGTCCTGCCCTTCTTGAACAGCACCATGGTCGGAATGGCTTCAATGTGAAAACGCACGGCCACCTGGCACGCCTCGTCAATGTTCACCAGCGCCACCATCGCGCGGCGGCCAAACCGCTCAGCCACCCGCTCCAGAATCGGCAACTGAAGATGGCACGGCCCACACCACGGTTCCAAAAAAGCCACCAGCACCACCCCGTGCCGAACCGCCCCACCAAAGCTGGATGCGTCCAAGGACACCAAAGCGTGACTGGCCGATGAATCACTCATGCCGTGTCCATTCACCCCAATAGCGGCAATCGCCGTGCCGAATCACAACGCGATCGCTCCAGCCCGCTCTAATCACATCCCCCCCAACCGGATTTGCGCCGGCTATAACCCGCCCGACCACCAAATGCCCCTCGCCAAAAACTACCCAAATCAAGCTGCGCGCAACGTTGCGCAACGTGGCAACCCCATCAGCGCAACGGTTCCTTCCTTGCCCTCGTCGCCTGCCGCAACCCACACAACCCATACCCCACCCCAAAAGCGCAAAAACCGGCCGCTCCCGTTGCCGAGACGACACGCGTGCCGTCCGGGTGCAGCCGCACCAACCCAACCTCCGGTGCTTGGCGGGAGTCGACCCCCGCGCGGCCGGATCCGGGTGTTGTCGGTGAGCGAGGATTGAGATTGATTTTGCGGCATCGCGGATGCATACTTTGGGGGACGTGGCGGTTGCAGGAGGGTGCGTTGGTTCGATCAATGGAAAGTTCCAGCCAGACCAGGATGCGGGTAAGCCATGGTAATGGGGCCTTGGCCCACAAGGAAGAGGGGTGCCAGCGGCCGTTTTATGCAATGTGTCAATGATGTGTCAGCTTATGAGCACCGTGAAAACTCTTGGTTTATTCTGTATCAGTGTGTGGGCCGCGGCAGGGCCGCTGGCCGCCCAGGTTGAAACCCCAGAAAAAAATCCAGCCGGGAAATCGGCGTCCGGCGATGCCATCGCCGCCGAGGCCCGCCCCCTTTCGGAGGTGGAAGTGCCGGAGCCGGGCGCCCCCGCTACAACCCCGGCTGCCCCCGCGATGTCCCAGCCGCCGCCTGGGGTCCAGTCCGCACCGATGAGTGCCGAGCAGGAAGCGCTGGCGCGCAAAATCCTGCATCACGAATTGGGCAGAGTCCGCCCGGCGGGTGACGATACGGTGATTCGCACCCTTGGGGACGCTCTTGGACGCGATTTCCTGGGCCGTGGCGGGCGCGACATGTTCGACATTGACGGCTCGCTCAGGGTCGGCCCGCCCTCTCCAGGCACGCCGCCGCGCTCGTAACGCTGCCCCATCCGACTGCCCCGCACCGTCGCCGTGCCGGTCAGGCGTCCGCCGCTGTCGCGAAAGCGGCTGCGCATGCCCGTGGCCTGCATTTCTCACCTGGCCCGCGATGGTGGTCGTGCTCTGCCCCGCCAGCGACACCGTCGCGCCGCTGAGCGGCTCGCGGCTGGAGGCATCCAACACCCGCTAAATGTTGTCGCTATCACCCATCGCATTTCCAGTGTTCTTTCCGCTGGGGGCTCCGCCCCCAGACCCCCGTCTTTCGCTCCGCATTACCCCTCATCCATTCAAAAGAGTAAAAAGGTAAAAAAACAGAAATCAAAATTCCCATTCTGCGCACTGCAGCCAGATCGAGGCTTTCGAGCCTACGCCCCACCCTTGAGCACCCCCACCGCCACCAGCCCTCCCCGCAGCGCGTGAACGAGAGCGCAGAGCGCCCGGACGTCATCGGCCAATCCCTCACATTTGTCCCGAAGTGCTTGAAGCTCAGATTGCGTCGGCGGATCCCGCAGCCGCGGGATGGTCAGGCTGGCGATCTCCCTGTCGGTGTTGCCGAGGGTGACGGCGGCCTGCTCGGCTCCTGAGGGTTGGACACAGGACGTCACGCCGTAGAACCCGATCTTGCGGCCTTTGCTCCGGCAGCTCGTCCCTCGTCCCCTTCACACGTTCGTCCTCACGTTCAACTGTCGCCCAGCCAAGTTCCGATGCTGCAAAAGGATCGAAATAGCGGAGCGCGCTTGGGAATGCTTACGGGGAAAAAACCGAGCTCCAAAACATCGGCAAGGCATCCCGGCAACGTTGTCGAACTTCACTTCTCTCTGAGAATCATCCAGTTGTCCAGGCCACAGTTGACTTGTAGACGCAAAATCGAGCCCAGCAGTTGACCAAAGCCAAGTAGGACTCGGTCCCCTTAAAAGCCCCTCGGGCAACTGAGGGGCTTTTTTCGTGGCCGCGTTTGCTTACCCTGCCGCAAACCGCAGCTTCAGCCCCAAGGTCGTTAGCACCGCGTTCAGACTCGTCCGGGCCCTAGGGGTCGCTTCTATTCATTATGCATTTCCCTTGTGGCTCGCTCCAGCAGTCTCGGGCCCTAGGGGTCGCTTCTATTCATTATGCATTTCCCTTGTGGCTCGCTCCAGCAGTCTGGCCAGCCCACGGTCCTTCGCCACCC
>JAFGQR010000045.1 GCA_016935555.1 Verrucomicrobiota bacterium
AGCTTCCAGTCGCCCTTGCGCACGGACACCGCCGGGATGAGGTGCGGGAACCAGGTGAAATAGGCTTCCCGCCGAAGCGTTCCGGTCTGCTTCAGGACCGGCAGGAACGATTCTCCGTCAACGACATGGCCTTCGGGTTGCTTCAGTCCGACCGCTTCCAGGATCGTGGGGTACAGATCGATGCACCCCACAATGGCGTCGCTAGTTGTCCCGGGCTTGACTTGGCCCGGCCAGCGTACCATGAGCGGGACGCGTTTGGCCTCCCTCGTAGATGCGGCCCTTGCCTTCGCGCAACGGACTGTTGTCCGTTGGCGGCCGGCCGCCGGACCATTTCCGGTAGCTCTGGATGGTATCGTAGAGCGGGTGCGTTGGCGTAACTTTCGCGATCTTTGGATCGGCCGCAGTCCAACTGTGGACATTCCCGCCGTTGTCGGAGTAGAAGATGAAGAGCGTGTTGTCCGTCAATTTCAGGTCGTCCAGTCTGGCGAGGATGCGGCCGAGGCTTTCGTCCACGCTCCGGAGCATGGACGCCATAACCGGGTTGCCCTGCTTCCCGCGCGGGGCCTTCTTCTTCGCGAACTCCGCCGTGTACTTCTCCTTGTGCGCCCACGGCCCGTGCACGGAATAGTGCCAGAGATTGAGGTAAAACGGTTCGTCGCGGTGCGCTTCGATGAACTTGATGGCCTCGTCCGTGAGCCGGTCAGCGATGTGTTCGCCCTCGGGCCCGTCGGTGATATTGCCGACCTTCACCTTGCCGGGCTTGCCTTCGGGCACGACACCGTAGGGCGAAAAATAGCTCGGCGGGCCCGGGTCCGGTGCGCAGTGCCAGGCGGTTTCAAAGCCCTGCCTGTCCGGCCTGTGTTCAGGCATCAAGCCGAGGTGCCACTTGCCGAAATGCCCGGTGCGGTAGCCGGCGTCGCGCAGCACTTCGGCCAGGTTGACCAGCTTGGGATCCAGGTAGTTCTTGCTGTCGGCGTAAATCAGCGCCCTGTCGGGAGGCGCCTTCTCGGGGTACGGGGACGCACCCTCGGGCGCTGGCGGCAGATGCCCGGTCGCACTCGTCACCCGGTGCCGCGCCGAGTACTGGCCGGTAAGGATCGACGCCCGCGTCGGCGAACACAGCGGCAGCGCGTAGGCGTCCGTGAAGCGCATGGCCTGCTTCGCGAAGGCGTCCATGTGCGGTGTCTTGTAATACCGCGAGCCGTAAGCGCCGCAGTCCATCCAGCCCATGTCGTCGACGAGGAACAGAACGACGTTGGGCTTCTTGGCGGGCTGGTCGGCGGCGTGGAGTGCCGCCAGCGGCGCGAGCAGCAGGGCGGTGAGGAGTGGGAGGGTGTGTGTCATGGCTTGGTGGTGCCTGAGGCAGCAATGGAAAGGTGAGTAGGGCGAGGGTGTTTGTCGTTCATGGTTTTCCCGGACGTTTGGGTTTCGGCAGCAGTTGCTCCATGCGCGCGGCGAGGCGTTTGGCCGTGGCGGGCTGGTCGCGGAAGCGGTTCGTGGTTTGCGACAGGTCGTCGCGCAGGTTGTAGAGTTGGGCGGTCGTCGCGCCGGGTTGGACCTTGCCTTGCGGGTCGATGTCGCTGTTGCGTTGGTTCATCTCCGCGTAGGGCAGGCCCCACGGGGCGCGCGGCGGCACCTGGACGGTCATGCCGCCGGAACCTTGTTTCGGGATGTAGAGCCAGTCGCCCTGCCGCAGGGCGTAGCTGCCCGTGCCTTGAAACAGGGCCTCGGTGCGTTTGGCCGGCACGCGTCCGGGATCGGTGAACGCGGCCAGGTCACTCATGCCATCGGGCGATGCGCCTGGCGGTAGTTCAACGCGCGCGGCTTCGGAGAGCGTGGCCAGGATGTCGATCTGCGTGAACAGCGCCTTGCGTTCACTGCCTGCCGGAATCCGGCCCGGCCAGCGGGCAATCAACGGCACGCGGTGGCCACCTTCCCACGCATCGGTTTTCTGGCCCAGCAGCACGCCGTTGGAGCGGTGGCCAGCCGCGATGGCTCCGCGGGTGCAAACGGCGCCGTTGTCGCTGGTGACGAGCACCAAGGTGTCGCGAGCGGCGCCGCACGCGTCGAGCGCGTCGAGGACCCGCCCGATGCAATGGTCGAGCTGCTCCACATAGTCGCCGTAGATCCCTGCCTGGCTCCTGCCGCGGAACTCCGGCGCCGGGTTGACCGGCGAGTGCGGCGCCGCGAAGGCAATGTAGAGGAAGAAGGGCGTTGCTTTCGGTGACCGGGAGAGGAAGGCCGCGGCCTTCTCCGCGATGATCAGGTCGATGCGCTCATCTGGCCGCGCAGCATGCGCGTTGGCCGCACCCTCGCTGATGCCCCAACCATAATCCTTGAGGCCCCGCCGGAGCACCTCGTCATGGGAGATGATCCGGATCGGGTCGGCGGGGTCCCACCCCACGATCCGATGGTTCTCCACGAAGACCCAAGGCGGCTCGTTGTGCGTCCGCGGCGTGCCGAAGAAGGAGTCAAAGCCAATCTCCAGCGGCCCCGGCCTCAGCTCGGCGTTGTAGTCCGGATCGCCCTTGCGGCCGAACCCGTTGTGCCATTTGCCAAGCGCGGCGGTGCGGTAGCCGGCGGATTGCAGCAGCGACGGCAGCGTGATCTGGCCGTCATGGAAATAGAGCGAGTAGTCGTTCGCGCGTTTTGCATGGTGCAGGTAGGTGCCGGCGAGGATCGCGTAACGGGAGGGATTGCACACGGCGGCGGTCGAGTGCGCGTCGGTGAACCGCACGCCGTCGGCCGCCAGCCGGTCCATACGCGGCGTCCTGATCTTGGTGGAGCCGTAGCAGCCGACGTCCCCGTAGCCGAGGTCGTCCGCCACAATCAGGACGATATTGGGCCGTTGGTTGGAATCGGCGGATGACGTCGCTTCTCTTGTTGTCTTCGCCGCGTCCTTGTTGAGTCGCTCGACCGTCACGTAGTAGGCGCCGGCGATCTCATGGCCGACGGCATCAAGCAGCCACGTCTGCATCGTGGTGCGTCCGGCGGGTAGCGCGAGCGTGAATCGCGCGGAGGCGTCGTTCGCACCAGTCCTGACTTCAAGAACCTGATCACCGACACGCAGCCGCGCTCCCGCCACATCAAACGCCGGACCTGCCCCCAGCACACCGTCGGTTGCGCGGGTCTCCGCCACGGCTGCGGAGAGAAGCAAACCCGACTCCGCAGGAAAGCGCCGCAACTCAAACGCGTAGTTGCCAGCGCGTGCGACCTCGAGATGCCATACGCCGTTCTTGCGTTCGCCGCGCCGCACCTGCGCCTGTTGGTCCACAAACACGTCCGCCCACTCGCACGCCGTGAGCGTCACGGGATTCTGCCGGTCATCACCGATCACCGAGGGCTGGAACTCATTGCAGACGCCTTTCACGCCCGCCCACCATGCATCGAGGTGCGAACGCATCTTTGCCACCACGTCGGGATGCTGCGCAATCACATTGCGCTCCTGCATCGGGTCGGCATTGAGATTGTAGAGTTCGCGGTCCTCCGGTCGATAGGGAAGCGTATCGCCGAGATGCCACTTGCCAAAGATGCCTGTGGCGTAACCGGCGGCGGAAAAGATCTGGGGCATCGTGGGCAGGTCGCGGCGGAGGAGCGTGCGACCGCTGCTCACGTTCATCGCGCCGTTGCGCAGCGCATCCACGCCGGTCATCCACTGCCCGCGCGTCGGCGTGCACATTGGTGCCACGTGGAAGTCCGTGAAACGCACGCTCTCGCCGCGAAGCCGGTCGAGGTTCGGCGTCTTCAATACCGGATTGCCGTGCGCGGACAACTCGCCGTAACCCTGATCATCGGTCATCACGATCAGCACGTTCGGCGGCGCGGCGCCCGCAACGAGTGGTTCTGCATGCAGCGCAGCCAGCGGAGAAAATAGCAGGGCGGTGAGGAGGGGGAGAGTGGGTTTCATGGTTGTTCCTTCTGTTCCCGACTCCTCATTTTTCGGCTTTCAGCCCCGTGGCCAGCAGACTGAGGTCCTTGATCTGGGCCGAGACCGCACTCAGTCCGGGCACTTCCCAGCCGATATTCATGCTGCCGATCTTGTAATCCGCCAGGTTGGTTGAGGAGTTGCAGAATCCCCGACTCCAGGCCCTTTCCAGTGCCTCCACCATCAACGGCAGGACCTCGGCGCGGATATTCAGCCACTCCCCTGGAATAAGCCCATGTTCCGCGAACGGCTTGGTGCCGACACTATTGATGAAGCGACCGGTTCCTAGTTTCTCGCCCTTGCGTTCGTCTTCCTGGCCGGTCCCGTCACGCATGTAGCTGGGGCTGATCACCGGATAGCGATCGTCGTAGAACGGCACGCCGAACCACACGTAATCCTTGCCGTAGCCAGGGCTCTGGCGATTCAGATTCTGCAGGGTGAAGTAGAGAAGGAACTGGGCGGCATGGATACCCTCGGAATACCCGCGGCTGCGTTCATGGAGATTGGTGGCGTAGCGCAGTCGGACGCCGACCCGGAGCGTCATTGATTCGCAGTCAGCCAGGGAGGGCCCGGCTTCCGACACATGTCCGCCGGGAGCACAGATTTTCTGATCGAGGAGCAGGTGTGGCCACGGGGCTTTGGCCCGTCGATACTGATTGCTGTATTCTTCCATCGAATTCACCGACAGGACGAAGTCCGCATCGGTGGTGCCATGGCCGAGGATGAAATCCTTGTAAGCGTTCGTCCACTTTTTCCGGCCATCAGGAAGGGTAAGGGGTTCGACTGAAGCGATGCTCGCCTTGCTGTACGCTTGCATCAGTGTCCAAATCGGCGCCGCCCCTTGGTCCTGCCGGCGCAGAATGCCTTCCTCGCGGGCGCTGTAGCCGGCGGGGCCGGGATTGACCGACTTCAACTTCACGCCTCGCTGGCCATGGGGGTCCCCGATGAGTTCGATGGAAAAAGGAGCCTCGAAGGGTGTACTTGTTGCAGCAGGTGCGGCGGGTGGCGGGGTAAAGGTGCGACCGCTGGCGAGGATTTCGTCCCAGCGCCGGCGGCACTCCGCCGCCATCTTCGCCGCCACCTTGGGAAACTTCGCCTGCACATCGGTAGTCTCGCCGGGATCGGCCTCGAGATCGAAGAGCGCGGCCTTGCCGCCGGGCAGCACGTGGTATTTAAACCGCGGCCCGCGCAGCGCGAGGTGCAGTTTTTCAAATTTCCTCCCTCCCGGAGCGCCACGCGGCGCGCCCACGCCCGCGATGTCCAGGCGAAGGGCGGCCGGCCGTTCAAAGGTCTCCGCCGCGTCGCGCAATGCCGGGCGCAGGCTTACGCCGGTGAACGGCAGGTGTTTCTGCATCGTCTCGGGGACCGCGGCGAGATCGAGCAGCGTCGGCAGCACATCCTCCGCGCAGCCGAACTGTTTCCGCTCGCCGGGCGCGATGGTTCCCGGCCAGCGCAGGAGCAGCGGCTGCCGGATGCCGTTCTCCCAAACGGTGGCCTTGTGGCCGCGCAGCCGCGCGACGTTGCGCTTGTCCCAATCCTCGCCCGGCACAAACCCGTCGGTCCAACCCTGCGGGTCTTTGGTCGCGAGCGCCTGTACTTCAGCCGAGGTCATACCGTTGTCGCTGACGAAGGCCACGATGGTGCGCTCCTCCTGCCCCGTCTCGCGCAGCCCGTCCAGCAGCCGGCCGATGCATTCGTCCCTGTGCGCGATGGAGCCGTAACACGACGCGAGGTTGGTCGAAAAACCCTGCGCTAGGAACGGCGCCGAGTATTTCTCGTCACACACCCACGGCATGTGTGGGATGATGTAGGCCACGCTGGTAAACCACGGTGCGTCCCGGTTCCCGCGGATGAATCTCAGCGCCTCTTCCGTCCAGATGTCAACCGTCCAGCCCTGGCCGCGCCGGTTGTTGCCCGCCTGGAATATCATCGGATCGCGATGCTCGTAGCCGCCCCCGCCTGTCCACTCCTCCCAGCCGAAGTCGGACGGCCCGCCCGGGCCGGCCTTCACGCAGTCCAGTTTGCCCACATGAAACGTGCGGTAGCCGGCCGTCTTGAAGAACGCCGGCATGCGCACTTCATCGTCACGCAGATTTGCCTTCGGCGGCACGCCCCAGACGCCGGTGAGCAAATGATCGCGCCCCGTCCAAATCGCTGCGCGCGTCGGCGAGCAGGCCGCCGCCACGACGAAGTTCCTGAACACCGCCGACTCCCCCGCCAGCCGGTCGAGCCGCGGCGTCTTCGCGAGCCGGTTCCCCATGAAGCCGAAATCCGCGTAGCCCTGATCGTCCGCGATGATAAGCAGGATGTTGGGCTTCTTGCCTTGCGTGTCAGCGGCGCTGAGCGCGGCCAGTGGCGTGAGCAGCAGGGCGGCGAGAAGTGTGAGGGCGTGTTTCAAGATCGTTCCTTTCACTTTCACTTGATTCGTCAGTTCCAGTCATTGCCGGGGCAGCGGTCCTTGCTCGAGCGCAAGCAGCGCGCGCCGCATGGACCATCCCATCTCTGCGGGGGCGGTTTCAAAGGTGATCTCGGCATTGAGGTGGAAGGAGCGCAACTGGTAGTCGGCGGGATCGAGCGAGCAGTCCGTCTCCGGCTGCTGTTCCCGCAGCGCCCTCAGCGCGGCCAGGAGATTCACACGAGTGACCGAGCAGGAAAAACTGCGCCAACCGCGCCACGGCGTTGTTTGGAACACCTCCGAGCCCTTCCCTATGTCCACCCAGGGGTTGCCCGGCACCAGTTTGCATTGGATCATCCAGCTCTTCGTCGGCCCATCGTGGGCGATGTGCTGGATCACCTTCCGCGGATTCCCGGTCGAACGCCGTGAGAACAAGTCCACCACATAGGAGATCTTGACCCCGCGCCGTGGATCCACCAGCAGCAACACGGGATTCACATAGGCGAGGCTGCCTTTCTTCTCCCGGCATTCGGCAACCGGAATCTGCAGGTCCAGCGAGAGGTCGAGGCGGCCGTTTTCCGTGCGAAATGGATGGACTGCCGTTTCCGGGGCGAACTTAATCTGCGGGGTGACCATCATTTTGTAACCGACCGATCCCGGTAGCGGCCGGCCCTGCGCATCGGTTCCGCTGCCGGAGAGATCGGCGGAATTCAGATAGGCCCCCACCGCGTCGCCGAACATCTGGACGGTCGTCGTCCCCGTCACGTCGCGCATGCCCCGCTGCGCCTGGGTTTGGTCACCGGTAACGGCCAGCCCCGTCTTGGCCCCGGCATCCCACGCGACGGGAAGGAATTTTCCGTCCGGGGTAAACGGGTTTCTTTGCCAGCTAACCATGGCGAACTCGCCCGAAGGAACGCGCGCCTGGACATACATGCGGTTACCGAAACCCGCCAGTTCCGGCTGACGGAAGAGCACACGGGGGGAGGGTTTTGCCGGCGGTGACTCAGCCGCATGCAGTGCAGCGATGGCTTCCAGCACCGCCAGAAGCGCGAGCAGCAGAAAGATCATCAGCGAACGGATGGCGAACATATCAGCGGGTGATGCGGACATTCCGGAAGCCGGCGGATTCGCCGAAGACGAGGAAGCTCAGAGCGGTCTTGGGCTCGGCAAAAACGGGGTGCGAACCTTTGAAGGTCACGTCGTTGACTTGAACGGCGATCTCCTGGCCACGGATGGCCAGACGCACGGGATACCATTTGGCGGATTCCAGGTTGAGCCTGCGCTCGGCGATCTCGACGGTGGCCTCTTGGCCCTCGCCTTTCGAAGGGTTCTTGGCCAGCGACGTCAGCGTGCGGGAAATGACGAGACGGAAACTGCCCTCGGGACGCTCGACGCGCAGCGAGATGCGGTTGGCCCCTTTGAAGTTCACTTCGAAATCAATGGTGCCCTGAGCGAACTCCACCCCCGCCTTCAGTTGAGCGGGCTTGTCGGCCTGGGCTTTCGGCGCGGCCCAGACGCCGCCAT
The DNA here is from genome assembly GCA_016935555.1 of Verrucomicrobiota bacterium. Classification (GTDB taxonomy): domain Bacteria; phylum Verrucomicrobiota; class Verrucomicrobiia; order Limisphaerales; family JAFGQR01; genus JAFGQR01. Next base: position 7,845 of record JAFGQR010000045.1, read on the forward strand.
CGCGGGCCGTCCATTCACCGGCGGAAACCGTCCACGGGCGGCCCGGCAATGCTTCGAGGGGTTCTCTCAGGAGCGGCTGACCCTCGACAGGCGCAAGGGTTGCGATCGCGCGGGCGGCAGGTTTGGCGCCGGGCGGTGGCAGTTCGCGGCTGTAACCGCCATCCCGGTAACGTTCCAGAAGCGACTTCAACTCGGCAACCACTTCCGGGTGCTGACCGCTCACATCCTTCGTCTCGGCGGGATCGAGTTCCAGGTTGTAGAGCTGGGGACGGTGCTGGGCCTGACGCGACTTGCGGGCGCCGGCGGCGATTTCATCCACAGGCACACCCTCGATCCATTTCCACGGACCTTTGCGCAGGGCGAAGGTGCCGTCGGCGCTATGCACGATCAGGTCCTCGCGGCCCTTCGCCGACGGGTCGCCGAGGATGACCGGCAGGAAGCTGCGGCTGTCTTCGGCACCGACCTTGGCGGGCGGGAGTGGTTCGCCCACCACCGCGGCCACCGTGGCGAGAATGTCCACCAAGCTCACGGTGGCTTTCGTCACGGAGCCTGCGGCAGCCTTGCCCGGCCAGCGCACAAAGAACGGCGAACGGAATCCGCCCTCCCACACGTCGTGCTTGCCACCGCGAAAGTCGCCGTTGACTTTCAAGCCCGCCTTGATGGCTGTGGTTTGCGCCAAGCGCTCGATCTCAGGCTTGCAGACGCCGCCGTTGTCACTGGCGAAAATGACGAGCGTATTCTGCGCGGCGCCGATGCGGTCCAGGGTTTCAAGGATGCGTCCGACGCTGCGATTGAGTTCATGAATCCAGTCGCCGAAGTGGCCGGCGGCGCTCTGGCCAGCGAGGTCTTTGTCCGGCGTGACCGGGTTGTGAACGGCGACGGGCGTGAAGTAGAGGAAGAAGGGGCGATCCTTGGGCTGGGCTTCGAGCCACCGCGTGGCTTTGTCGGTAAGCACCTTCATCACGCGCTCGTTCTTCCGGCGCGGTGCATCGAGCTCGAGGATGCGCCCGGCGCCCTTGCCCGCCTCGGTGTCCTCCGCCCCGTAGGTCGGCTGGTAATCGTCACTGTCGGCCGCGGGTCCCGCGATCTTCATCCCGGCGGGGATCTTTCCCGACCGCAGGCCATAGACGAAGCGGTTCTCCACATAAACCCCGGTGAGATCCCCGTGATTGGCAGGCACGGAAAAATGGTAATCGAATCCGAGATCGAGCGGTCCCGGCGAAAGCTCGGCGGTGTAGTCCACGCGCCATTTGGGCGACTCGTCCGGACGTCCATAACCCAGATGCCATTTGCCGACGGCAGCGGTGCCATAGCCGTGCTTCTTGAGCAGCGAGGCCAGGTTCAATCGGCCCGGCTCAATGTGCAGCGGGGAGAATGTGCCCAGCACCTCGTGGGTGAGCGTCGTGCGCCAGCAGTAGCGGCCGGTCAGCAGTGAGTAACGCGTCGGCGAGCAGACGGACGAAGTCGTGTTCGCGTCGGTGAATCGGCGGCCCTCCGCAGCCAGACGGTCAATGGACGGCGTGCGGATCAGTTTCCGGTCGGCGCCGAGACAGTTGGCGCTGCCGGCGCCATAGTCGTCGGCCAGGATGACCACGATGTTCGGCCGATCGGCGGCGTGTACCGCGGCCAGCGGCGCGAGCAGCAGAGCGGTGAGGATGGCGAGCATGTGTTTCATGGTTATTCCTTTTATTCACTTGATTTGTTGGTTCCAGCCACTGGAAACCATCGCAATGAAAGTTTCTGGGAGTTGATCGGTTTTTAGTCCAGCAGCTTCAATTCGCCTTCGGGAATGCGGACGACCATGTTGGGGCCGGCCTTGATCTTCGGCAGCTTGCCCCATTTCGTCGAGGCGTCCTGCCATCGCTTCACGCGCGCGGCGTCGAGCGTGGGGTCGGCGGACGTCTCGCGCCAGACCCGCAGCGCCGCTTCGAGTTTCGCGCGCGTGTCCTGGCGCGCGGGATCACTGGCGAGGTTCTTCGTTTCGCCGGGATCAGATCTCAGGTCGAACAGCTCGACGGGCGATTGGTCCGCGGCCGGGGTCAGGTTCAGCAGCAGTTTGAAATGTTCGTCTCGCACGCTGCGCTGGACGCGGAGGATTTGCGGCTCGTGAAAATTCATCTCGGTGAAGAGGAACTCGCGCTTGGCCGACGGCAGCAGCGGCTGGCCCGCGACCTCCTCCGGCACGGCGACGCCCGCAGTGCGAAGGATCGTCGGCATCAGATCCACCGCGGACGCCAGGTCGCCGCGGATCTGTCCAGGCTCGACATCGGGGCCGCGCATCAGCAGCGGCACGTGCACGCCCGGTTCGTAGCTCCAGGTCTTGCCGCGCACGACCGGCAGGCCGTTGTCGCCGAGAAAAACGACCAGCGTGTTGTCCGCCACGCCGGCCGCATCGAGTTCGTCGAGCAGCAGGCCGACACCCGCGTCGAGACGGCGAATCGTGTTGATGATCGTCGCCGTCACGCGCTTCGCCGCCACCTCGGGCGGCCTTCCCATCATCGGATACGGATCGGAAACATCGGCCGGCTGCGAGGGTTTTTCGGGAAGGCCGGCGATCTGGTGGACGTCCGGCGTGTAAGGCCCGTGCGGGTCGAAGAAATTCACGTAATAGAAGAACGGCTGCTTCGCGTCCTTCGCCGTTGCGAAGAATTTCCGGCTCTGCTCCGCGACCCACTTCACATCCTGCGTCGGCTTCGCGGCGACCTTCTTGTCGCTCATCCAGTCCCACGGGAAATCCGCCGCCGGTTCGACGTGGAGCTTGCCGATGATGCCGGTTCTATAGCCGGCGGTTTTCAGCAGCGCGGGCAGGGTCTTCTGGCCGGCGCGCATTTTGAAGCCGAGATGCGCCAGGCCGATCTGGCCGTTCTGGTGCGGCCAGCGTCCTGTCAGCAGTGCCGCGCGTGACGGGCTGCACGACGACTGCGCGACGTAGAAATTCTCGAACCGCGCGCCCTGCTTGGCGAGCGCGTCCAGCCGCGGCGTCTCGAAACGCTTCTCGCCGTAGCACGACAACTGGCAGCCAAGGTCATCGGCAGTGATCAGCAGGACATTGGGCCGCTCCGCGGCGTGGAGTGCCGCCAGCGGCGCGAGCAGCAGGGCGGTGAGGAGTGTAAAAATGTGTTTCATGGGCGTCCGCTTCTTGTTCAGATTGTAAACTAATTGACATAATTACTCATCAGCCATAGCCAGTCGCTTGTTGAGTGCACCCAAATCTCCTTGGGGTTATGCCAATTGTCCGACGGCCAATACGGGGCATCCCGATTGAACTTGGTGTGAATACCGCACGGAACGGCACCCACAATGTTGCCGCTCAATGGGGTGTAGAGGGCCTGGTACCGA
>JAFGQR010000046.1 GCA_016935555.1 Verrucomicrobiota bacterium
AAACGCAGTCTAAGCTGGTCCGTTAACGATACCGAAATCCGCATGCCATTCTTGCGCAGACGGTTGTCCAGGTCCGACCCCGATGCGATGAAGGGGGGCAAGGGCGTGGTGATGCACAAGCCGCTTGCCAACCGGGTGCGGGAAGCCCGGCTTGTTGTGGAAACCGCCCGCCAAACCAAGGTCGCCACTCATTTCCTGCCGGCGAGTCCCGGCACGGAGATCCGCGAGGTGGCGGGTTGGATTGAGCGCGGGGCGATTGGCACGCTGCGTGAAATCCACAACTGGTCGAACCGTCCCGTGTGGCCCCAATACGCGACGATTCCGACCGACAGGCCGCCGGTTCCGCAGGGCATGGATTGGGATTTGTGGCTTGGGCCTTCCCAGCCGCGGCCGTATCACCCGCATTACACCCACGCCGTCTTTCGGGGCTGGTACGAGTTCGGCGGCGGCGCCGTGGCGGACATGGGGCATTACAGCCTGTGGCCGGTTTTCCAGGAGTTCGACCTCGACGCCCCCGTCGCCGTCGAATCCACGCCGAGCCATGTCTGTACCCTGCGCGACAACGTCAGCCACAAAATCCACAACGACTACGCCTTTCCGGTCGCGTCCACCATCCGGTTCAAGTTCGCCTCCAAGGGCAGCCGGCCCGCGCTCGACCTGTTCTGGCATGACGGCGGGATGCGGCCGCGGACGCCGGACGAGCTGGAGGAGGACCGTGGCGAGCTGGCGCCGGAGGGGATGATGTTCGTGGGCGACAAGGGCAAGATCCTCGCCGGGTTCCGGGGCGAGAACGCCCGTCTGATCCCGACGCGCAAGGCGCGGGAGTTTTCGGCCGCGGCGCGCGGCGCGGGGCCGGCTGGGTCCGGCCGCCGCGATCGGGCCAGCCGGACCGCGGCGTGGGTTCAGGCGTTCAAGCGCGGGGAGCCGACCTGTGGTGATTTTCTGTTGGCAGGGCCGATTTCCGAGGCATTCAATCTGGGGGCGATCTCCTTGCGTCTGGGGGGCAAGCGGTTGGTGTGGGACGCTGCCGCCATGAAGATCACCAACGTGGCGTCGGCGAACCCCTATCTCACGCGCGACTATCGGAAGGGGTGGGAGCTGGCGTGAGTGCGGCGTTTATTTCCGGACGGTTTTGGGGGCCAGGTTGCGGCGAATGGAGTCTTCGACGGCGGTGAGCCGGTTGCCGTTGCGCTCGGCCAGGCCTGCGGCGATGCCCGCGGCGTAGGCGGTGGCCACGGAGGTGCCGGAGACGAGGTAAGCGGCCCCTTGGGTGTCGTTGACGATCATCGATCCCGGGCCGATGGCGTCCACGAACGCGCCGCGGTTGGCGTAGGAGGCGATGTCGCCGGTGCTGTTGCCGGCGGTGACGGCGATGACGGGAGCGTAGGCGGCGGGGTAGGAGGGTTCGGTGGTGGGGCTGTTGCCGGCGGCGGCGAAGAACAGGACGCCCTGCTGATGGGCGTGATGGATGAGTTGCTCGAGATACGGCATGGTGCCGTCGCTGCTCAGACTCAGGTTGATGATCGTGGCGTCGCGGCTGAGGGCTTCGTGGACGCCCCAGGCAAGTTCAAAGCTGCTCGTCACGGTGCGGCTGCCATAGATGTCCACCGGCAGAATCCGCACGCGCGAGCCTTCGGGCCCCTCCTGCACGCCCGCCAGCCCGCGCAGCAGGGTCTGGGTCATGGAATCGCCGTGCATCAGCGCCTCGCCGCCGGGACCGGCGTTGTCGGAGGGTCCGACCGAGACGGCCGGCAGCAGGAAATCCGCATACGGGCTGCCTTGCGCGTGGATGGCGGTGTCGATCAATCCGACGATGATCGGGCTGTCGTGGCCGCCGGCCCTGGCTTTCACGTTGAGCGCGGGAAAGGAACTGAACGCGAGTTCCTCGGGACCGGGCCGGCGGTTGACGGGGTAATTCGCGTCCAGGCCGGCCACCTGGTCATGTCCCTCGAGGAACTTCCGCGCCGCCTCGGTGGCTTGGTCGCTCGCGAACTGCAGCCGGTACAGGTTCAACCGGTCAATCCGGCCCACGATTTTCGCGCCCACCAGGCGGGCGATCTCGTCGATGTTGGCGCCGGGTTTCAGGGTGACGATCAGCTCGCGGGGAATGGGTTTGGGGCGGCGGGCGTGGATCTGCCGGGTGGCGTCCTGGACCGAGGTGCGGAACACATAGAGCCGCGAGAGGCCGTTGGATTGGGGGACGAGCGCAAAGTTCAGGTCGCCCAGCAGCAGACGCAGCGCGTCGCCCGTGGTGCGGTCGCTGAACTTGGTGTTGACGCGCCGCGTGGCGTCGGGTTGCACGAAGATCTGCCAGTCGGTGGCGGCGGCGAGTTCGGTCAGCAATTGCTGGAGGTCCCACGTGGCGATGTCGGCGTCGACGCGGTTCTGGTCTTTGCGCCAATGCAGGGAATCGGCGGTTGCGGGCGGCATGGCCGTTGCCAGCCACGCCAGTGCGAGCCCCCCGCGGAACAGGCGCATCCAGTCGGATCGGTTCATCAGCTGGGAATATAGTCTGGAATCCCCGGAAACGACAAAAGGTTTCTCGGCGGCCGCCGCGGTGCCGCGCCGCGGGGCGCCGGGACGAGGCGGGGCTTTACGGTGGGGCGGCTTGGGCCTAGGGTTTGCGTGCGATCATGCCGGACATTGTCCTGACCACGCTCAACGCGAAGTACATCCACCCGGCGTTTGGACTGCGCTACCTGCGGGCCAACCTGGGCGATCTGCGCCCGCGCGCCGCGCTGGTCGAGTTCGACCTCCGCCCGCGGCCGCTGGAAATCGTCGAGCGACTGCTGGCGCTCGAGCCGAAGCTGGTGGGATTCGGCGTCTACATTTGGAACGTCGCGCCGCTGACGGAGGTTGTCGCCCTGCTGAAGCGGCTGCGTCCGGAGGTGGGCGTCGTCCTGGGGGGGCCGGAGGTGAGCCACGAGACGGAGTCGCAGCGGATTGTGGCGATGGCCGATGTCGTGATTGCGGGGGAAGCGGACCTGGCGTTTGCGGGGTTGTGTCGCGAGTGGCTTGCCGGCAACCGGCCGGCCGCGCGAGTCCTCCGCGCGGCGCCGCCGGAGTTCGGCGACCTGGCGCTGCCGTATGCGGAATACAGCAACGAGGACATTGCGCACCGGGTGATTTATGTCGAGGCGTCCCGGGGCTGTCCGTTCTCATGCGAATTCTGCCTGTCGTCGCTCGACACGACGGTGCGGCACGTGCCCTTGGCGCGTCTGCTTGGGGAGTTGCAGCGCCTGTTGGACCGGGGCGCCCGGCAGCTCAAATTTGTCGATCGCACGTTCAACCTGGACCTGGACCGCGCGCGCGCGCTGTTCGCATTTTGCCGGGATGCCTGGCAGCCGGGGCGGCTTTTCCATTTCGAGGTGATTCCCGACCGCCTGCCGCAAGTCTTGCGCGAGATCGTGGCCTCGATGCCGCCCGGCGCCTTCCAATTCGAGGTGGGCATCCAGTCCTTCAACCCTGAGGTCTGCGCCCGCGTCCGCCGTCGCCAGGATGTTGCCGCGCTCGAGGACAACCTGCGGTTCCTCCGCACCGGCACCGGGGTGCATGTGCATGCGGACTTGATCCTGGGATTGCCTGGCGAATCGCTGGCCAGCATGGCGTCCGGCTTCGACCGGCTGGTGCGGCTGCGTCCGCAGGAAATCCAGGTGGGCATGCTCAAGCGCCTGCGCGGCACCGCGATCAGCCGGCACGACGACGCGTGGGCCATGGTGTACAGCCCGCACCCGCCCTACGAACTCCTCCAAAACAAGCTGCTCGATTTCCCCACCCTCCAGCGCCTCCGCCGCTTTGCCCGATACTGGGATCTCGTGGCCAACAGCGGGAATTTCCTCGAAACCGTGCTCCTGCTCTGGTCCGATCCTCACAGTCCGCTCCCCGCGTCCGTCCCCGCGGCAACCGCAGCCGCTTCTGGCGGGCCCGATGCCCCGGTTCCCCGGGCGGACTCCTCCCTGGCGCCTCCAATCCCGGAAGCGGGGTCGCCGTTTTGGGCGTTTCTGCGGTGGAGCGACTGGTTGTATGGGCAGGTTTGCCGCACCGACAGCATTGCTTTGGACAACCTGGCGGAACGGCTCGTGAAATATCTCACCACGGTCCTGGGCCGTTCTCCGGACGCCGTGGCGCGTCTGCTGTGGGGCGATTATCAGCGCGTCGGACGCCGTGATCCTCCAGGGTTTCTCCGGCCCTTGCTCGCCCCCGACCAGCCAGCCACGGCGCACTCCCTCTCCCATTCGCACCCCCAGCCGCCCCCGCATCCGTCCCCCGGCCAGAAGCGGCAGGCGCGTCACATCAGCCGCTCATAAGGAAGCCCCTCGCCGGTGCACGTGGACGCTCGGATCCATATCCCGGCTTGGGGCCGACCCAGGCCCCGAACGGTCCGAGCCCGCGGCTCTCCAGAAACTCGGGGGGTAAGTGGCTGATGATCAGAGCCACGGAATTTCGACTGTTGAACGCCGAACGTTCAACGCCCAACGTTCAACGCCCAACGTTCAATGCCCAACGCCCAACGCCCAACGCTCAACGCTCAACGCTCAACGCTCAACGCTCAACGCTCAACGCTCAACGCTCAACGCTCAACGCT
>JAFGQR010000047.1 GCA_016935555.1 Verrucomicrobiota bacterium
AACCCCACCAGCATGGAAACGATACTCCAGATACGATTAGGATTAGGATTACGAAAAGCCAGAAGGAAAAATCTGAGATGCGCACCCGACGCTCCACACGCCGAGGGCCGGCGGCTTGCGTTTCCCGGGGCAATGGGCAATCTCGGCGCGTTGAGAACATTGGCGGCGCATGGATACATTGGAAGGCGCGCCCTGGTGGCGGTGCTGGCCGGGGTGCTGTGGGCCATGGCGTTTGCCAAACCAGGCATCGCGGGCCTGGCGTGGATCGCGCCCGGGGTGATGCTGGCCGCCGCGGCCGGGGCGCGGCCGGGCGCGGCGTTTCGTTTTGGCTACCTGGGCGGGCTGGCGTTTCACCTGGTGGCGCTTTACTGGCTGCTGTGGATGCCGGCCCAAGCCGAGCCGGGAACGGGCTGGGCGTCGGTGCTGTTGCTGAAGCTGGGGCCTGCGGTGGCGTGGCTTTCGCTGAGCGCGTTTTTGGCGTTGTATCCCGCCTGCTGGGTATGGCTGTCGTGGCGGATCAGCCCGGTGCGCGGGACGGCGGGGCCCGGCGGGTTTTCGGCGTTGGTTGAGGCGTTTCTGGAGGCGGGGCGGGTGAGGCGGCTGGGCTGGGCGTTTGCGTGCGCGGCGCTCTGGGTGGCGTTGGAGATGGTGCAAGCCCGGCTGTTGACGGGGTTCCCGTGGAATCTGCTGGGCGCGTCGCAAGCCCCGATGCTGCCGCTGATCCAGGTGGCCTCCCTTACGGGTGTTTACGGCGTTTCATTTCTCGTCGTGTGGTTCTCGGTGTCGCTTCTGGGCACGGCGGCGGTGATGATCCGCCAGCCGGTGCGGCGCGAGAGTTGGATGCTGGAACTGCTGCCGCCGCTGTTGTGCGCCGCCGCCGCCGTCACCTTTGGCATGCGCCAACTGCGCGCTTCCGAGCCCGCGGGGCGCAGCGTGACGTTGACCCTCATTCAACCCAGCATTCCGCAGACGACGATTTGGAACCCGGCGGCAGCCGACGAGCGGTTCCGCGACGTGATCCGGTTGTCGGAGGAGGCGCTGGACCGCGGCCGGCCCGACATCCTGGTCTGGCCGGAAGCGGCGGTGCCGAGCTTTGCGCGGTGGGACACGAACATTCATCAGGCCATCACCAACCTGGTGCGCCGGCACGCGGTCTGGCTGGTCCTGGGATCAGACGACTTGGCGCCCGCCCAGCCGCCGCGGCACGACCAGGAATTCCTGTATTTCAACAGCGCCTTCCTGGTCCGGCCCGATGGCGAATTTGTCGCTGACTACCGGAAACGGCGCCTGGTGGTGTTTGGTGAATTTGTGCCGCTGGAGCGCTGGCTGCCGTTCTTGAAACACCTCACTCCCCTTGCCGTCGGGTTCACGCCCGGAACCCGGCCCGTGCCGTTTCGGCTGCCGGACCTGGGCGTGCAGACGTCGGTGCTGATTTGTTTCGAGGACGTCTTCCCGCACCTGGCGCGGGACCACGTGGAACCGGAGACGGATTTTTTATTGAACCTGACCAACAACGGTTGGTTTGGGGAGAGCGCCGCCCAATGGCAGCACGCGGCGAACGCGGTGTTCCGGGCCGTCGAGAATGGGCTGCCGCTTGTGCGATGCGCCAACAACGGACTTTCGTGCCTCGTCGATGCCCGTGGCCGCATGAGCCAGGTCTACTTCCCCGGCACCCGCGACATCTACGGAGCCGGATTCAAAAGCGTGCGTGTGCCGATCCTCGCGGGCAAGGCGCGCGCGGAGACCCTCTACCACCGGCATGGGGATTGGTTTGGGTGGGGTTGCGCGGCCCTGGGAGGAATGCTGTGGGCCATGCAGTGGGCCACGCGAGGGCACCGGCGCGAGCGCCAAGGGTCCGTGCAACAATGATTTCCGATTCTGGCGGGAGCGGTGCCGGGCCGCCGGCGGCCGGCGGATCTTGAGACGTGTCGCACGCGGGCTGAACCTTTTGACGCGTTGTTGCACTAAATCCCTTGCCAGCCAGCGCGCCGGCAGGTGCATGATGCGTGACGCAACGACGATGGAACCGCCCGGCACAGCCGCCCCCGAGGCCGATGCGCCCAGCGACGCCGACCTGATTGCCGCCATCAACCGCGGCGATGCCGGCGCCTTCACCACCCTGTACCACCGGCACAAGAGTTGGGTGGCCAACCTTGCCCGCCGGTTCACCGGCGATCCCGATCTCGCCCTCGATGTCCTGCAAGACACGTTCCTCTACTTGCTCCGGAAATTCCCCGGCTTTCAGCTCACCGCCCAACTCAAAACCTTCCTCTATCCCGCCGTGCGCAACTTCTCCATCGCCGCCCGGCGCAAAGCGGCCCGCTATCAGGCAAGTCCGGAAACCGTCGAGTCCGCCCTGGCCAGTCTGACCACCCCGCCGATGTCGTCCGATGCCGAGCTGGTGGCCCAGGTGCTGGCCCGCCTGCCCGAAGACACCCGCGAACTGTTGCGCTTGCGGTTCGTCGACGGTCTGAAGCTCGACGAACTCGCGCTCGCGATGGACCTGCCTCTGGGCACTGTCAAGTCGCGCCTGCACTACGCGCTCCAGACTCTTCGGAGCGACCCCCACACAACAATCCTCTTCGAACCGTGAACCTTTTCCCCTCCATCCGCACTTAATGGATCGCTGACGGCCATGACGGACCACCGACCATGCAGTCCCAACGAGGCGCCTCCGACGCCGGAACGGCTCATCCGCGCACTCGCGGCCCTCGCCCCGCCCGCAATCATCGTGCCGTCGATCGTGGATGATGCCATCCTGCAAGAAGCCAGCCGCCATCTCCGAACCGCGGCCGCCAGGCCGGCACCCTCGCTGCCGGCAACGGCGCAAACCCTCTGCGACTGGATGCGGCGTGGTGTGCAAGCCGTCGCCTTCCCGGGACTCCGGCGGCTGGCGTGGGCGGGGGCCGCAGCCGGCGTGATGGCTGCCGGCTGGCTTGCACTCAGGACGCTGTCGGTGCCGCCGGCGGATCGGGCCGGGGATTTCAACCGCGACGGGCGGGTGGACATTCTGGACGCGTTGGCGCTGGCGCAGGAAGTCCAGGGGGGAACCCGGTTGGCCCGGGAGCTGGACTTCAATCGCGACGGGGTGGTCGATCGGCACGACGCGGATGCGATTGCGCTGCGGGCGGTGAGCTTGGATTCGGACGCCACCCTATGAAGGCACGCCTGGCGTATGCCGCGGTCCTGATGTCGGGCGCACTCCTGTTGGCCCAGGAAACCGATCGCCCCGAATCCGCCCCGGCGTTTCGGTCCATGGATCTGTATTTCGATGTGGCCGGCCAGGCGCTGGCGGCCTATCAGGTCGAAGTGGTGGCGACCCGAGGCCGCGTGCGGTTTGTGGGCATCGAGGGAGGCGAGCCGCCGGCGTTTCGATCTCCGCCCTTCTATGATCCGAAAGCCCTCCGGGGAAAACGCCTCATCCTCGCCGCCTATCACCTCGAAACCACGCCGCCCACCGGAAGGGTCCGCGTTGCCACCCTCCATGTTCAAATCGCCTCCGGCGAACCCGCCCAATTCGCCGTGAACGTGCACACCGCCGCCAACGCGGCCGGCCGAAGAATCCCCGCCACCGCCGCCCTCGTCGAAAGGAACACCGAATGAACTCGACCCGCATTCCTTCCGCCACGCCGAACCCTCCGCCGACGGCTGCAGGCTGGTGGACCTGGCTGGCGCTGGGCACGGCCGCCGTGCTGTTGCTGCCCGGGTGCAGGATGTGCCCCGGCCGAATCAGCCACGCGCCCGGCAGCCAGCCCGGCTCCGCATCGGCACCCCCGGGATCGCTGCCCAGCCCGGATGAGGAACTGTGGGTCATTGCACGCGGCGACGCCGGCGCGCCCGCCGACGACGATGGGGGACCGGGCAGTGGAGCGCTGATCGCCCATCCGGTGGCGTGGGATCAGGAGGTGCCGTTGCCGTTGAAGCACACTGAGATGCGGGCGTCGATCAGCGCCCACATCGCGACGGTGTCGGTGATCCAGCAGTTTAGCAATCCTTACGAGGGCAAGATCGAGGCGGTGTACGTGTTCCCCCTGCCCCACCATGCCGCCGTCAACGAGTTCCTCATGGTCATCGGCGAACGCCGGATTCGCGGCCTTATCCGCGAACGCGCGCAGGCCGAAGCCATCTACTGCGAAGCCAAACGCCAGGGCTACGTCGCGTCCCTCCTCACCCAGGAACGCCCGAACCTGTTCACCCAGGCGGTGGCGAACATCGAGCCCGGCAAGGAACTGGAGGTGCGCCTGACCTATTTTCACACGCTGGCCTATGAGGAGGGGTGGTACGAGTTTGTGTTTCCCATGGTGGTGGGCCCCCGCTTCAATCCGCCCGGCTGGACCAACAGCGTCGCCCCCGCGCCGCGCGCCGTCGCCGCCCGATCTGCCGGCCGGCCGACCCAGGTGGCCTGCCTGAATCCCCACGAGCGCACCGGGCACGACATCGCGCTCGAGGTGGAACTGGAGGCCGGGGTGAATGTCGAGGAGCTCGTCTGTCGCAGCCACGTGATCACCCAGCGTGTCGCGGCGCCGGGCCGCTGGTCGATCGCGCTTAGCCCCAACGACCGGATACCGAACAGGGACTTTGTGCTGCGCTACCGCGTGGCCGGCGACCAGCTCAAGTCCAGCCTGCTCACGCACCGCGACGAGCGTGGCGGTTTCTTCACCCTCATGCTGTATCCACCCCGGGAGCTGGTGCGCCTGGACCGGCAGCCGTTGGAGGTGGTGTTTGTCCTCGACTGCTCCGGCAGCATGAGGGGCCGCCCCCTCGACCAAGCCAAACTCGCCATTGAACGCGGCCTGCGCCAGCTCCGGCCCGACGACACCTTCCAGCTCATCCGGTTTTCCAACGACGCCTCCGCATTCGGCCCGGAACCTGTGCCAGCCAGCCCGGAGCACATTCGCCGCGCCCTGCACTACCTGGCAGCGCTCAAGAGCGAAGGGGGCACCATGATGCTCCAAGGCATCGAAGCCGCCCTGACCTTCCCCCACGACTGGGCCCGCCTCCGGTTTGTGTGCTTCCTGACGGACGGATACATCGGCAACGAAGCGCAGATCCTGGCGGCGATCGAACAGCATCTGGGCGCCTCGCGCATCTTCAGTTTTGGCATCGGCTCCTCCGTGAACCGCTACCTGATCGAACACATGGCCAAGGTTGGCCGGGGCGCCGTCGCTTATCTGGGCCCGCACGACAGCGCTGCGCACGTCATGGACACCTTCATGGCGCGGATCCAGCACCCCACGATGACCGACCTGAAACTCGACTGGAACGGATGGCGCGTCACCGACGTCTATCCGCAGCGCCTGCCCGACTTGTTTGTGGGGCGCCCCGTCATCCTCACCGGCCGTTTCGAGGGCGCACCCGACGCCGAGATCCGGATCACCGGGCATGCCGGGGCCCAACCGGTGCAGGTGTCGCTCCACGCCCCGGCCGTGCAATCCGCCGCCGCGCATCCCGCCCTGCCCCATGTCTGGGCCCGCATGAAGATCGCCGACCTGTACGACCAGTGGGCGTTCCGCCCCGATCCCGGAGTTGCCGAGGCGATCCGGAAGGTGGCGCTCGAGTATGGGCTGATGTCGGCTTACACCGCATTCGTGGCCGTGGATGCGTCACGTCGCACCGTCGGCCGGGAAGGCACCACGGTGCCCGTCGCGGTCCCCGTGCCCGACGGCGTGCGGTACGAAACGACCGTGGGGAGTCCTTGACGGTCGCCCTACAGACGCCACCCCCGCGGCGCCCGACTTGATCTGCCTGCAACGAGTTTCACGGGTGACGGACTCTAGCGCACGACCATGGCGCTGAAGGGGGCGACGTAGGCCTGGAGGCTCACCAGGAAGCCCATGAGTGTCGCCAGGGCGAGGCTGTGGAAGAACACGTAGCGGAGGATGTCCCCTTCGTGTCCGTACCAGTTGGTGGCGGTGCTGGCGACGACGATGCTTTGGGCGTCAATCATTTTGCCCATGACGCCTCCCGAGCTGTTCGCGGCGCCCATGAGGATCGGGCTCAGGCCGGTTTGCTCGGCGGTGATCTTCTGGAGGCTGCCGAACAACACGTTGGACGCCGTGTCCGACCCCGTGAGGGCGACGCCGAGCCAGCCGAGCAGCGTGCCGAAGAACGGGTAAAAGGCGCCGGTTTGGGCCATCGCCAGGCCGAGCGTGGCGTCGGTGCCCGAGTATTTGGTGACGTTGCCCAGGGCGAGCATGCCGGCGATGGTGAGCAGGGAGAAGCGCACCCGCCAGAGCGTGTGGGCGTAGGCCTGGAGCATCGCGCCAGGCGTCAGCCGCATCGTCAGCCCGGCAACGATTGCGGCCAGCAGGATGCCGGTGCCGGTTGCCGACAGGACATTGAGCTTGAACACGGCGGCTTCGGGTTTCGCGTCCGGGGGCGCCACGGGCGGCACGCGTTGGACCACGTGATGGAGGCCCGGCACTTCGAATTGCGGGCCGAAGATGTGGTCCAAGCCGGCTTTGATCTGGGGCAGGCCCCAGCAGAGGATGAACCCGGTGAGGATGATCCATGGCATCCACGCCTGCAAAACCGGCGCGTTGGGCCGGGGCGGCGCGGCGGGCGCGGCGGGCGCGCCCGCGCCTGGAGTTGCGCCGGAATTCTGCGCGGCATTGGGCGTCCAGAGGGTCTTGGGCTGCCAGAACCGCAGCAACGCCACCGTGGCGCCGATCGAGCACGCCCCGGAGATCATGTCCACCAGCCAGGGGCCATGGAAATTCGACACGAGGAATTGGGGCACGGCGAAGGACAGGCCCGCCGTGAGGGCGGCGGGCCAGATGCCCAGCATGCCGCGCCAGCCGGCGAACGCGGCCACCACCCAGAACGGCACGAGCACGGAGAAAAACGGCAGCTGCCGCCCCACCATGGCCGAGAGCAGGCGCGCGTCCATGCCAGTCACCTGTTCCAGCGTGGTGATGGGAATGCCCAGCGACCCAAACGCCACCGGCGCGGTGTTGGCAATGAGTGCCAATCCCGACGCATGCAGCGGACGAAATCCGAGTTGGATCAGGATTGCCCCCGTGATGGCCACCGGCGTCCCAAAGCCGGCCATCCCCTCGATGAACGCCCCGAAGGCAAACGCGATCAGGATCACCTGGATCCGCGGGTCGGGCGCGACGGTGGCCAGGCTGTCTCTGAGCACTGCAAAGAGCCCGCGCTGCACCGTCAGCTGATACAGAAAAATAATGTTCAGGATGATCCACCCGATCGGGAACAGCCCGAACGCCGCGCCGTAGACTGTCGTGGCGGCCGCCACGGTGACGGGCATCCGATACGCGCCGACCGCGACGCTCAGGGCGACGATGAGCCCTGCCACGGCCGCATAGTGGATTCGGATCCGGAGCAGCGCAATGGCCCCGAGCAGGACGACGACCGGCAGCGCCGCCATCGCCGTGGAGAGGAACGCGTTTCCCAGGGGGTTGTAATGCTGCAACCAAGTCATGGCGCGTGCGGGCATCAAACGCCAAGCCCCCGCCCGACACAACAAAAATCCACAAGCCGACCCGCCGCGGGGCGCATCTCAGCCTTTTCCCAATCAGCCTCGTAATCCTAATCCTAATCGTAATCCTAATCCTAATCGTAATCGTAATCCTAATCCTAATCGCGCTTCCTATTCCGAGCTGCCTTCGTGCAACCGATAGTT
>JAFGQR010000048.1 GCA_016935555.1 Verrucomicrobiota bacterium
AACTATCGGTTGCACGAAGGCAGCTCGGAATAGGAAGCGCGATTAGGATTAGGATTACGATTACGATTAGGATTAGGATTACGATTACGATTAGGATTAGGATTAGGATTACGAGGCTGATCCGGAAAAAGCTGAGATGCGCCCGCGGGGTGGCTGGGGTTCTTATTCGCTGTCTTTTCATGGCCGGGCGGATTAGGGTCGGGGCTTGTTGAAACCAACGGTTGACATGCTATGACACGACCCAGCGACACGGTTTCAGCCGCCGCCACCGCGCCGGCCGCCTCGGATTTCATCCGCGACATCGTGGCGGCGGATGTGGCGGCGGGCAAGTACGAGAGGATCGTCACCCGGTTTCCCCCGGAACCCAACGGGTATCTGCACATCGGCCATGCCAAGTCGATTTGTCTGAACTTCGGCATCGCGCGCGAACACGGCGGCCAGTGCAACCTGCGCCTGGACGACACGAACCCGGCCAAGGAAGACGTCGAGTATGTGGACTCGATCCAGGCGGATGTGAACTGGCTGATCGAAGGCTGGGCCGACGACCGCCTCGGCCTCAAGCCCAAAGGCAAGACCCCGGAGGCGGTCCCGTGGCGCGGCCGGCCCGATTTCCACCTGGCCGCGGTGATGCCCGGTGCGCGGGAGGCGGGAACGGCGCCGCGGGCGGATCTCGAGCCGTTTTACGCTTCGGACTACTTCGACCAGCTCCACGAGTATGCCGTCCGGTTGATCCGCAACGGCAAGGCCTACGTGTGCGACCTGACGCCCGAGCAGGTCGACCAAACACGCGGCGCCCCGGACCGGCCAGGCCAGGACAGCCCGTTCCGGAGCCGGTCCGTGTCCGAAAACCTCGACCTGTTTGCGCGGATGCGCGCCGGCGAGTTCCCGGACGGCACCCGGACGCTGCGCGCCCGGATTGACATGGCGTCGCCGAACGTGTGGCTGCGGGACCCGGTGCTCTACCGGATCCGGCACGTGACGCATCATCACACGGGCGACCGGTGGTGCCTCTACCCGATGTACGACTTTGCGCATTGTCTGAGCGATTATCTCGAGGGCATCACGCACAGCGTCTGCACGCTGGAGTTCGAGGTGCACCGGCCGCTGTACGACTGGATTCTGGAGAACCTCGATTTGCCGCGCCCGCGGCCGCGGCAGTTCGAATTCGCCCGGCTGAGCCTTGGCTACACCGTGATGAGCAAGCGCAAGCTGCTGCAGCTCGTTCACGAGCGCCTGGTCCGCGGCTGGGACGATCCCCGCCTGCCGACGCTCTCCGGCTTGCGGCGCCGGGGGGTGACGGCGGCGGCGATCCGCCATTTCTGCGCGGCGATCGGGGTGACGAAGTTCAACAGCCTGACGGACGTGGCGGTGCTGGAGCACGCGATCCGGGAGGACCTGAACCGGCGGGCGTTGCGGCGCCTGGCGGTGCTGCGCCCGCTCAGGGTGGTCATCCTCAATTACCCCGCAGGCCAGGTCGAGCAACTGGACGCGGTCAACAACCCGGAGGATCCGTCCGCGGGCAGGCGCCGCATCCCGTTTGGCCGGGAGCTGTATATCGAGCAGGACGACTTCATGGAAACGCCGCCGCCCAAGTATTTCCGGCTTCGCCCCGGCGGCGAGGTGCGTCTGAAGTATGCCTACATCATCCGCTGCGACGAGGTGGTGAGGGATGCCGCCGGCGCGCCGGTGGAACTGCGCTGCACCGCCGACCTCGACAGCAAAACCGGAGGCGCCACGGCCGGCCGCAAGGTCAAGGGCACGCTCCACTGGGTCAGCGCCGCCCAGGCGCTCGACGGCGAGGTGCGGCTCTACGACCGCCTGTTCACCGTGCCCGAACCGGATGCGGCCGGCGACTTCCAACAGCACCTCAATCCGCACTCGCTCCAGGTGCGGACGGCCAAACTCGAGCCGTCGCTGGGCGATGCCGATCCCCGCATGCGCTACCAGTTCGAGCGGTTGGGCTATTTCGCGCTCGATCCGGACTCGCAGCCGGGCAGGCCCGTGTTCAACCGCACGATCACCCTGCGCGACACCTGGGCGAAGGAGGCGGCCAGGGGCTGAGCGGCGGCGGGCTCGCAAAAAAGGGTGGAAAGACAACAAAAATTTGCTTGGCACGACGGCGATTCCTCCGGAGACTCCGCCGCATTTATGAGCACACACATCACTTGGATTTGGCGCATGGCATTGACGGGGGTTCTGCTCCTGGTGGCCGGCAGCGTGGGGGCCAGCGAGGCGGACATCAAGATTCCCGACCTCACCCAGGTCAAGTTTGACGGGTTGGGCGGCATCAGCGGGGTGAACCTGATGTATTTGGGGATTCTGTTTTGTTTTGTGGGGGCGGCGTTCGGCCTGGTGCAGTACAAGCAGACGAAGGCCCTGGCGGTTCATGAGAGCATGAGCAAGGTGTCCCACATGATCTGGGAGACGTGCAAGACCTACCTGTTCACGCAGGGGAAGTTCCTGGCGATCCTGTGGATGCTGATTGCGGCGTGCATGATTTATTATTTTGGGGTGCTGACGGACCACAAGGACCCGAGCGGGGCGCCCATGGCGATGTCGCACGTGGCGTTCAACGTGGGGGTGATCCTCCTGGCGTCGATCCTGGGGATCATGGGGTCCTACGGAGTGGCCTGGTTCGGCATCCGGATCAACACCATCTCGAACTCCCGGGCCGCGTTTTCGGCGCTGAAGGGCAATCCGCTGGCCACGCTGGGCATCCCGCTGCGTTCCGGGATGAGCGTCGGCCTGCTGCTGGTGTGCGTGGAGCTGTTCTTCATGATTTGCATTCTGGTGTTTCTGCCGCGCGAGCTGGCGGGCCCCTGCTTCATCGGGTTCGCCATCGGCGAGTCGCTGGGCGCGTCCGTGCTGCGCATCTGCGGCGGCATCTTCACCAAGATCGCCGACATCGGGTCGGACCTGATGAAGATCATCTTCAAGCTGCCGGAGGACGACCCGAAGAATCCCGGGGTGATTGCGGACTGCACGGGGGACAACGCGGGCGATTCTGTGGGGCCGACGGCGGACGGGTTCGAGACCTACGGGGTGACGGGGGTGGCGCTGATTGCGTTTCTGGCGCTGGCGCTGGCGGCGAACCCGGTGATCTGCGCGACGCTGATCGTGTGGATTTTCGCGATGCGTGCGCTGATGATCGTGACGTCGCTGGTGTCGTATTTCGTGAACGAGGCGATGAGCAAGGCCATGTTTGGGAACAAGAAGGACTTCGACTTCGAGGCGCCGCTGACCCACCTGGTGTGGATCACCTCGGCGGTCTCGATCCTCGTGACCTTTGTCGCCAGCAAACTGCTGCTGGGGGATTTCAAGGACGCGAACGGCGAGGTGCAGCCGGCGCTGTGGTGGGTGCTGTCGGTCATCATCAGCTGCGGCACGATCGCCGGCGCGCTGATTCCCGAGTTCACCAAGATCTTCACCAGCACCAACTCGCGACATGTGAAGGAGGTCACCAACTGCTCCAAGCACGGCGGGGCCTCGCTGAACATCCTCTCCGGGTTCGTCGCGGGCAATTTCTCGGCGTTTTGGATGGGGCTGGTGATCATGCTCCTGATGTTCGTCTCCTACTTCTTTTCGCAAAACCCGGCCTTGCATGCGATCATGCCGAAGGAGTTCCTGTTTGCCACGCCGATCTTCGCCTTCGGCCTGGTGGCGTTTGGCTTCCTGGGCATGGGGCCGGTGACCATCGCCGTGGACAGCTACGGGCCGGTCACGGACAACGCCCAGTCGATCTATGAACTGAGCCAGATCGAGGGGCGCAAGGAGATCAAGGAAGACATCGAGAAGAACTTCGGTTTCAAGCCGGACTTCGAGAACGCCAAATACCAACTCGAGAAGGGCGATGGTGCGGGCAACACCTTCAAGGCCACGGCCAAGCCGGTGCTGATCGGCACGGCGGTGGTGGGCGCCACGACGATGGTGTTCGGCATCATCATTCTGCTCGAAAACATGTTCGGCGGCGTGGTGACCAAGCTCTCCATCGTGCAGCCGGAGATCATCCTGGGCCTGATCATGGGCGGCTCGGTGATTTACTGGTTCACGGGCGCGTCCACCCAGGCCGTTGTAACCGGCGCCTACCGCGCGGTGGTTTATATTAAAGAGCACATCAAACTCGATTCCACCACCGCGTCCGAGAAGGACAGCAAGGAGGTCGTGCGGATCTGCACGGTGTATGCCCAGAAAGGCATGTGGAACATCTTCATTGTGATCTTCTGCATGGCCCTGGCGCTGCCGTTTTTCAACCCGTATTTCTTCATCGGCTACCTCATCGCCATCGCGTTCTTCGGGCTGTTCCAGGCCATCTTCATGGCCAACGCCGGCGGCGCCTGGGACAACGCCAAGAAGATCGTCGAGGTGGACCTGCGCCAGAAGGGCACCGAGCTGCACGCGGCGACCGTCGTGGGCGACACCGTGGGCGACCCGTTCAAGGACACCTCCTCGGTGGCCATGAACCCCGTCATCAAGTTCACCACCCTGTTCGGCCTGCTCGCGGTGGAGATCGCCGTCACCATGACCAATCAAAACGTCAAGACCGCCATCGGCGCCGTCTTTTTCCTCGTCGCGCTGGCCTTCGTCTACCGCTCCTTCTACGGCATGCGCATTCCGGAGGAGAACTAAATCGGTTCAATAGAACGCCCGCGCGATTCGTCTCACTACGCAATCGCAGTCCCCAGGAGGTGCCCGGGGGCAATGGTTTTTGGAATCCAACCAGTCTCATGAAAGACAACAACAGCAGCAACCCGATATCCCGCCGCCATTTCCTGGGCGGTCTGGCGGCCACCACCGCCGCGTTTCAAGTCGTGCCCGGCCATGTGCTGGGCCTGAACGGCGCCACGCCCCCCAGCGGCAAACTCAACGTTGCGGGCGTTGGGGTTGGCGGGCAGGGCGGGCATGACATCAGCCAGTTTGCCAACGAGAACATCGTGGCGTTGTGCGATGTGGACTGGGGGCACGCGGCGGGCACGTTCAAGCGGTTTCCGAAAGCGAAAGCGTACAAGGATTTCCGGAAGATGCTGGAGGAGATGGGATCGTCGATCGACGCGGTGGTGGTGGCGACGCCCGATCACGTGCACGCCCTCGCGTCGGTGATGGCGCTCAAGATGGGCAAGCACGTCTATTGCGAGAAGCCGCTCACGCACTCGGTCTGGGAGGCGCGCCAGGTGGCGGAGGCGACGCGCAAGGCCAAGGTGGCCACGCAGATGGGCAACCAGGGGCAGGCCTCGGAGGAAACCCGCCGCCTCAGCGAGCTGGTCTGGCACGGCGCCATCGGTCCCGTGCGGGAGGCGCATGTCTGGACGGACCGTCCCTCGCAAGGATTGTTCAACGAGTATTGGCCCCAGGGAGTGCCGCGCCCGGGCGACAAGCCCGCCGTGCCCGAGAAGCTGGACTGGGACCTATGGATCGGGCCGGCGCCGATGCGACCCTACCACTCCATCTATTGCCCGTTCCGTTGGCGCGGCTGGTGGGACTTCGGCACCGGCGCGCTGGGCGACATCGGCTGTCACGCTCTGGACCCGATCTTCCGCGCGCTCAAGCTCGGCGCGCCGCTCCGCGTGCAGGCGTCCTCGACGCGGGTCAACGACGAAACCTACCCGCTGGGTTCGATGGTCACCTATGATTTCCCGGCGCGCACCGCCGAGGTCCAACCCAACAATGACCACGTCCAGGGTCTCACCGGCGTCGGCGCCGGCGCCGTCGCCATGCCGCCGGTCAAAGTGGTGTGGTACGACGGCGGGCTGCGCCCGCCGCGTCCGCGCGATTTGCCGGAGGGGGTGACGATGGGCGACAACGGGCGTCTGCTGGTGGGCGACGAGGGCTACATTTTGGGCAACCGCGTGTTTCCGCCCTCGCGGGCGAAGGCGTGGCCGGAGGCGCCCAGGACCATTCCTCGGGCAGGCGACCATTACCAGGAATGGGCGCAAGCCTGCAAAGGCGGCAAACCCGCCGGGTCGAATTTCAACTGGGCGGGGCCGCTGGCGGAGGCGGTGTTGCTGGGCAATGTGGCCTTGCGGGTCCAACTGCGGAAGGAACTCACCCTGGCCGCCCTCCAGTGGGATCCCCAAACGCTGTCCATCCCGAATCTGCCCGAGGCCAACAAGTTCCTGCGCCGGGAATATCGCGACGGCTGGCAGAGCATCATCGCCTAGCGAGTCCCCATCTCCGCCGCGGCGGCGGGGCTTCCTTGGTGCAGAAACTGGGACAACCATCGAACGCCGAACATCGAACATCGGGTCTTGGAGGTTCGGGCTTCCCATGAGCCGCGCTTCCACAGGCCGAAGGCGGCGCAACTACGGCAGGGCGAGACTCCGTCGAGCCCATACTTCCCCTGAGGCGCTGCGCCGACCTCAATCCGCCATTCCGGGGAGCCTAACGGCCTGCGTATGTTATGAGGCGAGAACAGAATTTGGAATTTCGAGGTGCTGCATTTATTCCCGCCGAACCCGTGAGCATTCCCGGGGGGTTGCCGTCTAAGTAGGGCGAAGGTGATTTTAAGGGCGTTTTTTGCCTGACAGAAGCGCCAATGTCTGTTTGAATCGAGTTTTAGGGCCGCACACTGCAGACAAACACGCGGGTGTTGTGGCTTGCCGACTGTTGAATCGTTCGGATTCCAAACGCAGCCATGAAGGTGACCAACCCGGTTTTAAGACGTTCTCTATTTGCCGTGGCCACGGCGTGGGCAACGCTGGCGTCCAGCCAGGCCAGCACGGATCTGGCCCCCGCATCATCCGAAGCCGTCGTGGTTCGCGGCCTGATCAGCCGGCCGGAGCCGCCCGCCATCGCGGTGGAGCCGCTCGATCAGACGGCGTATCCGGGGGCCACGGTGCTTTTTTCGGTGGAGGCGACCGGGACGGAGCCACTGTATTACCAATGGCAGATGGGTGGGGAGAGGCTGCCGGGAGCAACCAACGCGGCGCTGAGCCTTCCCGAGGTGCAGCCCGGCGATGCCGGGGGCTACCAGGTGATCATCACGAACGCCTATGGGTCGGTGACCAGCGCGGTGGCGGTGCTGGTGGTGTACAGCGCCCCGGTCATTCTGCGGCAACCCCAATCCGCCGCGGCGGTGGCGGGGTCGAATGTGCTGTTCAGGGTTGGCGCGGAAGGCGCGCCGCCGCTGTTTTACCAGTGGCAATTCAACGGGGCCGGCCTTGCGGAGCAGACCAACGCCGTGCTGCTGTTGACCAACGTCCAGGCGGCCAACGAGGGCCAGTATCGCGTCGCGCTGAGCAACGCCTACGGCATCGTGCTCAGCGATCCTGCCGTCCTGAGGCTGGTCGACTACATTGAGGACCACGCCCATTTCCAGGTCAACGCCCTGACCACAGCCGGCAGCTACGCCCGCGAACACGCCCACTTGACCGGCCAACACCGCGGCGGCATCGCCGCCTCGGCCAGCAGCCTGTTTGTCACCGGTGGCGGCGACGACGACTTGCCCGAAGGGGTGACGGCGCTTTTTCCGCTGGGCACACTGGGCGGCGGGGTGGCGTTGGACCCGGGCTACAGTCTGCTGGCGAGCGACCTGCGGACGGAGCGGGTGTATGCGCTGGGCTACGGCGACGATCCGCTGGACAGGAACGGCGGCACCGTCACCACCCTGCTGGGCATTGATGGCGAGACGGGCCAGCTCAACGGGCAGCGGGTGGACCTGACCATGCCCATCGACGCCCGTTACAACACGGGATTGTTCGCCGGTTACGGGCAGATCGTCGTGCTCAACCTGTTCAACCAAGTCTACAGCATCCAGCTCCCGTCGGGGTTTGTGAGCCACCTGGGCCAGATGAATTCCTTTTCGCGGATGGTGACCTACTACGGCTTCTGGGGCATTGCAGAGAAGACCAACGGCGTGACGTCCCTGGTGTTTGTCCAGGACACGCAATCCATCGTGCGCCGGCGTGTGCCCGACGGGCTGCGGACGACCGTGCTGACCGACAACAGCGATTACGGATTCGGCCTGATGGACTCGATCACGGCGTCGCCGCGGTTCGGGCGTTGGTATTTTCACCACTGGTCATGGTCCGTGTTCCGCAATCGTCAGGACAACATCGACCAGACGGTGGGCTATGCCAATGCGGCGTTCACGGTCGACTCCGGCATTTACCCGGTGCGTTATGAGTGGGGGCCGCTCGACACGCTGCAGCCCGCCCACGCGCCCGTGGCCGTGACCCTGACCGCCCAGACGACCTCGCGCGGTCCCGCCGCCGCGCTCAACGGCGTGGTCCGGCTCAGCGCGTCCACCCCGGACGGCCAGCCGATTGCCATCGTTCCGACGCTGGCCTCGAATTTTGTGGAGGGCACGTGGACGGGCACCGTCACGTTCCTGGAGCCGGCGTCGAACGTGGTGCTGCGCGCCGAAGACGACCTGGGGCTGATCGGATTGACGGCGCCGCTGGACGTGAGCACGAACGACTTCGGCGTGTTCGTCTACGCGACCCCGGAGCCGGTGTCGATCCAGCAACTGCTGACCTACTCGATCCGCGTGGTCAACGCCAGCCCGGACGCGGCCACGGGGGTGCGGCTGACGAACGTGCTGCCGGCGCAGGTCACGCTCGTGGGCGCCGCGTCGTCCCAGGGCGCCTGCACACCCGCCGGCGACCGCATCGTGTGCGATCTCGGCACGCTTCCCGAAAGGGCTGTCGCCACGGTGACCGTGCAGGTCATTCCCGCGGTGGCGGGGATGCTGACGAACGCGGCGCGGATCACGCGGAACGAGCCGGACGCAAACCCGGCCAACAACGAGGCGGTGGTGATCTCGACCGTGACGGACCCGCCCCTGGCGGTGGACGACCTGACGATTGGGGAGGGCGACACCGGCACGACCAACGCGGAGTTCACCGTGTGGCTGGCCTACCCGACCACCAACACCGTGACGGTCCAGTGCGCGACGGCCAACCGCAGCGCCGGCGCGCTGGATGTCACCGCCACCTCGGGCACCCTCACCTTCCCGCCAAACGTCACCACCCAGATGTTCACGGTGCCGATCCGCGGCGATGTCCGCCACGAGACCCACGAGACCTTCCTGGTGCAGCTGAGAAACCCGAGCCAGGCGATTCTGGGCGACGCGCAGGCCGTGGGGACGATTGCCGACAACGACGCGCCGCCGACGCTGACCGTGGCGGATGTGGCGCTGACCGAGGGCGATTCGGGCACCAACCAGCTGACCTTTTCGGTGAAGCTCTCAGCCGTCACGGGGTTGCCGACGCCGGTCCGCTACGCGACCAGCAACGTCACCGCGACGGCCGGCGTGGACTACCTGCCGCAGGCGGGTGAGGTCGTGTTCATGGCGGACTTGCCTTCGTTGACACGCATCATCAATGTGCCGGTCCTCGGCGACACCCGGGCCGAGCCCGATGAAACGCTCGTCTTCCATCTGCTGGGCGCGTCCAACGCGGTCATTGCCACGTCGCAGGCGATCGGCACCATTCGCGACAACGACATCCGGTTCGCCTGGGAACCCATCGCGTCGCCCCAGGTGCTCGGCGATCCCGTGCCGGTCACCCTCAGCGCCCGGTATCATGACGACACCCTGGTGACGACCTTTGACGGGACCGTGTCGCTCAGCGCGCTCGTGCCCTCGCCCCAAGTCGAAGGCCGAATGGCGGGCGACCTTGTCGCCATGGGCTGCCAGGGGGGTGCAGATTATACCATCGGCGCCGACGTCGTGTTCACCGAGGACGTCCGGGTCACGCACGTCCGGCACATTTCGGGCGTGAAAGTGACGATCTGGGACAGTGCCGGGCGTGTCGTGCTCAGCCAGAACGTCGCCAGCACGCAGGGGGTCTGGCGCGAAACGCCCGTGCCGGTCCCGGTGACGTTGCGTGCGGGGCAGAGCTACCGCGTGGCGGCTTACACGGGCGCCGAAGGCAGTTTCTGCTATGCGTATCCGTGGACCAACACCTTTGCCCACGGCAGCATCGAAACCCAGTATTACCAGATGGGCGACGCCTACCCCAACAACTCCCTGGGAGGCTCCGAGGTTTTCTACATGGTGGACCTGGTTTACCTCGCCGGCCAGCCGCCCACGCCCGTCGCCGTCGATCCCGGTGTCTCGGCCTCTTTTGTCAACGGCGTCTGGTCGGGCGAGGTGACGTTCCTGCAGGCTGCCACCAACGTCATGCTCCGGGCGCAGGACGCGGCCGGGCACAGCGGCGACAGCAACCCGCTGGACGTCATGGAGGGGGTCGCCGCCGACCTGGACATGGCCATGCTGGCCAGCGCCAACCCGGTCGCCGCCGGCAGCCCGGTGGTGTTCAAACTGTATGTGGCCAACTACGGCCCGTGGGACGCGACGAACGTGGTCCTCACCAATGGGCTTCCGGCGGGGTTGACCTTCCAGTCGGCGTGGGCGAGCCAGGGCTCGGTCACCAACGACGGCGGGACGTTGCGCATCGACCTGGGCACGCTCGCCGGCGGCGAGGGCGCCCTGGTCGTGACCGAGTTTGTCGCCGACCAGGAAGGCGCCTTCACCAACACCGCCACGGTGGGCTCCGCCGTCGCCGATCCGGACCCGGCCAACAACGCCGTGGAGATCGTCCTGTTGGTGTGCAGCGACTGCGACGAAGACGGCATTCCTGACACGTGGGAGCGGTTGTACGGGCTGAACCCGGCGGACCCGGGGGATGCCGCGGGGGATGGGGACGGCGATGGGCTGACGAACCTCGAGGAATACCAGCACGGGACGAACCCGGCCGTGTCGGACCTGCCGGTGATCCTGGCCTCGCCTGAGGACCAGCGTGGTCATTCGGGGGACACGTTCACCTTTGCGGTGGTGGCGGAAGGCACGCCGCCGATGGCCTACGAGTGGTATCATGCCGCCAACCGCATGGCCGGCGAAACCAACGCCACCTTGGCGCTCAGCAACGTCTCCTTCGGGGCGATTGGCAACTACTACGCCGTGGCGTCCAATCCCTACGGCCGCGCCACCAGCGGCGTCGCCCGCCTCATCCTGGATGAGGATCTCACCTTCCGCATCCTCGACTTGAGTCCCGACGAGGCGCTGGCGGTGGACGTCAACAACCTGATTGGCGACGACCGCGGCGGCATCGCCGTCAGCAGCAACCGCGTCTTCCTGACGGGCGACAGCGGCACCGGGGTGTGGGATGCGAGCACGCTGGGGGAAGGCGTGGCGGTGGGCACGCGGCATGACGCGCTGGCGGCCGACCTGCGCACCGCCAAGGTGTACACGCTGGTCCAGGGGGACGTCCCCATGACCGGCGCCGGCACCGTCGACGCGCTGGTGGAAATCGAGGAAACCAAAGGGGGGCTCACGACCAACCGCATCGACCTGTCCGCGCCCGTCGCGCTGGGCTATGGCTCGGGCATCTTCGCCGGGTACGGCTGCGTGGTGCTTTTCGACAACAGCCGCAGCCGCGTGCACCACATTGCCCTGCCGTCGGGGACCGTGTCCGGCCTGGGCGAGATGCCGTTCCCGTCGCACCAGGGCACCGAGAGCTGGGCGTTCTGGGGGATTGCGGAATACCTGGACGGCGTGGTGTTCCTGGTGCATGTGAGGAATTCGCAGGCCATCGTGCGCACGCGGGTGCCGGACGGCTTGACGACCGTGGTGCGCGAATTCGCCGACTTGTCGGACATGGCCAGCATCACGTTCTCGACGTCGCGGAGCCGTTGGTTTTTCCATCACGAAGGTTACTCGCAGTTCTTCTCCGGCAGTGAGGCGCTCGGCTCTGCCGGCGCGCGTTACACGACCGACCCGGGCTACCCGTTGATCCGCGGCCTGGAGGGCGATCCCGTCGTCAACCAGGGAACGCGGGCGACGTTCCGGGTCGATGCCGTGGGCAGCCCGCCGCTGCGCTACCAGTGGTGGCACAACGGCGTGCCGATCCCGGAAGCCACTGACGCCATGCTGGTGCTGACGGACGTGGGGCCCGGCGACGGCGGCATCTACAGCGTGACGGTGAGCAATCTCGTCGGCTTCGCGGACGCCTCCACCCCCCTGAAGATTCTCGGAGCCCCGGTCATCCTGATCCAACCCGTGAACACGGTCGGCTCGGTCGATTCCCTGGCCACGTTCAGCGTCACCGCCGAAGGCGCCCTTCCGCTGTTCTACCAGTGGCGCTTCCAGCGCTCCGGTCCCGCAAGCGCGTCCGGTGATGTCGTGGCATTGCCGGTCGACATTCCGGGCGCGACGAATGCGACGCTGACGCTGCTGAACCTCACCACCAACGACGCGGGCCTCTACTCGGTCCGCGTCAGCAACGCGTTTGGCGGCGTTCTGAGCCGGGCGGCCGAATTGACGGTGGTCGATGCCGGGAGTTTCACGGACGACTTTGACCCCGACATTGACCTGATTCAATGGCTGGCCTTCGGCGGCGTCGTGGGCGACAGCCTGCTGGCAACCAACTACGGCGGGAGCGTGTCCGGGCCGAATTCGCTCTGGTTCGGGGGCGACGACGAGCGTTCGGCGACGACGCGGCCCTTGAACACGCTGAGCGGAGGCGGCATTTTCTTTGCGATCCGGCTGGCCGACGGCTCGAACGAACCTTGGGAGACGGCGGATTTGCCCGGGGAAGGGGTGGTGTTCGAATATTCCGTGGACAACGGGAGCACGTGGGTGGAGGCGGCCCGGTACGATTCGAGCCAATACACGTCTTGGTCCAAGGTGGGCATGTCCATCCCTTCGGGCGCCCAAAGCCAGGCGACGCTCTTTCGCTGGCGGCAGAACAACCACAGCGGCAGCTGCTGCGACCATTGGGCGCTGGACGACGTGGCCATTACCACCGGCCCGACACCGCCCGTGATCCTCGGCCAACCCCGGAATCAGATCGCCCTCTACGGCGGCACCGCCGATTTCACCGTGGTCGCTTCCGGCAGCCTTCCGCTGGGGTATCAATGGCGCTTCAACGGGGTGGACCTGGCCGGCGCCACCAACGCGATGCTGGTGCTGACCAACGTCCAGGGCGATGCCATCGGCGCTTACTCGGTCCTGGTCAGCAACCGCTACGGGGCCGTCCTCAGCAAGGAGGCCACCCTCGAACTGGCCGTGGACGATCTGGCCCAGTTCCGCGTGCTCACCCTGACCGCCAACCACAGCCGGACCCTCGAAATCAACAACCTCGCCGGCGACGACCGCGGCGGGATCGCCACGTCCGCCGACCAGGTGTTCGTCACCGGCGACAATGCCACGGCCCGCTACGCGCTGTCGGACTTGTCCGGCGGCGCGCGCATTGGCCAGAGTGTTCAGTGGAACGGCATGATCGCCGACCTGCGGATGCAGCGCGTTTACCTGCTGGGCAACGAGGACACGCCGCTGAGCAACCAGGGGACCGTCACCACCCTGCTGGAGATCGACGGCCGCACCGGGCTGCGCACCGGACGCCGGATCGACCTGTCCCAGCCCATCCCCGCCACCAGCTCCAGCTCCGGGATTTTCTCCGGTTATGCGCGCGGATTGATACACACCGGGACGCGGGCGTATAGCGTCGAGATGCCGTCGGGGCGGGTGGTGGATTTGGGTGCGATGTCAAGTTTCAACCACAACTACAGTGAGAGCTGGGCGTATTGGGGCATCGCGGAGCGGGTGGCTGGCACCAACTACATCGTGTTTGTCGAGAACTCGACGAGGATTGTCCGGCGGCGCGTGCCCGACGGCGATCGGGAGGTGGTCGCCGAGTTCGACGGGTTGAGCGACATGGCCTCGATCACGGTCTCCATTCCCGCAGGCCGCTGGTATTTCCATCACGAGGGCTCCTCGCAGTTCTTCGACGGCGACGAGTGCCTCGGCTACGCGGACGCGACGTTCATGGTGGATCCGGGCATTTACCCCTCCCGCTACGAGTGGGGACCCGTGATCCCGCTGCGCCCGGTAAACACGCCGTTTCCCGTCACTCTCAGCGCCATCAACACGGCCTCGCAGGTCATCACCAATTTCGCCGGCACCGTCGTCCTCACCGCCCGCACGCTGCTCGGGCAAGAAGTGCCCATGGAGCCCGCCGCCGTGACCAATTTCGTCAACGGCGTTTGGACGGGCGAGGTGACGATCCCGCAGGCGGCGGCGGGGGTGACGCTGGTGGCGAGCGACGACAGCGGCATCGTGGGGGTCAGCGCGGCCTTCGACGTCGCCAGCGATTTCGGCGCGTATGCGTCGTTCGAGCCCGACCCGGTCGTGGTGGGATTTGAACTCACCAACACGATCCAGGTGGTCAACACCCTGCCGGTGACGGCCACCGGCGTGCGGCTGACGCTGCCCGTGCCGGTCGGCGCGGATCTGGTGAGGGTGAGCACGTCGCACGGGAGCTGCGTCAACGACGGCGGCGTGATCACGTGCGATCTGCAGGATCTTGGCATCGGCGAGGTGGCCCCGGTGACGGTGGTGCTGCGGCCGGCGGTGCCGGGGCTGTTGACGAACACGGTGACAGTGTCCTGCAACGAGCCGGATCCGAATTTGGCCAACAACATGGTCGAGGCGGTGGCCACGGTGCTCGGGCCGCAGCTGGTGATCGACGACTTGGCGGTCACGGAGGGCGACACGGGCACCCAGCAGGCCGCGTTCACCGTGCGCCTGTTGCAGACCAGCACCAACACACTCACCGTCCAATACGCCACCGCGTTCGGCTCCGCCAGCACGCGCGATTTCACCGCCGCCTCGGGCACGCTCACATTCCCTCCCAACACCACGACACAGACGTTGGCCGTCGCCATCCGGGGGGACGCCCTTTACGAAATCGACGAGACCTTCACGGTGGCACTGAGCAGCCCGGTGAATGCGTCACTGGGCCGCGGAACCGCCACCTGCACCATCCTGAACAACGACACGATGCCGGCCGTCACGGTGAACGACCCGGTGATCGTCGAGGGCGACACCGGCACGTCGAACCTGGTGTTTGCCATCCGCCTGTCCGCCACGGCGGGTGTTCCGGTGACCGTGGCGTATGCCACGTCCAACGGCACGGCGACCGCGGACAGCGATTACGTGCCGCAAGACAGCAGCGCGACCTTCATGCCCGAATTCCCGGGATTGCTCCGCAATGTGAGTGTGCCGATCTTGGGCGACGTGGTGGCCGAACCCGACGAGACATTAGTCTTCGACCTGGTGTGGGTGACCAACGCGACGCTGGTCCGGACCCAGGCGCTGGGAACCATCCGCGACGACGACATCAAGTTCGTCTGGGACCCGATCCCCTCGCCGCAGCCGTTCAACACGCCCTTCCCCGTGACGCTTTCGGCACGGTATTTCGACGACAGCCTGGTGAGCAATTTCAATGGCACGGTGACCCTGCAGGGCAGCCAGGGCCGGATCCTCACCAACACCGTGGGCACCGGCGTCACCACGAACTATTTCCCGATGGGTGTCAACTACGAACAGGAGCGCACCCAGATCATCTATCTCGCCAGCGAGATCGGCCCGGCGGGTCCGATCACGGCCCTGGCGCTCGATGTCACCCAGGCGCCAGCGATCAGCCTGGGGAATTGGACCATCCGGATGAAGCACACCGCGCTCGATTACTACAATTACCCCTACCAGTGGGAAGGCGCCGGCTGGACGGTCGTCCATCAAGGCACCGCCAGCGTGACCGGCGTCGGCTGGACCACGTTCAACCTCACCACGCCCTTTCCTTACAACGGCAGCAACAACGTGATGGTGGACTTCAGTTTCGACAACAACACCACCGGCCTCCAAGGCTGGTGCCGGACCTCCAGCGACGCCCAATACAATACGCGCACGCTTTGGTACCAGTCCTACAACGGCTGGTATCCCCTCCACCCGCTGCAATGGAGCGGCGACGGCAGCGACGGCAATTCGCCCTGGCCCAACTCCCACAGCCGCTACCCGAACGCCCGCTTCATCTTCGACACGCTGAAGTCCATCCCCATCGCGCCCGTGGTCTCCGGCTCCTTCACAAACGGCGTGTGGTCGGGAACGGTTCAAGTGGCGCAGGAGGAGCAGAACGTGGAACTGACCGCCACGGATGCGCGGCAGCATTTCGGCCGGAGCAACCCGTTTGCTGTGCAGCAGGTCAGCGCCGCCGACCTGGTTCTGGCCATGAGCGCGCCGACCAATGCAATGCCCCTCGGCAGCAATGTCACGTTCACCCTGGTCCTCCAGAACCTCGGCCCGAACATCGCCCCCTTCCCCATCGTCACCAACCCCATACCCCCGGGCCTGGCCTTCGTCAGCGCCACCACCAGCCGCGGAAGCGTCACCAACCTCGGCGACCGGGTCCAGTTCAGCATGTTCAACCTGCCGGTCGACACCCAGGCCGACCTCACCGTGACCTTCCGCCCCACCACCGAAGGCACCGTCACCAACCGCGCCGCCGCCGGTTCCAGCGTCAACGACCCGGTCCCGGCGAACAACGTCGCGGAATTCCCCCTGGCGGTGTTGTGCGCCGACTGCGACCGGGACGGCATGCTGGACGCGTGGGAGCGCGAACACGGCCTGGATCCCGCCGAGGCGGGGGACGCCGACCAGGACGCCGACGGCGACGGGATGACGAACCTGGAGGAATTCTGGGCGGGCACGGACCCGAACGACCGGCAGGACGTGCTGTCGTTGGCGATCGAGCATCCGGCGGGTTCACCCGATGTGACGATCGCCTTCACGGGCAAGCCGGGCCGCAAGTATGCCCTGGAACGGCGCAACGCGCTGGACGCTCCGTGGGTGACCATCGCCGTGTTCAAGCTCGGCTCCGTCGCCACCGTGCACCTCACCGATTTCGGAGCCGCCCAGGATCCGATGGCCTACTACCGGATCCGCCAACTGCCGTAGGACGCTTCCGGAGCCGCCCGGCCTTGACTGTTCCCGCGCGCGGGCTTGGCGCGGCGAAGTGCCGGTGAATGCAGCCCCGGGCGCGCCAGTCTAAGAGGCGCATGCGGTTTTTACGGCACTATCGGTCGATGCTGATTTTCGCGCTGGTCTTGGTGGTGTGCAGCGTGATGGTGATCCGGCAGATCAACCTTAACCAAGGCAAGCATCTCGAGTTGCGCGAGGCGTTCATCCTGCTGTACACCAAGGGATACCAGCCCCAGGCCCAACGCCTCTTCAACCGCCTCCTCGATGAGGTCGACAACCTCTCAAACCGCCAAGTGCTCGACGACTTCCAACGCACGTTGACCCTCGTCAACCCCCTCCAGTCCGAAAGCAATAACCTCGTCTGGCAATACCATTGGACCGTCAGCAAGGAAGTCGAGCGCCGCTCCTGGACCACCCTCGAACGGGCCCTCAAGCTCGCCGACCAAGAATGAACCCCCAGCCGGGCTCCCCCTCCCACCGAGTCGCCGTGGATGGCAAATTCTTCCGGCTTGAGGAGCACAAGTTCCACGTGAAAGGCGTCAGTTACGGGCCGTTTGCCCCCGATCCCCAGGGACTCCTGTTCCCGAGCCCGGACCAGATCCGCCGGGATTTCCTCCAGCTCCGAGATTTGGGCGCCAACCTCGTGCGCGTCTATTGTACTCCACCACTGAACTTTCTGGACCTGGCCGCCGAACACGAGATCCGCGTGTTGGTGGATTTGTCCTGGCCCGGGACCGCGGGTTTCCTCGACGCGCTGAGTGCGCCTCGGAAAACCCGCGCCGCCATCCGCCAGGCCGTGCGGGACTGCCGGCAGCACCCGGCCATTTTCGCGTTCAACCTCGCCAACGAGATCCCGGCAGACATCGTCCGCTGGAGCGGCGTGCAGACCGTCCAGGCGTTCATCGATTCCCTCGTCGGCGAAGCCAAAGCCGCCGATCCCGAGGGCCTCTGCACCTACGCTGGCTTTCCCCCCACCGAATACCTGTGTCCGCAAGCGGTCGATTTCGTGAGCTTCAATGTCTATCTCCACGAACGCCCCGCGTTCGAAAGCTACCTGGACCGGCTCCAGATGATCGCCGACGCCAAGCCGCTGCTCCTGACCGAGTTCGGCATCGACGCCTTGCGCGAAGGCGCCGATCGCCAGGCCGACATCGTCGGCTGGCAGATCGAAGCCGCATTCCGCGCAGGCCTCGCCGGCACGATCGTGTTCAGCTTTACCGACGACTGGTGGCGCGGCGGCATGCCCATCACCGACTGGGCGTTTGGCCTCACCACCCGCGACCGACAGCCGCGCCCCGCCTTCGAGGCCGTCCGGAATCATTACCGCCAGACGCCGCCGTTCGCCCTGCCGGAGCACCCGCGCGTGTCGGTGGTGGTGGCCAGCTATAACGGCGGACGCACCCTCCAAGCCTGTCTGGACTCGCTCTTCCGCCTCCATTACCCCGATTACGAGGTGATTCTCGTGGACGACGGCTCCACCGATGACACCCCCGAGATCGCCCGGTCGTATCCCCGGCTGCGCGTCATCCGGCACCCCGAGAACCGGGGGTTGTCCGCAGCGCGCAACACCGGGATCGCCGCCGCCACCGGCGCCATCGTGGCGTTCACCGACGCCGACTGCCGCGCCGACGAGGACTGGGTGCACTATCTGGTCGGGGACTTGCACGGGACATCCTACGTGGGCATGGGCGGCCATAATGTGCTGCCGCCGGACGATTCGTTGGTCGCCTCGGCCGTCATGGTGTCCCCCGGCGGCCCCGCGCACGTCATGCTCACCGACCGCGACGCCGAGCACATCCCCGGCTGCAATATGGCGTTCCACAAATGGGCCCTGACCGAAGTCGGCGGCTTCGATCCCATCTTCCGCACGGCGGGCGACGATGTGGACCTGTGCTGGCGACTGCAGGAACGCGGATACAAGATCGGCTTCAGCCCGGGCGGTTTTGTGTGGCATTACCGGCGGTCCACCGTGCGGGCCTACATGCAACAGCAACGCGGCTACGGCGAGGCCGAAGCGCTGCTCGCCCGCAAACACCCCAAATACTTCAACGCCATCGGACGCAGCGTCTGGCGCGGCCGCATCTACGCCCCTTCCCGCCCCGGCATCGTTGTCGAACCCCCCATCATTTACCGCGGCCCCTTCGCCAGCAGCCTGTTCCAAAAACTCTACACCTCCGCGCCCGCCTATGGCGCCATGCTCTGCACCTCCCTCGAATTCCACGTCCTCGTCACCCTCCCCTTGCTCATCCTCACCGTCGCGTTGCCCGCCCTCTGGCCGCTTGCCCTCGCCAGCGCTGCCTCCTCCCTCGCCGTCGTCGCCGCCGCCGCCGCCCAAGCCAACCTGCCCCCCGCCCGGCAACGCTTCTGGTCCCGCCCCCTCGTCGCCGCCCTTTACCTGCTCCAACCCGTCGCCCGCGGCTGGGGCCGGTATCGGCCCCGCCTCCGGCCGGGTTCGGCTCTCCACCCGGCCGACCGCCGAGCTGCCGCCTCACCCCATCCCTGGCGCCAGCCAGCCGTCACACTCGGATGCTTCTGGTCCGACGGCCGCGCCGACCGCTACACCCTCCTGCACGCCGTCCTCGCCCGCCTCGAACGCGAACAGTGGCAAACCCGAACCGATACCGCCTGGGCCGATCACGACCTCGAAATCTTCGGCCCCCGCTGGAGCCGTGTGCTCCTGACCACCGTCTCCGAACCCCTCGACCGGGGCCGCTTCCGCATCCGGTTCCGGCTGGTTCCGCGCTGGTCGCTGCCTGCCCGGTGCGTCTTTTGGGCGCTGGTGGGTGTGGAACTTCTCGCCATCGGCCTCCTGGCTCCCCTTCAACCCTGGATCTGGATGCTGCTGCTGACCGTGCCCCTGCTCCACTGGATCCTCGAACACGAACAGGGCATCCTCCAGCACGCCGTCCTCAGCCTCATCGAAGACGTCGCGCGCGACTTGAACCTCGCCAGGCCGCCGGCGCCTCCCCTGCCCGCCTAGCCCGCCTAGCCCTGCTTGCCCGGCCCCACGCAGAAGAGTTTCGCGTTTGTCCGGATGAACAGTTGCCCCTGGGCGATGGCGAGGGTTGAACGGATCATGTCGTCGCCCGGCTCGCCCATCCCGATCGTGCGCAGCACCTCGCCCGACCCGGCCGAAACGATCGTGACGTCCCCGCGAAAGTTCATCAGAAAGATCCGGCCGTCAGCGCCGGTGGGCGACGCCTCATATTTCGCGCGCCCTGGCGTCTCAAGGGTCCATTTGACGTGCCCGGTTTGAGGCTCGACTCGCGAGAGTCTCTTGCGCAGGTCGCTCAACACAAAGAAGTCGCCGTCGTAAAACAACGGCGTGGGCACGTCCGACGTCAGCTCCCGCGCGTGGCGGCTGTTCCACAGGACCGCGGCCTCGCCCAGCGTTCCCGAGCCGTTGGCGCGGATGGCAAAGACGGGCTCCAGCTTGGGCGCGCAGACGAGGAGAACGCCCGCCCCGCCCACCGGGGAAGGCACGAGGCGGTAGTGGCCGGTTCTCGAAGGGTTCCAGGAGCCCCAGCGCCAGCGTTCGCGACCGGTTTGGGGATCGTGACCGGTCAGACAATCGCCGCCCGCCACGAGCAGGTCCGTGCGCCCCTCGTGCGTGTAGGGAATGGGTGTGGAAAAGGCCTCGCGCGATTCGGCCACCGCCGGGCTGGGGCGGATGTGCCGCCACCGGTTCTGGCCGGTGGCCGGATTCAGGGCCAGCAGATAGGACTCGTTCGGGCCGTCGCGGCGCCCCCGTCCGCTCACCGGCACATCGCGTTGCAGCACTTGCAGGAACAGCGTGTTGCTGTAAAGCAGGGGCGAGCTTGAATACGTCCACAAAAACGCAAACTCGCCATACTCCTTCTGCAGGTTCCGCGCCCAGAGCGGACGGCCGGCGAAATCAAACGCCGCCAGCTCGCCGCTGCTGTAATAGAAGATCACCCGCCGGCCGTCGGTCACTGGCGATGGCGCGGCGAAATTGCTGCGGTGGTCACGCCGCAACCCGTCGGCGACCTTGCGGCGCCAGCGCACCTCCCCGCTCCTCCGATCCACCGCCATCGCCACCAAGGCGCCTTCGCGCGTGTCCGTGCTCGAAACGAACACGTGATCCCCCCACACAACCGGCGTGGCCGCACCCGGCCCCGGCAGGTCCACACTCCATGCGAGGTTGTCCGTCTTGGACCATTGCGCGGGCAGATGTCGCTCCGGGCTCGAGCCGTCAAACCCCGGCCCCCGCCAGTGCGGCCAGGAGTCCGCCTGCGCCGCCACGCCCAGCACCATGCCCATCATCATCCACTTGTGCATGCGCCGAGTGTGGCGAATCCGGCGCGAAATGCAATCAGGCAACGCGCATCGATTCTGCGTTCGGCGGATTCCCGGCCCTGGAAACGCGTTGCGGGCTCACCAAGTCCAACCGCCGACACCCGAACGCCAAACGCCGAATGGCAGGCCTCGGGGGTGATATCGGGCGGTGCGTGTACAAGCAAAAAGCGGGTAGAAGGGGGTCCAGCAGTTGCGCCGGGTGGGCTCAGTGTGAGGTGCGTGGTCCAATGAGCCCGAGATTCTACCCGCTTAAAGCCCTAGTCATATGCCGCACACGCCTGGATCTTTAGCACCCGCAGTGCCACCCCGGGACGGCACGGCGAAATTCGTGCTGCGCCGCCGGAAAATGACGTTCGTTTGGGCGCAGTTGGCCCCAGCATTATCCTGCTGACGGTGCCGGAGCCGCCGCCACTACGCTGCCATACACCCCCGCCGCCCCACCCCACTGTCCAACCTCAGGACACCCGGGACGTATTCCGAGACACATTGGCCGGATTGTCGCC
Source organism: Verrucomicrobiota bacterium (assembly GCA_016935555.1). Lineage (GTDB taxonomy): Bacteria > Verrucomicrobiota > Verrucomicrobiia > Limisphaerales > JAFGQR01 > JAFGQR01. The sequence goes on from JAFGQR010000048.1 coordinate 21,574, forward strand.
GGTTCCCGTCGATGGATGGCGGACCAAGTTCGTTTTTTGTGCGCTCGGGCGCGCGGACATGGCATCCTGCGCCCATGCGAATCATTGGCGGCAGCGCGGCCGGCAGACGGCTCAGTGCGCCCCGCGGCATGCGGGTGCGTCCGACACCCGATCTGGTGCGCCAGGCGATTTTCAACCGTCTTGGGGAGCGGGTGCTCGGGGCGCGGGTGCTGGAACTGTTCGGGGGCACCGGCGCGCTGAGTCTGGAATGTCTGAGCCGCGGCGCCGCCTCGGCGGTGTGCATCGAACGCTGCCCGAGGCACGCCCGCTGCATTCAACAGAACGCCCGGGACGCCGGGCTGGCGGCCGCACCGTTCCATGTCCGGGTCCAGGACGTGTTTCTCGCGATGCCTCAACTGGCCGCCGAAGGCCGCCGGTTCGACCTGATCCTGGCAGACCCGCCGTTTGGCGAGAAAAACCTCGGCCGCCGGTCCGACTCCCTGTCCCAGCAGTTGCTCGACAATCGCCACCTGCCGCCGCTGCTGGCGCCCGGGGGCTGGCTCATCCTGGGCCACGCCAAGCGCGACCGCCTGGCCATTCCGGAGGCATGGCGGGAGGACAGAACCCTCAAACACGGGGATTCCCAGGTTTGTTTTCTCTCGAGGATTGACCCCCGGCCTCCCGGGGCCACACTGGAGGGCGCACCTGATGAAACGGCGACACCAAGCCCGTCGTGACCCGGCTTCGTCCGGAGTGAGACCCGGCCAACCTGCAGCACGGTTCCGAGCGCCGCGGCGCGTCCCGTGGGAAGGCGTGCTCATGATCACCGCCATTCTGGGCGCCCTGGGCTTCCTGGTGTGGCAGACGTCCCTCCGCCCCGGACGATCCGGCCCGGTGCGGGACTCACGCTCCCAGGCGCCGTCGACGGGCGCGCCCGGCGGCCTGCCCGGCGCCGCGCCGACGCGAACCGCGGGGACGCCGGAGGCGGCATCCGGGGCCACCGAGCGGGGTGACACGAACGATCCGGTCCAGCTGCGCGAGCGGGGCAACGCGATGTTGGCGCAAGGCCGGTGGTCCGAGGCAATTGCCAGCTACGGCACCGCGCTGGCAATCGACCCCGAGGACGAGGAACTCCATTTCAGCCTGGGCGCGGCCTATGCCCGTGCGCGTCGAACCAACGAGGCCATCGCCGCCTACACGAAGGCGCTGGAGATCTCCCCAAACTATGTCGAGGCGCACCTCAACCTGGGCAACCTGCAGACCGGCCTTCGGCATTACACGAACGCGATCGCCCATTTCGAGGCCGCCTTGAAGAGCGACCCGAATTACGCCGCGGCGTGGAACAGCCTGGGCCGCGCGCTGGCCGAACAAGGGCGCGCCGCGCAGGCCATCACCCCCTTCCGCGAAGCCGTGCGCCTCGACCCTTCCTACCCGGAAGCGCGCTTTAACCTGGGGCAGGTTGCCCTCAAACTCGGACGCGTCGACGAGGCGGAACACCAGTTCCGCGAAATCCTCCAGCTCCATCCCGATTTCTCCCCGGCCCGGAAAAGTCTCGACCGGCTGCGGCAGATGCGAACCAACGGCGCGGCGGGCGCCCCGGCGCCATGAATGGAGCGGGCGCGCGGCGGGGCGGGGCTGCGAGGTTTCGCGGGCCCGGGCCGAGGCCGAGGCGAGGGCTGTGGGACGCCGTTCGGGCTCTTGACCCCCGGGGGGCGTTCTGCTAACCAGCGTGACTTTTATGGACGTCCTGCTGCTGTCCCGGATCCAGTTTGCGCTGACGGTGGGGTTTCACTACTTGTATCCGCCGCTGAGCATCGGGCTGGGGGTGTTACTGGTGATCATGGAGGGGTTGTGGCTGAAGACCCGCGATCCGGTTTACCACCAGATGGCGCGGTTCTGGACGAAGGTGTTTGCGTTGACGTTTGCGATTGGGGTGGCGACGGGGATCGTGATGGAATTCGAGTTTGGCACGAACTGGGCTGCCTACTCCCGCTACGTGGGCGACGTGTTCGGCAGCGCCCTGGCCGCCGAAGGCATTTTCGCGTTCTTTCTCGAGTCGGGCTTCCTGGCGCTCCTGCTGTTCGGCTGGGACAAGGTGGGGCCGCGGATGCACTTTTTCGCGACGTGCATGGTGTGTTTGGGGGCGCATTTCAGCGCCATCTGGATCGTGGTGGCCAATTCCTGGATGCACACTCCAGCCGGCTTTCACGTGGTGGGCGAGGGGCTGGCGGCGCGCGCGGAGATCACGGATTTTTGGGCGATGGTGTTCAATCCGTCGTCGGTGCAACGGCTGAGCCACGTGCTCTGCGGCGCGTGGCAGGCTGGCGCTTCGCTGGTGGTCAGCGTCGGCGCATGGTATCTGCTGAAGCGGCGGCACATGGAGTTCGCCCGGCGGTCGCTGCGGGCGGGGCTGGTGTTGGGCCTGGCGGCTTCGCTGGGGCAATTGGCGACCGGGCATGCCAGCGCCGTGGGCGTCGCCCGCCATCAGCCGGCCAAACTGGCCGCGTTCGAGGGGCTTTATGCCACCACAACGAACGCCCCGCTGAACCTGTGGGGCTGGGTCGACGAGGCCGGGGAACGGCTCAGGTTCGGCGTCGGCATCCCGGGGCTGCTCAGCCGGATGGTTCATGGCGAGGCCGGCCAGCCTGTCCGGGGGCTGGCGGAGTTCGCGCGCGCGGATCGTCCGCCGGTGCCGCTGACGTATTTGAGTTACCATGGCATGCTGGGCCTGGGGATGGGATTGCTGGCGCTCAATGGGCTGGCGGCCTTCCTGGAGTGGCGCGGAACTCTGGTGCGGAAGCGCTGGCTGCTATGGGTGCTGGTGCTCGGGGTTCTCGGGCCGCAGCTGGCCAACCAGCTCGGCTGGCTCGCCGCCGAAGTCGGCCGCCAACCCTGGATCGTCCACGGCCTGCTGCGCACCTCGGACGCGCTGTCGCCGACGGTCACGGCCCCCATGGTGGTGACCTCGCTGGTCCTGTTCGGGCTCGTTTATGTGCTCCTCTTCGCCGCGTTCGTCTGCCTGCTCAACGACAAAATCCAGCACGGCCCCGACGCGGCCGATCTTGCCCCCGCCGGAAAACACGCCCTGCCCGACGCGGGCCGTTCGGCGGGTTGAAACCCCGTTATGGATCTGAACACCACCTGGTTCGTTCTCATCGGCGTCCTGTTCGCCGGGTATGCGATGCTCGACGGCTTCGACCTGGGCGTCGGCGCGCTGCACCTGTTCACAGACACGGACGACGAGCGCCGCATCATGCTCAACGCCATCGGGCCGGTTTGGGACGGCAACGAGGTGTGGCTGGTGACCGGGGGCGGGGCGCTGTTTGCGGCATTTCCCAACGTGTATGCGACCGCGTTTTCCGGGTTTTACCTCGCGTTCGTGCTGCTGCTCGTGGCGCTCATCTTCCGCGCCGTCGCCATCGAGTTCCGCAGCAAACGGCCCGGACGCCGCTGGCGCCAGTCCTGGGATGTGGGGTTCAGCCTTGGCAGTGTCCTGTCCAGCCTGCTTATCGGGGTTGTCCTCGGCAATCTCGCCTGGGGAGTGCCCGTCGACGCGCGCGGTGAAATCTCGGGGTCGTTCCTCGGCCTGTTGCATCCGTATGCGCTGCTGCTGGGCGCGACCACGGTGGCGCTTTTCACCATGCACGGCGCCATTTACATCCAGATGAAGACCGAGGGCGACCTGCAGCGCAAGAGCCGGCTGTGGACGCGCCGCGCCATCGCGGGGTTCATCGTGTGCTACGCCGCCACCACCGTGGCGACGCTGGTGTCCTTGCCCCACATGACCGAGCGGCTGCGGAACCAGCCATGGCTGTTCAGCATCGCCGCGCTCGCCCTGCTCGCCATCGCCAACGTGCCCCGCGAAATCCGCCGGGGCCGGGAGTTTCGCGCCTTTCTGTCGTCCTGCGGCGCCATTGCCGGGCTCATGGGGTTGTTCGCCCTCGGCATGTATCCCAATCTCATTTACAGCCATCCCTTTCCCGAGCACAGCTTGAACATCCATAACGCCGCGTCGTCACCCCGGACCCTGCGGATCATGCTTGTGATCGCCGCCACCGGGGTGCCCCTCGTCGTGGCCTACACGGCCAGCATCTACTGGGTGTTCCGCGGCAAAGTCAGACTCGACCGCACCAGCTATTGACCGGCGCGCAAAATCTTGTTGCGCCTCTTTTTTTCCATCCCATATGCTTGAGGTTTAATGAATCCGGCATGAGAATTGTCATTCCACGCGAATCGCATCCTGAGGAGACCCGCGTCGCCCTGATCCCCGATCACGCGGCGCGGCTGGTCAAGAAGGGCGCTTCTGTGGTCGTCGAGGCAGGCCTGGGCGAGCGCAGCGGCTGGGCCGACGCCGATTACCAGGCGGCAGGCGCCACGGTCAGCCCCGACCGTCGGGCGGCGCTGGCCGACGCCGGCATGGTGCTGCGGGTGCGCAAGCCGCCGGCGGAGGAAATCGAATGGTTGAGGCCGGGGTGCATTCATGTGAGTTACCTGGATCCGTTCAACGAGCGGGTGCTGGTGGAGAGCCTGGCCCGGCAGAAGATCAGCGCGGTGAGCCTGGAAATGATTCCGCGCATCACGCGCGCGCAGAAGATGGACGTGCTGTCGTCGCAGGCCAACCTGGCGGGTTACGTGGCCGTGGTGCTGGCGGCGGATCACACGTGGAAGATTTTCCCGATGATGATGACGGCGGCGGGAACGCTGACCCCCGCCAAGGTGCTGGTCATCGGCGCCGGCGTGGCGGGGCTGCAAGCCATTGCCACGGCGCGGCGGCTTGGGGCGAAGGTGTCGGCGTTCGACACCCGCCCGGTGGTCGAGGAACAGGTCAAGTCGCTGGGGGCGGCGTTTGTGAAGATCGACCTGGGGGAGACGGGGCAGACGAAGGACGGCTACGCCAGGGCGCTGACGGAGGAACAACTGGCCCGACAGCGGGCCGGCCTGAAGAAGGCTTGTGCCGATTCGGACGTTGTCATCACCACGGCGCAGGTCTTTGGCCGGCGGGCGCCGGTGATTCTCACGGGCGACATGCTGGCCGCCATGCGGCCCGGCAGCGTGGTCGTGGACGGCGCCACCGAGAGCGGGGGCAACGTCGAGGGCAGCCCGGCCAATGCGATCGCCCAGCGCCATGGGGTGACGATCATCGGGCTGGCGAATCTGCCGGGGCGTGTGCCCCTTCACGCGAGCCAGGTGTTTTCCGGCAACCTGACCAGCCTCATCGACGAGTTCTGGGACAAGAACGCCAAAACCTTTGTGTTGAAGACCGACGACGAAATCCTCAAAGGCTGTCTCATCACCCATGACGGAGCCGTCTCCAATCCGGACCTCCAGGCCCGGTTCGCGAAGGCTTGACACGGTGGACCCCGACAGCGCATCTCCTCCCCACCCCTATGACTACTCCCCACCCCGCCGGTTTCGTGCACGCCGGCCCCAGGCCGGAATGCATCGCCCCGGCCGGTGAAGCCCATCCCCCGCCCCTGCTGGCGTCCGCGCTGGTCGAGCCCGCGCCGCCACCCGGCGCGCATGCGGCGCACCGGCCCGAGGTGAGCGCGCAGGAGCAGGTGGCCACGCTGTTCGTGTTCATGCTGGCGACGTTCGTGGGACTGGACGTGATCCGGCGCGTCTCGCGGCTGCTGCACACGCCGCTGATGTCGCTGACCAACGCCATCTCGGCCATTGCGGTTGTGGGCTCGCTGCTGATTGCGGGCCAGCGGCACGGCGCGGACTGGAACTGGATCAACCTGCTGGGACTGGTCGCCATTGTTGCGTCCGTCACCAACATCGTCAGCGGGTTTCTCATCACGGACCGGATGTTGAAGATGTTCAAGAAGCGGGAGGCGAGGAAACCATGAACAGCACGTTCATTGAGGTGGCGTATCTGGTCGCCACGGGATTGTTCATCTTCTCCCTGAAATGGATGAATACTCCGCGGACGGCCCGGCGCGGGGTGCTGTCCGGGGTGATCGCCATGCTGGTCGCCGTGGGCGGCACGCTGCTGGATCCGGGCATTTTGGCGGGCAACTACAAATGGATCGCGCTGGCGATCGTGCTGGGCACGGTGTTCGGCGTGCCGCTGTCCTGGGTTCCCCTGACGGCGGTGCCGCAGCGGACGGCGTTATCGCACGCGTTCGGCGGGTTGGCGGCCGGGCTGGTGGGCGTTGCGGAGTTTTACACGAGCTTCGGCGAACACGGCCAGGGGTTCACGCCGTTCCGCATCGGGGCATTGTGTCTGGAGGTGCTGCTGGGGTTTCTCACGTTCACCGGCAGCCTCATGGCCGCCGGCAAGTTGCAGGAACTGAAGTTCATTCCGTCGCGTCCGGTCGTGTATCGCGGGCAGAACCTGATCAATTTCACGCTGCTGGGCCTGGCCGTGCTTTGCTGCGCCCTGCTCGTGGCGAACCCGGAGCGGTTCCAGTTCCTGTTTCCGGCGGTGATCGCGCTGGCGCTGACGTTCGGCGTGCTGCTGATCCTTCCCATCGGCGGAGCCGACATGCCGACGGTGATTTCCCTGCTCAACTCCTACGCGGGCCTTTCGGCGGTCGCCATGGGCTTCGTCATGGACAACAAGCTGCTCATCACGGCCGGCGCCCTCGACGGCTCGTCCGGCCTGATCCTCTCCATCATCATGTGCAAGGCCATGAACCGCAGCTTCGCCAACGTGCTCTTCGGCGCCTTCGGCCAAGTCCAAACCTCCGCCGGCCACGCCGAAGCCCGCACCGTCAAAAGCGCCTCCCCCAAGGACGCCGTCGAAATCCTCGAGAACGCCAGCTTTGTCGTCATCGTGCCCGGCTATGGCATGGCCGTCGCCCAAGCCCAACACCGCGTCCGGGAAATCTACGACGAGCTCACCGAGCGCGGCATCACCGTCAAGTTCGCGATCCATCCCGTGGCCGGCCGCATGCCCGGCCACATGAACGTCCTCCTCGCCGAAGCCGAAATCCCCTACGAAGACCTCGTCGAAATGGACGACATCAACCCCGACATGTCCCAGTGCGATGTCTGCCTTGTCATCGGCGCCAACGACGTCGTCAATCCCGCCGCCCGCAACAACAAGTCCAGCCCCATCTACGGCATGCCCATCATCGATGCCGACAAGGCCAAAACCGTCCTCGCCATCAAACGCAGCATGAACCCCGGGTTCGCAGGCATCGAAAACGACCTTTACTTCGCCGACCAAACCCTCATGGTATTCGGCGATGCCAAGGCCGTCACCGGCGAGATGGCCCGCGCCCTGGCGGGCGAAGACGGCCCGGGACACTGACCGGGAGCGCGGGGCATTCGCTGCGCCGGCAGATCGGGCGCGACCGGCAAGCGGAGGATGCGCCGTGGGAGACGGGAGGCGGGGAGGCGCGAAGATTTCCCTTTCAAGCGGTGTTCCCCGGGGGATAACGTTCTTGACACGACAACCTATGAAACCTGTGATTTGGACCCTTCTTGGTCTGGCCTCGCTGGCCCTTGTGCCGTGCCAGGCGGCTGAAACCCCGCGACCCAACATCCTGTTTATCTTCTCCGACGACCACGCCCAACAAGCCATCTCCGCCTACGGGTCGAAGGTGAACCGGACGCCGCACATGGATCGCCTCGCCAGGGACGGTGTGCGCTTCCTCAACTCGTTTGTCGCGAATTCCATCTGCACGCCCAGCCGCGCCACGCTGCTGACCGGACAATACTCGCATCTCAATGGCGTTCCCGTGTTCAACCGGTTCGACGGCGCGCGCGACCACGTGGCCAAACAGCTCCAGGCCGGCGGCTATCACACGGGCATGATCGGAAAATGGCATCTGGGGTCCGATCCCACCGGCTTTGACCGCTGGATCGTGTTGCCCGGCCAGGGCGCCTATTGGAATCCGGCCTTCCTTGTTCCGGGCCGGCGGCTGACCCTCCAGGGCCACTGCACCGACATCACCACCGAACTCGGCATCGAGTGGCTCAGGACGCGTCCGGCGGACAAGCCGTTTTTTCTCATGCTGCACCACAAGGCGCCGCACCGCGCGTGGGAGCCGGATGAACGGAACAAGGCCCTCTTCAAGAACAAGGTGATTCCCGAGCCGGACACGCTATGGGACGATTACGCCACACGCCCCGCCGCGCTGCCGGCCAATCAGCAGACCGTCGCCCGCGACCTCACCCGCCGCGATCTCAAGCTCGAGCCGCCCGCCGATCTCCAGGGCCCGGCGCGCAACCGTTGGCTCGGGGTCAAGCCCATGGAACTGACGGTGGACGGCAGAGCGCTGACCGGCAGGGAACTCGCGCGTTGGAAATACCAGCGTTACATGCAGGATTACCTCGCCTGCGTGCAGGGAGTCGATGACGGCGTGGGCAAAGTCCTGGACTACCTCGACCAGACCGGCCTCGCCACCAACACCGTCGTCCTCTATTCGGCCGACAACGGCTGGTACCTCGGCGAGCTGGGCCTCTACGACAAACGCTTCATGTACGAACCCGGCCTCCGCGTCCCGCTGCTCGCGCGCGGCCCCGGGGTCCGGGCGGGGCATTTGCCCGCGCAGTTCGTCGTCAACATCGACCTCGCGCCCACCTTCCTGGATCTGGCCCGACTGCCCATCCCCGCCTTCATGCAGGGGCGCTCGCTGGTTCCGCTGCTGCGCGGCGCCGCACCGGCCGACTGGCGCGCCAGTGTTTACTACCGTTACTACCACGACCCCGGCCATCACAACACCGCCGCCCATTTCGGCGTCCGCACCGCCACCCACAAGCTGATTTGCTACTGGAAGAAAAATGCCTACGAAATGTTCGATCTCACCAAAGACCCCACCGAACAACATAACCTGCTTGACAACCCCGCCGAAGCCGCCAAACCCGGCATCGCCGCCAAGTTCGCCGAGTTGAAAGCCGAAATCGCGCGTCTGCAGAAACACTACGCGGACGAAGGCCAATTCGCCGATCCGGGCACCTGGCCGAAAAGCAGTTCCGACGGCCCCTTTGGCCACAAGGAACCCAGCGGGATCAAGACCGTCGCCGAAGCCATCTCCCTCAGCGCCGCCCGGTGAAACGCGCCTTTTCATTCAGCCTTTGCTGCGCCGCGAAACGCGCGTCGCCGCACCGGTCCGCGCCCGCCCGTTCGCCAATGACCCCGCTCGACGGGCGGCTCGTTTCGCGTGCTGCCCAAGAACGAGGCATTCCTCTGGCGCTGATCGCCAGCCTTCTCTGGATTCCCCTCACGTGCCTTTCCGCCACCACGTTCAACGTCCTCTTCATCGCCGCAGACGATCTGCGGCCGCAACTCGGCTGCTACGGCGATGCCATCGTCAAGTCGCCCCATCTCGACCGCCTCGCAGCACGGGGCGTGGTTTTCAACCGCGCGTTCTGCCAGCAGGCGCTCTGCTCGCCGTCGCGCATCTCGTTGCTCACGGGACGGCATCCGTGGACCACGAGGATTTACACCATCGGGCCGTTTTTGCGGGAGACCATGCCGGACGTGGTGACCCTGCCACAGCATTTCAAGGACAACGGCTATTTCACCCGCAGCCTGGGCAAGGTTTATCACGTCGGCATTGACGACCCGGCCTCGTGGAGCGTGCCGCCCTGGCATTCGAAGAAACCACGCTACGGGCCGGTCGGCACCGCCGCCGTCGCCCAACGGCGCCAGGCCCTGAAGGCAACCGGCAACCCCATCCCGCAGAAGGGCGCAAACGCGCCGTTCTACGCCGGGCCGGCTTTTGAGGCGCCGGCTGTTGCCGACGACGACCTGCTGGACGGCGACACGGTTCGGGAGGCCCTCGTGGCGATGGGCGAACGGGCCGGCAAAGGGCAGCAACCGTTCTTCCTTGCGGTGGGCTTCGCCAACCCGCACGTCCCCTGGGTCGCCCCGAAACCGTACTGGGACCTTTATCGCCCGGCAGACTTGCCGCTCCCGGAGAATCGTTACGCGCCGAAGCACGCGCCCGCCTTTGCCGCCACCAGCGGCGCGGATTTTTATTGGTATGGCAACGTGCCGAAGGACCGGATCATCACCCCGGACTTCGGCCGCGAGTGTCTGCACGGTTACCTGGCCGCCATCAGTTACGTGGACGCCGGCGTGGGCCGCTTGCTGGCCGGCCTCGACCGCCTCGGGCTGCGCGAGCGGACGGTGGTGGTCTTCTGGGGGGACCACGGGTATTACATGGGCGAGCACAACTGGTGGGGCGGGAAACACAACACTTACGAAGGAGCCACCCGCGTGCCGCTCATTGTGTCCGTGCCGGGCCTTGGCAGTGCCGGACAGAAGACGGACGCCCTGGTTGAATTCGTGGACATCTATCCGTCGTTGGTCGAGTTGTGCGGCTTGCCGCAACCCAAGGACAGTGTTGGCCTCGAAGGCAAGAGCTTCGTGCCCCTGCTGAAGGAGCCCCAGCGCCCGTGGGCCAAAGTGGCGTTTAGCGAATACCCGAAAGCGGGCAACCGGGGCGTCGCGATGCGCACCGACCGCTACCGATATGTCGAGTGGCGGAACAGAAAAGGCGAGCTCGTCGCCCGCGAACTCTACGACCACCAGGCAGACCCGCAAGAGAACAACAACGCGGCACACGACCCCGCCCACGCGCCGTTGATCGAGCGGCTGGCGCGCCAACTGCGCGCGTCAGGGTCGCCGGCACCGGCCCCGTAAGGGTCCGGACTGCCCCTGCCCCCAAAAGCAGTGCGCTTGACCGCCAATAGCGCCGCGCTTAAGACTAGCCAAAGGAATTTGAAATTCTCAATTCTCAATTCTCAATTTGAAATTTCTGAGAGACAAATTGCCGAGATCCTCGCAAGTCGAGTCTATACCGTGACCGCATTCCGAAATGCGGAACGGACCGCATCCATGGCGTCATGAACAGCACCGATATGATTCCCCCCTTTGCCTTGCTTGTGTCCTGCGGTGCCGCGGCCCTCGGCGGCCCGGCGTTGTCCGCATGGTTCGCAAGGCAAGAGAGAGCACGGGCGAACAGACGATTCACCTGGTGATTGGCGGATTTCACCTGGGCGGCGAGCCGGCGTCCCGACTCGAATCGATCGCCGGGGAATTCCGCCTCATGTCCGTGCAGAAGGCCGCCCCCTGTCACTGCAGTGGCGATGAAGCCCGCGAGGTTTTCAAAAAGAGATATGGGCAAGACTACCTCGAGAGCGGCGCGGGCACCACCATCACGCTGCCCATGAAATCTTCTTGATGAATCCCCTGAAACCTTTGCCTTGGGTTTACCCCCAATTCCAAGGTCATCGTCCCACGCAGGCGCGTCTCCTCTGGTGTTAGGCAGCCCGCTTGCATACACTGGCCCGTATGAACAGGACCCCATGCCCATTCTGTCACGTGCCCCCGGAACGCGTCCTCCTCGAAACCGGGACGACGCTGGCCTTCCTCGACGCCTACCCCGTCACCGAAGGACACACGCTCGTGATCCCGAAGCGGCATGTGACGTCCATTTTTGAACTGTCCCCGGAAGAACTGGGGGCCCTCTGGGCGCAGGTGGCAGCCGCCCGCCACTGGCTGGTCCACACATACAGCCCGGACGCATTCAACATCGGCGTGAACGACGGCCCGGCGGCGGGCCAGACGATCCCCCATGCGCACATCCACGTGATCCCGCGCCGCAAAGGCGACGCCCCTGAACCCCGCGGCGGCATCCGCTGGATCATGCCCGAGAAGGCCAGATACTGGTAAAGGGACCAACGTGACGGGGACTCAGGTCGTGATTCCGCCGGCCAACACCCCGGCCCACGGCTCTGGATCTGTCGCGTGAGGCCAAGCTTGGGCGTTTCCGGGTTGACCATCGACACCTCCTGAGGCCGGAGGCGATTGCCAGGTTCCGTTCCGAACACCAGGCCCCATGGCCGATGCAACCGTTCGATCGAGGGCGCCATCAACAGCCTGCTGAAGCGGTTGACGGAAGAGGCTCACGCAAGTCCTGACGCCGAGTGAACACGGCGGGAACTCGACGAATGAATATTTCCTCCTCCAGAAGCAACTGCGCCCGATCCGTTTGGTTGATCTCGATCACCCTGTGCCTGCTGGCCAGCAGCGCCGGGGCAGCTGGTGTCAACTCCGGCAGTAGCGGCACCCACGGCTTCAGCTCCCAGCCGGCGGCGACCGCCTGCTCAGCACCAACTTCCATTTCTCAACTGCGCCCGAGCCCGGCGCCAGCCGCCCGACTCGCTTCCGGTTCATGACTGACTTCGGATGGCCGGGCAGCATCCGGACAGAGGTGTACGACGCGTATTTGAATCTCGTGGCAACGAACGGCCCCGCGCCTGACTTGTGGCTGACCGGCGGCGATAACGATCAAGACATCGGAACGGATTTTTGGTGAGCGTCACGGGCACGACGGCGTTCGCGACCCGCGAGGATGGCGAGCCCGATCACGTCTGGCGCATGGAGTGCAGGTAGATCATCGTCGTCTCCACGCTCTTGTGCCCGAGCAGCTCTTGCACCGTGCGGATGTCCGTGCCCCGATCCAGCAACTGGCTGGCGAACGAATGACGCAGCACATGCGGCGTCACTCGCTTGTTCAATCAACCCCCAGTCTTGTTCTAATTCGGCCAGCAAGGCCTGGGTTTCAGTCCGGGTCAGCCACACCGGCGCGTGCGGATGCATCCTGGCCCGACGGTAATCGGAAATGTCGCCCAGTTCCTTCCCAAAAACCTCCCGCAACAGGAACACCACCGCGTTCAGCGCTTGCCGCTGGCTGCTGGCGCTGACGCGCCGTTCCAAGGCCAGCGCATCGAGGAACGCCTTGATGTCTGCAGTGCCACGCGAAACGAGATCCTCGGTCTGGCAGAACCGTGCAAACTGCTCCAGCCATACCAGGCAGCTCTGCTCCGTCCGTTGAACGAAATAAGCTGCCGTTTATTAACACTGTTGGCTCTAAATCGGGGTCGGGGGCGCTATCGGTATCGGCATCGAAAAGACTGACATGGGTTTTGGACACGAGAAACCGAACGGCGCTGCGACTGGCCGCAACGGCCTCGTATGCTCCCGTAGCCGTCTGTGGGGCGACGACGACGACGGCGGCGTAGTGTGCGGCGGTGCGTCATTGGTGCAGGCGTGTGCAGCAGCTCTGCCTCTCCCCCCGGGAGAGGGCCGCGGTGAGGGCGAACCCTCAGGGAGACAGAGGTGAGGGCGGACTAGGTTCTGACGACGAGGAAGCGGGCGAGGATGGAGTAGATAACCCGGAGCGCAGCGGAGGGTTATCTGCATTCCAGGGTTGAACGACGCCGCGACGAAAGCTGAGGCGAGCCAGGAAGACCCAGCGGAGTTTCTTTGAGGAGCTGGACTTGGCCGGCGCGCCACGAGCCGATCCGTTGCATGGGGAGGTTGCACCGCGGACATACCGCACCGAAGCTATGACCACTGGAGGGGGATCCGGTGGCTGCACGTCCGGCTCGCTCGGGAGCATCCAGGTTTGCTGCTCGGCGGGCGTGAGCAGGGGCTTTTGCCCGAGCAAGGCGTGGGCAGCAACAGCCGCGCTTGCTGGCGTTGCAGCCATTCATCGGCATCGCTCTGCCCACACTGCGGACAATGCCGATCGTTGCAGGAATGATAGCGGTAGTGAAAGCCGCGGCACTCCGGACACGCAAAGAGCTCGCCCCCCAAAGCCGGAGTGCGGCAAGCCAGGATCTTTTTCAAGACCTGTCGATGCCGTGGCGGCATGGAGGAGCCGAAGCGCTCACACCGCACCGCCGGCCCGCCGCGCAGCGGCTTCGTTCAACATGGTTAACACGTTTCAGTTAACAAGAACCACCAAGCTTTGCTTGGCGCCTTCCAAAGAACGCAGAGAAACACTGGATGAGTTGGGCGCGATGACCGTCCCGGGGTGGGGACATCAAGGGCCGGTCTGTTCTTTGTGTTC
>JAFGQR010000049.1 GCA_016935555.1 Verrucomicrobiota bacterium
ACGGTTTTGTAAACCGTGGGTCGTCGGTTCAAGTCCGACAACTGGCTCCAGCTTTAACCCTTTGAAATCAAGAGCTTAGTAGCGTGATTTCCGAGAATAATGGCTCATCACTTGGAGTGCCTGCGCGAACTCAATCGGGCCATTCAAAGAATCACAAAGGGGATGAAAACGCGCACGGCAGTCGAGGAAACGTCCCGACGCGCCACGACCTTGGCCAAAACGACTCATCACCCCAGCACGATTGAAATCGCGCCATCAGATCCCCGGGTCGAAGGCACGACGCCGCATGGGCGAGAAATCATCCGCCGTAAACTCTACGCGATGCAAAAGCGGATGAAAGAACAGCAGCAAGCACGCGAAGACACCGCCACAGCGCTCTCACCACACCCTCTTTGAGTGCCCGTCAAGCGCACTGTCTTTCGTGGGTAGCGCTCTTGGCCGGAGATGCCCAAAAACTCTCAACCCCTCAAGTCCGGCAAGTCCCACCCCACCGCTTCCGCCACGTGCGCGGCAAACGCCGGCACGCTCTTCCCCAGCAACGCCACGTGTTGTTCCGGCGTGCGCTTCCGCTTACGCGCGATCTCCTCAAGCCGCGCGACCACCACTCCCGCGTTCAGGGAGTACAGCGTGATGAGGTAGTCAGCCGGATGACACGCGCTCACGTCCCAAGGTTTCAACGCCTCCGGTGGGAAGTGTCTCAGGTTGATCGTCACGATCAACTCTGCGTGTCCGCGAATTGCCGTGGCCAGCACATGCCGGTCCTTGTCGTGATTCGCACAGACGGCGACCAACGATTCCTCTCCCGTCACCAGTGCTTCGGGGAACGCCGACTCTACCGCCTCGCGCCACGACTTGGACAACGCCTCCGGCCAACCCAGTTTCCCAACAACCGTGCGCTGGACCTCGTCCAGGATCTCCCGGTTCCAGACTGGCTGATACAGCCGGGGCGTCTCCGCCAGAGCCAGGAACAAGTCGCACAGGCCGAAGTTGGCCAACACGCAGGCGTCCAGCACCACCCGGAAATTAGCGTTCATCGCCGGCGCCACTCCCTTTGTCGTACAGTCCGGCTGCTTCGACCTGACTGCGCAGATCATCCAGGGTCGCCCGGCGGCGGGCATCCCGCTGGCGCTGGTATTCCATCAAGTCTTTCAGATACACGCGCCGGTGCGTGCCGACCTTATGATGCGGAATCGCACCCTTTTCCAACAAATCCACCACGAACGGGCGTGACACGCCAAGCAACTCGGCGGCAACCTGGGTGGTCATGCTCTCGCTCTCCGGCAGAAGGACGACGGCCTTGCCCTCGCGCATGGTCCTCACCACCCGAACCAGGAGGTGAAAGATGGGTTCTGGCAATTCCAAGCGCACCCCTTCCCGCCCGACCAGAGCAGGCCGCTCATCGGCCAACACGGCCTCGCTCAAGCGATCCAACTCACGCAACTGCCCCGCCGTCAACTCCGAAGGGTCAAACCGATTCTCCATCATCTTCATGGCGATAAACTACCATCCTCGACAACCGAAAGCAACGAAATAATCGCAATAAACGAAATCTGTTTTCGCCTACGTTCTCGCCCTTTCCGCATCCATCGGGGACTTGAGCGGGCTTGGGGCTTGGGTAGGGGCGAAGCACATTCGTCCCAGGCGAAGGCTCCATGTGAGCTTAAGCAGGCTCGCAGCAGCTATCTCCGCAACGCGCACGGTGATAGAGTTGGTCGAGTTGCCCTGATGACAGGCTGGCGTCCAGTGGAACACGCCATTGGTGGGATTGATGCTGGCCCCGTAAGGAGCGCCCGAGCCGAGGCTGAACTCCAGAGGCCCGGCCACGATGCCAAGCACCGTGTTTGTGAATTCGAACGGCTGCCCAGGGCCGAGGACCAAGCTGGGAACGAGCGAGAGCACCGGCGCATTACTGGCCGCCATGGTTTGCGCCCCTTCAGTCTGTCCCACTCTCGGCGCCGTCCGCCTTGGCGCGACGCTCCGAATAGGATAAGTATTGTAACGTATGAATTATGAAAACCAAAACGACCCTCGCCAATCCTCACACCGCGGCCCGTGACCTCACCCTGGCCAAACTCGCCCATGCCGGCCCCTTCCTCGAAGGCCACTTGAGCCCGTTCAAACGCCCAGGCTGCGCGCTGCAATGTTTACAGTTGAATTTAACGTAAACAGCCTATGGCATCAGCAGTGGTCAGTTTGAGAGTGTCCGATGAGCAGGCCGAGCGGCTGCAACGCAAGGCGCGCCAGCTTGGCCGCACCCCGAGCGAGACCGGCGCGATCCTCCTGGATGAGAGCTTGCGGCGGGATGAGTTCGCTTTCATCGACTTTCGTGATTCGGCGGTGGGCCGCCAGGCCTACATTCAAGGCAGCCGGCTGGCGGTCTGGCAGGTCGTGTCGCTGGTGCGCCGCTACGCCGGGGACGTGACCAAGGCTTGCGGCCATCTGGAGTGGCCTCCGGTTAAAGTGCGGGCGGCGTTGAGCTACGCCAAAGCATTTCCGGAGGAGATTGAGAACGCCATTCGGGACGCGCAGTCGTGCAGCTTCGACCGGATTTCCCGAATGCTGCCGCAGGCGGAGGAGTTTGTCGTGCCGTCCGAACCGAGAAAGAAGAAGTAACGTGCTCCGGCTGCTCACGGACGAACAGATATCGCCCGCCGCGGCCCCGCGCGTGGCCGAAATCGTGGACTTCGTCAGCGCACTGCCCCCCTCAGCCGTCGACACTACTCAGGGCACCTCGCGGAGCCGGAGCTTGCGGAAGATAATGGGCGAGCCTTCGCTTTCGAGGCAGATGTAGCCGCGGGCCGGGACGCAGCCGGTGCCGCCGGAGACTTCCTCGCCGTTGACCCAGAGGCGCACCTCGCCGTTGATGGCGCGGATGTAATAGTGGTTCCACTGGCCGTGCCCCTTGGCCATGCGCTTGCGCGGGAAGCTGCGGGACCCGTCGGGTGAGAGCGGCGGGAAGGGTTTCATTTTCACCCCGACGGCGAACACGTCGCCGTCGGTGCCGAACCAGTCGGTTTTCTGGCCGCGCTGCTTCATGAGGTCGGTGAAGGCGTGGTCGAGGATCTGGATTTCCACGCCCTTGGGCAGGCCGGGGCGGGTGCCGGTGAGCGTCTCGATGGACTCGGGCGTCGTCCACATGAAGACGCCGGAGTTGCCGCCGGGTTTCTGGTGGCTCCATTCGACGACCATTTCGACGTTGGTGTACATGCGCACGGTGCGCTGCACGCTCACCGGCACGCCGGTGCAGTGCAGGCCGTCCGCCTTCCAGGCCCAGGTGTTCTCGGCGCTGTTCACGCGCGTGAAGTCGCCCGGGCCGAGGCTGCGCCAGCCCGGCGCGGTGTCGTCGATGCAGGCGCGCACGCCGGCGGTTGCGGGGGCCGGCGCGGTGTCGTCGGCGGCGAACGCGCTTGCGACTGCCAGGACCAACAGGGAGGCGGGATTCCATTTCATAGGCGGGTCGATGGATAGCAACACAGGACGGGATGCCGTCCGCGAAAATCCGCAAGTCGTAGGGTGGACCCGTCTGAGGCGATCGCTTTGGCATCGGGGGCGGGATCGTCTTGGTTCAAGGTCAGGGCCAGGGACGACTGCTTCACGGGGTCTTTGTTCTCCCCACGGCCACGAATGTCAAGACCCCAGTGCCAGTCTTTGGGGAACGGGCATGGGCCACCGGGGTGGGGGAACTTTCGACCTGACACGCGCCGGGGCCGGGGCCATTCTCCAGCCATGAAGCACTTTTCGGAACAGAGGTTGAACCGCCGGCGCTTCATTGGGTCCGCACTGGCGCTGGGCGCGGCGGGATTATGGCGGCCGAAGTTTGGGCGGGCGGCCGTGATGCCCACGGCCGATCCGGCGCGCGGTTTTGGGGTGGGCTGGACGAGGAGACTGCGGTGGGATGCGGTGGTGGACATCACGGCGGTGCCTGGCGGCGGCGAGTTTTGGGACGAGCGCCTGGAGCATGCGCAGGAGGCGGTGGTGGCCCGGGGCGGCGGCGTGGTGTTCTTCCCCGCGGGCGCGTATGCGTTTCAGGCCGACATCCGGCTGAGGAGTGGCGTTCTGTTGCGCGGCGCCGAACTCCCCCCAGGGGTGACCGCCCGGGACGAGGGGTTTTTGCCGCCGTCGAGGCTGGAGTTCCCGAAATACGCGCCCCGGTTCAGCGGCAGCGGCGCGCCGGTGGACGGCGCGTTCAAGGGGATTGTGCTGGCGGAGCCGGCGACGGCGGCGGATTGCGGCGTGGTGCATCTGGCGATCAACCGCGGCCACATCGCGCTGGGCGAGGCGGAAGGGCATTGCTGCGGCGCAAACCGGCTCGTGATCGGCTGCCTGCTGCGCAATGCGGCGGGGGTGATGCTGGAGGTTCCGGACGCCCGGCACAACCAGCCGGCGTGGCTGCGCTACACGCACAAGTTCCGCAGCGCCATCCGCGTCCACGCCTCCGAGAACGCGCTGGTGGCCGGCAACCGCCTGCCGAAGAGCGGGGACGACAATTTCATCCTGCGGGGCTATCCGCTGCTGGACCGCAGCAAGAAGGGGGTGCGGTTCGACGTGGAGTTCGACTACGACAACCGCCCCGGCATCTACGTGAACCACCACTGCATCGGCGGCGCGGGCGGCAGCGGCGCCGACGGCACGCCGGAGACGCACCCCTGGGGGTTCCGGAAGGGCGCGGTCATCCGGGACAATTACGTGTTCAACACGGGGCGCTGCGCCATCGGGTTCAGTGGCGACGGCGTGGTGTGTTCGGGCAATGTGATCCGGTTTCTCCAGGGGCTGGTGCGCCCGACGGTCACCGGGGTGCATCGCAGCTACGGTTCCGCCACGAACGACAACCGGGCCCTGGAGATGCGCGGCTGGCGCTGGGTGGTGGAAGACAACGACTACGAGGTGCACAGCAACCTCTGTTCGGACCGGGTTTACCGGATCAACGACGGCGAGGGGCTGATGCACGAGGACCACTGCAATTCCACCATTGTGGACAGCCGGCTTGTGCGCAACCGCGGCAACAGTTACCTGTCGCTCTTCCACGTGGGCGCCATCGACGGCCTGCACATCGAGGGCAATGACATCTCCACGCCGGGCCGCATTGCCGACATCTACGTGTGCGCGCCGCGGCACAAACAGCCCGGCGACTTCCCCATCCGCCGGGTGACGATCGTGAAGAACGTGACCCGCAGCAACGGCATTCGGGTGATGGGCTGGCCTGCGGAGCGGGTTGTGGTGCGGGAGAACCGTCATCTGGGCCCGAAACCGGGCAGGATCCTCGACGAAGCTGGCGCCGAGGTGGCTGACAACGCCAACTACGAGGTCGCCACCCCGCCGCGCAAGGCGTGACCCCGTGGCTCGCGCGGCGCGGCACCCCAAGGTTTCACGTTTCCCGCGCGAACAACGGGCGTTGCGCCTTGATGCGGTGGTCGCATAATGCGGCCATGAACAAGCCCATGGTTCTCATCTCGGAGGTGGCTCTGGTGATCGCTGGCGTATTCGTGTTTCGCGGATTATGGATGCTGTTGGACTTGCTGCCGGCGATGCACACGGCGTCGGCTCTTTGGATGTCGCTGGTCGCCGGGAGCGCGGTCACGGTCTGGGCGCTGCATTGTCTGATCAAGCAGGACGCCAAGTAGGCGGCCGGGGTCGCGATGGACCCGCGCGCCCGGCTTGCTGCGGGAGGGAATCAGTGAGGCCGAGTTCGCCTGCGACCTGTATGCGCGGCTGGTGCGCGCCGGGCATCAGGGCATCGTCCGCTTTGCCCGGTTCAATGTGGATATCGCCGTCGGGCAGTTCGGGTTTGGCGAAAACTCGCTGTATCCAACCAGCTTCGACGGCCCGGGCGGCTGTCTGGGCCTGGAGCCTGCCGCGCCGGTGCTCGGCAGCCGCGACCGATTGCTGCGCTCGGGCGACCTCGTGTTTGCCGATCTCGGCTGCGGCGTGGGCGGCTACGCCACCGACAAGACGATGACCTACATGTTCGGGCGCCCGCTGCCGGATGCCGCAATCGCCGCGCAGCGGCGGTGTGAAGCGATCGAACGGCGGTTGGCGTCGCTTCTGAAACCCGGCGCCGTTCCCTCGGCGATCCACGCCACGGTCATGGGCGGACTCGAGTCCGAGTTTCTCAAGGACTTCATGGGGTTCGGCAACCGGCAGGCGAATTTTCTCGGTCATGGGGTGGGGTTGCAGATCGACGAGCCGCCGGTGATCGCCCAGGGGTTTGACGAGCCGCTTGTCGAGGGGATGGTGCTGGCGCTCGAACCGAAAAAGGGGCTGCCCGGCGTGGGCATGGTGGGCGTCGAAAACACCTATGTCGTCACCCCCCAGGGAGGTCGCAGTCTTACCGGCAACCAACCCGGTCTGATGCTGGTGCCGGCCGGGTAAGCCCATGAACCGGGCCGGGGGACGAATTCGGCGCTTGACAAGGCGGCGGGGCGGGATACTATTCATCTGAATAGTATTAAACAGGCAGCCGCCCGGCTTCGGATTTCGATGCCGGGCCGGGGTGCTCCAGGTGCTCCAGATGCATATGACGCCGGCCTTGACTCCACGTCAGCAGCAGGTTTTGAACTTCATTCAGCGCACGCTGGACGGCGCCGGGCAGAGTCCCAGCCTGCGGGAGATCGCGCAGCACTTCGGTTTTCGGAGCATGAAGGCTGCGGCCGACCACGTGACTGCCCTGCGGCGCAAGGGTGTTCTCGAGCATCGCCCGCGTCGTGCCCGGTCGTTGCGGGTGGTATCGCCTTTGCGGGCGCTGCGCCGGCTTGTGGTGGATGTGCCGGTTTACGGCGCCATCCCGGCGGGGCGTCCGGACGTTCGGGAGCAGCGGGCCGAGGGGTGCATTTCGGCGGACATTGAGAGTCTGGGCATCCGGCCCACGGCGCGGACCTTTGCGCTGCGGGTGCGTGGGGATTCGATGATCGGCAAGCACATTGCGGATGGGGACTATGTGATTCTGGAGCACGGCAAGGCGCCGCGGAACGGGGACGTGGTGGCGGCGCTGATTGACAGTGAGAGCACGCTCAAGACGTTTGTGCTGGACGGTCGTCGGGCGTTTCTCAAGGCGGAGAACCCCCGGTATCCGCAGCTCATCCCGGCTGAGGAACTCGTCGTCCAGGGGGTCATGGTGGCCCTGATCAGAAAAGCAGAAGGTTGAAGGCAGAATCCAAGAACTCCCGCCGCATCTGACTTCACATTTGACTTCTGTTTTCAACCTTCTGCTTTTCTGTGCGCCGCATCATCCACCTTGACGCCGATGCGTTCTTCGCCTCTGTGGAGCAGGCGGCGGACCCGCGGCTGCGCGGCAAGCCGGTGGCGGTGGGCGGCGAACAGCGCGGCGTCATCGCGTCGGCGTCCTATGAGGCGCGCCGGTTCGGGATTGTGGCGCCGATGCCGACGGTGCGGGCGCGGCGGCTTTGTCCGAAGCTGATCCTGCTGCCGGGCGATTTCGAGAAGTACGAGCAGTTTTCGCGCTGGATGTTTTCCTACGCCTACGACTTCACGCCCGACGTGGAGATTGGCTCGGTGGACGAGGGGTATGTGGACTTGACGGGGGTGCGCCAATCCCCGGTGGCGGTGGCGGACACGCTGCGCCGGGCCATCCGGCAGGCGTTAAAGATCACGGTGAGCGAGGGGATCGGCTCGAACAAACTGGTCAGTCAGATCGCCTCGAAGCTCCACAAGCCGGCGGCGTTTTTCCACGTGCCGACGGGGGGAGAGCAGGCGTTTCTGCATCCGCTGCCGGCGCGGTGGCTGCCGGGGGTGGGGCCCAAGACGGCGGCGCGGCTGGGCACGGCGGGTCTGGCGCTGGTGCGGCACGTGGCCGCCATGCCGGCCGACCTGTTGAGCCTGCTGGTGGGCGGCGGCGCGCCGCAACTCAAGCGTTTTGCCGAGGGCATCGACGAGCGGCCCGTCATCCCGGCCAGCGCGCCGGCCCGGTCCTACGGCCAGCAGGAAACGTTTGCCCGGGACCAGACCGACGAGGACTTCCTCGAAACCACCTTGCGCCGGATGGCCGACAACCTCATGGCCCGGGTCCGCACCGACGCCAAAGCCATCCGCACCCTTACGGTCAAGGTCCGCTTCAACGACATGGACGAGCGGCAGTGCGGCGAAAGCCTCCCCGAGCCCACCGACCTGGAAACCGACCTCTACCCGCGCCTGCGGCCGCTTCTCCGCCGCGCCTGGGACCGCCGCGTCAGCCTCCGCCTCGTCGCCCTGCGTCTGACGAATGTTTACGACAACTTCTGGCCTGCGGAACTGGCGTTGAGCGAGGACGCCCGCCAGCGCGATGCCCGCCGCCGGCTCGCGGCCACCGTCGATGAACTGCGCCGCACCCGCGGCCGCGGCGTCATTCTGCGCGGGCATGAACTGCGGCTGCGGACGAAGGGGGAGGCGCCCGCGCCTTTTGTTTCGCGCCCCGTGTCCTCCATGGGGCGCTGGGCGCCGGGCGCTTCGCGTGCCGCGCTTTCCTGGGTGCCGTTGGCGATGCGCAGTCATTATTCGTTCCTGGACTCGACGCTTTCGCCCGGGGCGATGGTGGAGTTGGCGCGGCGGCACGAGTTGCCGGCGATGGGGTTGTGCGACCGGGGCAATCTGCACGGTGCGGTCGAGTTTGTGCAGGCCGCCCGCAACGCGGGCATCCGCCCCATCCTGGGGGCGGAACTGGCAGGGTGCGGCCTGCCATTGCGGGTGTATGTGGAGAATGCCCGGGGCTACGCAAATCTCTGCCGGATTCTGTCGGCAAAGGCGGAGGGCCTGGCGCGGCGCAGTGGCAACCCATGGCTTGGACACGGAGACGCGCAGACGCGCAGACGCGGAGAAGAAGAAGGATGTGCGGAGCCTGCGACCCTTTGGGTGGAGAGTAGTACAGGGGATGGGGCGAAGGATGGAGGGCCAATGGCTAATGGCCACTGGCCGACGGGTGGGGCGCACGGGGGCATGGCTTCCGAGTTCCGCCCCGAGCCTTCCGCATTTTGCGTTCGGCCTTCCGCCTTTTCCACGGAGGGTCTGGTGGCGGTCAGTGCGGATTCGCGGTGGGCGGCGCACTTTCCCGGGCGGTTTTACCGGCTGGTGTCGTCGCCGGACGAGGCGCGGCGGGCGGGGGAGGGTGGCGGGCCGCTTTTGGCGGCGCCGGCGGTGCATTACGCGGCGGCGGCGGAGCGGTGGCGCTATGACATTGTGCAGAGCATCCGGACGCTGACGCTGTTGCGGCAGGCGCATCCGGGGAAGGACTTGGTGACGGAGCGGCACTTTCGGTCGTCGCGCGCGATGGCCGAGGAGTTCCGCGAAACGCCGGCGGCGGTGGGGCGGAGCCGGGAGCTGGCCGAGCGGTGCGCGTTCGAGCTGCCGCTGGGCACGCTCCAATTCCCGGCGTATGTGCCGCCGGACGGTTCCACGCCGCGCGCCTTTTTGCGCCGGCGGGTGATGGAAGGGCTGGAGCGGCGGTATGGGGGGAGGGGGGACAAATGGCCACTTGGAAAGTGCAAATTTCAGATTTCAAAGTTGAGGGTTCAGGTGGAGACGGAGTTGGGGATCATTGGGGAGGTGGGGTATGAGGAATATTTCCTGGTGGTTTGGGACCTGTTGGAGGCCTGTCGGCGGCGGGGGATCGAGTGGATCACGCGGGGCAGTGCGGCGGACTCGCTGGTGTGCTACTGTCTGGGCATTTCGGACGTGTGCCCCATCCGGTTCGGACTTTATTTCCGGCGGTTTCTGAACAAGGAGCGGATGGCGATGCACAAACTGCCGGACATCGATGTGGACTTTCCGCACGACCGCAAGGACGACGTGGTGAATCTCATGTTCGAGCGCTACGGGCCCGCCCATTGCGCCGTCGTCGGCGGCTTCAGCACCTTCCAGGCGCGCAGCGCGTTTGCCGAGGTGGCGAAGGTGCTCGGAGTGGCCGAGCGCGACGCGCGCCGCTTCACGGAACGGTTCCCGTGGCGCGTTGACGTGCGGAGGGCCGAAGCGAAGAACGGGGACGCCTGGCGCGCGGGGTCTGCTTCCGCCCTGGCCGACGCGCTGCGGGCGCGTCCGGACTGCGGCGATTTGCCGTTGGACGAGGAGCCTTACCGGAGCGCGCTGAGGATGGCGGAGTTTCTGCAGGGGGTGCCTCGTCATCCGAAGATGCATCCTTGCGGGGTGGTGCTGTCCCGGCAGCCGATGCACGAGCTGACGCCCACGTTTGAATCGTCGAAGGGCTATCCCACGACGCACTTTGACATGGATGCCGTGGAGGCGATCGGGCTGGTGAAGATGGACATCCTGGCGCAGGGCGGCTTGGCGGTGATGCGCGACACCCGGGCCCTGCTGGCCCGGCGCGGTGTGCAGGTGGACCTCGAGGCGCTGTGCCTTCGCGCTGCCGAAGCGTCTCCGGGGCAAAGCGCGGCATCCCGGCCCGCCCCGCGCTCCAATCCCGTCGACGCCGTTCCCCGCTCGGGATGCCGCCTTCCGCAGTCGGCGCGCCGCACGCCACGCGCCTTTGGGGATCCGGCCGTGTGGGGCATGATCGCGGGCGGGCAGGCGCGGGCGGTGCATCACATCGAGTCGCCGGCGATGATCAGCCTGTGCCGGATGTGCAACGTCCACGACCTTGACACCCTCATCGCCATCGTCAGCGTCATCCGCCCCGGCGCGGCCAACGAGGATCGCAAGCGCGAGTTTGCGCGGCGCTACCAGGGGCTGTCGCCCGTGACTTATCCGCATCCGTCGCTGGAACCCTGGTTGCGGGACAGCTGCGGCCTGTTGATTTACGAGGAGCAGGTGCTGCAAATCTGCGAGGCGTTCGCCGGTCTGCCGGCCGGGCGTGCCGACGTGCTGCGGCGCGCGTTGGGCAAGGAAAGGCTCGACGTTGTCGCCGAGGTGGCCGGGGAATTCGCCGCCTCCGCCCGCGCCCGCCGGCGGAGCGAGACCGACATCGCGCGGGTGTGGGGGATGGTGTCGGGGTTTTTGGGCTACACGTTTTGCAAAGCTCACAGCACGGCGTACGGGGTGGAGGCCTATCAATCCGCGTGGCTCAAGCGTTATTTCCCCGCGGAGTTCATGGCGGCCGTGCTCACGAACGGCAAGGGCTTTTATCGTCCGCTGGTTTATGTGCTGGAATGCTGGCGGCTGGGCCTGGCGCTGCTGCCCCCCTGGGTCAACGAGCCGGGCCCCGGGTTCATGGTCAAGCCCCAGGGCGAAAGGCCGAAGCCGGAAGGGCAGGGGACCGGGCCGTCCCCGGCCATCCGCGTGCCGGTCAGCCGCGTGAAAGGACTCAGCGAGGGCGTCCTGCAACGCATCCTGGCCGAGCGCGCCCGGGGCGAATTCACGTCGCTGGCGGATTTTTGCCGGCGGGTGCGGCCGGGGTTGGAGGACACGGACCTGCTGATTCGGGTGGGGGCGTTGGATGGGTTTGGGCGGAAGCGGACGGCGCAGTTCTGGGAGTGCCGGCGGCTGCAGCAGGCCTGGGGAGCCGCGACGTCGGGCAAGGCGGGAGGCGGGTCCGCGTCGGCCGCGTCGGGTTCCGCGTTCTGCGATCTGCCGTTTGCGCTGCCGGACGCGGTGCCGGACGCCGTGCCGGACGCCCTGGCCGAGCCCGCGCGGCTGCAGCGTCTGGCGTGGGAGGAGGAGCTGTTGGGGTTTCCGGCCAGCGGGCATCCGCTGGAATTGCACGCGCACATCGCCTGGGACACGTATTGTCCGGTCGCGCGTCTGGGCGAGTTTGTGGGCCAGGAGGTGGTGACGTGCGGCTTGGTGATCGAGGACCGGGTGCACCACCAGGTCACGGGCGAGCCGATGAAATTTCTGACGCTGGCGGATTGGACGGGGATGATCGAGACGGAGCTGTTTGCGCGGACCTACCGGAGTTACGGGCTGGCGACGTTGCGTTACCCGGTGCTCGAAGTCGCCGCGCGGGTGGAGCCGTTTGAAAACGGCCGCGGCTACACGCTGCGGGTGCTGCGCGCGGGCCCCCCCCGCGAGCGCCGGTGAGCCTGCAACCCGTGTCCGCGTCAGCGCAAAGGCGAACTTCCGGCGGGGAGGACGGCGGTCCAGGCGGGGCCGAACCTGGCGGTGAACCTGTGTGCGAGTTTGCGGGCGGCTTCTTCGCCGGCGGCGAGCGCGAACGTGGTGGAGCCGCTGCCGGACATGAGCGTGACTGCGGCGCCCTCGGCACGGAGGAACTCCTGATAGAGGCCGAGGATGGGATATTTCTCGAGGGCGGGTGTTTCGAGGGCGTTGTAGAACAGGGGGGCGGCGTGTTCCAGGGTGCCGGTTTGGAGCACGTCGGCCAGCTGCCGGGCGCGGCCTGGCTGACCGTTCAAGGCGGCGGGGAACCGGGCCAATTGCTGGTAGGCCCAGCCGGTCGAGATGCCGAACCCGGGGTGGACGAGGAGGAAGGCGGTGTGTTGCAGGGCGCGGAACGGTTCCAGCGGCTGGATTTGTTCGCCGCGGCCGGTGGCCAGCGCGGGCCGGTTTTGAAGAAAGAACGGCACGTCCGATCCCAGGTCGGCGGCCAGCGCGCTGAGGCGTTCGGGCGGCAGAGGGTGTTCGAACAGGTCGTTCAGGCCGGCGAGTGTGGCGGCGGCGTTGCTGCTGCCGCCGCCGAGACCGGCGGCGAGCGGCACGTGTTTCTCCAAATGAATGCGGACGCCGTCGGCAATGCCGGCGGCGGCGAGGAACGCCGTCGCGGTGCGGTGGACGAGGTTGCCCGCGTCGGTGGGCAACCGGGGATCGCTGCAGCTCAGGTGCACGCCGCGCGGCGCGCGGCTGAACATGAGGCGGTCGCAGAGGGGCAGGGGGTGCATGACGGTTTCCAGTTCGTGGAACCCGTCGGGGCGTTTGCCGAGGACATTCAGCAGGAGGTTGACCTTGCAGGGAGATGGCAGTTCCAGCAGCATGAAACGAAACCAGCCCCGGCCGCGGGCGGGCGCCCGGGCGGGGGCGGGGGCGGGCTGATTGCCGATCAGTTGTCGAAAATGCGGAAGCGGCTGCCGATGATCATGGGGGCGATGTCGCCGCCGCTGAAACCCAGCGAGGTGTCGGTGGCGAAGATCTGGTCGGACAACAGGTTGGGAACGTAGCTGTCCGGGTAGGCGGGGTTGGGGGTCAGCCGAAGCCCGCCGTAGGGGAAACGGGTGTCCTTATAGGCAAGGTCCGGGTAAACCCGGTATTCGGGGGTCAGGCGCGGCTGGTAGGGCGGGAAGGGGAAGGTGACGATGTCGTAGAGGCCCAGGGCGGTGCGGGCCATGCTCCGGTTGAAGCCGCGGATGAGGCCGGTGGTGAACGCCGAGGTGGGGCCGTCCCAAAGCGCCGTTTGTTCGATCGAGCGGCGCATCTCGCCCAGCCGGGCGAGTTCGGTGGCGTTATTGATGCCGCGTCCGAGTTTGCGTTCGGGGCCGGAGCAGCCGGCCAGGATCAATCCCGCGACGACGGGGACCAGGATGGTGAGCTGACGAGTCATAATGTTGGTGCCGGGGGGAAGGCTAGCTCCCTTGGCCCGATTGTAAAGGCGGATTTCCAGGGGGATCCGGCGGCGGGCAATCCGGGCGGCGGGTTGACATGCGGGCTGTATGGGGCATAGAGTGAATCCGATATAGAGAATAAGTCGATTATGCTGTGCTCCATCTGCAAGGCCAAAGAAGCGACGGTGCACCTCACCCAGATTGTGGGCGACAAGGTGCAGAAGGTGGATCTGTGCGCGGACTGCGCCAAGGAAAAAGGCGTGAACGACCCCGCCGTGTTTTCGCTGGCCGATGTGCTGCTCGGCTTGGGCGCCTCGCAAGAGATGGAGCAGGCCGCCGGCGCAGGCTCGACCCTCAAATGCCCGCACTGCGGATTTTCCCAGGCGGACTTCAAGAAGTCCGGGCGCCTGGGGTGTCCCGAGTGTTACACGACCTTCGCGGAGGGCCTGGAGGCGCTGCTCAAGGGCATGCACACCGGCACCAGGCACATTGGCAAAGCCCCCGCCGGCCTCCAGCAAACGCGCGACCTGACCGACCGCATCCGGCAGCTCCAGAAAAAGCTCGACAAGGCGGTGGCCGAGGAAAACTTCGAAAAAGCTGCGGATTATCGCGACGAAATCAAGGTGGCGAAGGCGCGACTCACGCAGGCGACCGCGCCGTAGCATGAAGTTGGGCGATTTCCTGGCTCCCCCCGCCGATGCCGCCCGCCGCGAAGGGCCGCACAACCGCATCGTCATGTCCAGCCGCGTCCGCCTCGCCCGCAACCTGCGCGGCAAGCCGTTTCCCGGCTGGGCCAAGAAAACCGAGAGAATCAAGACCCTCGAGGGAATCCGCCCCGCCGTGGAATCCCTTCCCGAGCTGGCCGAGGCGTTTTCGGAGACGATGGACAAGTTGACGCCTCTCGACAAGAACCTGCTGGTCGAACGGCACCTCATCAGCCGGGAGCACGCCCAGAAAACAGCGGGCAGCGGGCTGGTCCTGAGCCGCGACGAAACGCTTTGCGTCATGATCAACGAGGAGGATCACCTGCGCATGCAGGCTCTCCAGCCCGGACTGAACCTGCGCCGGGCCTGGACGGTCATCGACCAGGTCGACAGCCGCCTCGAGCGCAAGCTCGATTACGCCTTCAGCCCCACCCTCGGCTATCTCACCGCCTGCCCCACCAACGTCGGCACCGGCATCCGGGTCAGCGCCATGCTCCATCTGCCCGGCCTCGTCCTGGCCGAACACATCAACCAGATCATCCAGGCCGTCAACAAGCTCGGCCTCGCCGTGCGCGGCCTTTACGGCGAAGGCACCGAAGCCCTCGGCAATGTCTTCCAGGTCTCCAACCAGAAAACCCTCGGCGACACGGAATCCAACATCGTCGAGCGCCTGAACAAGGTGCTCCTTCAGCTGATCGATCACGAGGAAAACGCCCGGGCACGGCTGCTGGAAGCCAAACCGAAGTCGGTCTACAACCACATCGGACGCGCCTACGGCATCCTGGCCAATGCGCACAGCATTTCGTCCAAGGAATCCATGAACCTCCTGTCCCTGGTGCGCCTCGGCGTCGACCTCGGCCTGTTCACCGACCTCGCGCGCTGGGCCGTCGACGAACTGTTCATCCTTTCCCAGCCCGCACACCTCCAGCACGCCTACGCCGAAAAGCTGGGCGCCGACGAGCGCGACATCCTGCGAGCCGACATGCTCCGCGAGCGCCTCCGCGACATCCGCCGCCCCGCGCCGCCGCCTCGCGGACAGGGCCCGGCTTCGGACAAGCCGGAGGCGGCCTAGGGGCGGCCGCCGCGGCGCCGGCCGGCGTCTTCGGGGCGCGCGGCGGCGCCGGGCGGGCATCAAAGATGTTTGCCGTCCGGGCTGAAATCTGGTAAGAATAAGGCAGCTATGAGCGATGAAGCCATGAACAATTTCACACCGCGTGCCCAGCAGGTATTGGCCCTGGCCCGCAAGGAAGCGGATCGCTTCAACCATAATTTCGTGGGCACGGAGCACCTGCTGCTTGGCCTGATCAAACTCGGCCAGGGAGTCGCGGTCAATGTCCTCCAGAAAATGGGGCTCGACCTCGAGACGGTGCGCATGGAGGTCGAAAAACAAGTGG
The DNA here is from genome assembly GCA_016935555.1 of Verrucomicrobiota bacterium. GTDB lineage: Bacteria > Verrucomicrobiota > Verrucomicrobiia > Limisphaerales > JAFGQR01 > JAFGQR01. Next base: position 15,529 of record JAFGQR010000049.1, read on the forward strand.
GCACCGGTCCCGATCAGAAGATGATCGGCAACATTCCCTACACGCCGCGCGTCAAGAAGGTGCTCGCCCTCGCCAACAAGGAGGCCAAGGCCCTGAACCACACCTACGTCGGCACCGAGCACATCCTCCTCGGCCTGCTGCGCGAGGGCGACGGCGTCGCCGCCCGCGTGCTCAAGAACCTGGATGTCGACATCGAACAAAGCCGCCATGAAATTCTCAGGGAACTGGATCCCAATTTCGCCGCCCAGGAGGAAGGCGCCGGCGGGGACGCGGTGGAGAAAAGCGCCGGCGAACGCAAAGCCGAGGTCAAAACGCCCGCCCTCAAGGCCTTCGGGCGCGACCTCACCGAATACGCCCGCAAAGGCGAAATGGACCCCGTCATCGGGCGCCGGGACGAAATTGAGCGCGTCACGCAGATCCTCTGCCGCCGGACGAAGAACAATCCCGTTCTGCTCGGCGAAGCCGGCGTGGGCAAAACCGCGATCGTCGAGGGGCTTGCCCAGGAGATCGCCCGCGGCAACGTGCCCGAACTGCTCCGGGACAAGCGCCTGGTGACTCTCGACCTCGCGCTCATGGTGGCCGGCACCAAATACCGCGGCCAGTTCGAGGAGCGCATCAAGGCCGTCATGGACGAAATCCGGCGCGCGAAAAACGTCATTCTGTTCATCGACGAACTCCACACGATCGTCGGTGCCGGCTCCGCCGAGGGCACCATGGACGCCTCGAACATCATCAAGCCCGCGCTCAGCCGGGGCGAGATGCAGTGCATCGGGGCCACCACGCTCAACGAATACCGCAAATACATCGAGAAGGACGCCGCGCTCGACCGCCGCTTCCAGCCCATCAAGGTCGAAGCCCCGTCGGTTGAGGAGGCCATCCTCATCCTCAAGGGGCTGCGCTCCAAATACGAGGACCACCACAAAGCCGAGATCACCGACAAGGCCGTCGAAGCCTCCGTCAAACTCTCGGACCGCTATATCACCGACCGGTTCCTCCCCGACAAGGCCATCGACCTCATGGACGAAGCCGGCTCCCGCGCCCGCATTGGCGCCATGACCCGCCCTCCCGAAATGAAGGAGCTCGAAGCCAGCATCGAATCCATCAAGGCCCAAAAGGAAAAAGCCATCAAGGAGCAGGACTTCGAAGGCGCCGCCGCCATGCGCGACCAGGAAAAACAGGCCAAGGAAAAACTCGAGTCCGTCCTGAGCCGCTGGAAGGCCAGCCGCGAGGAGAAACGCGTCAAGGTCGACGAGGAAGACATCCTGCACGTCGTCTCGAAATGGACGGGCATCCCGCTGCAGCGCATGGAAAGCAACGAGGCCAGACGCCTCCTGTCCATGGAAGCCGAAATGGCCAAGGTCATCATCGGGCAGGACGAAGCCGTTCATGCCCTGTGCAAGGCCCTGCGCCGCGCCCGCGCCGACCTCAAGGACCCCCGGCGCCCCATCGGCACGTTCGCCCTGCTCGGCCCCACGGGCGTCGGCAAAACCCTGCTGGCCAAGTGCCTTGCCGAACAGATGTTCGGCGACTCCAAAGCCCTCATCCAGCTCGACATGTCCGAATACATGGAACGCCACAACGCCTCCCGCATGGTCGGCTCGCCCCCCGGCTACGTCGGCTACGAGGAAGGCGGCCAGTTGACCGAGCATGTCCGCCGCAAACCCTATTCCGTGGTGCTCTTCGACGAGATCGAGAAGGCCCACCCGGACGTCATGAACATGCTCCTCCAGATCCTCGAGGAGGGCAAACTCACCGACAACGTCGGGCGCGTCGTCAACTTCCGCAACACCGTCGTCCTGATGACCTCCAACGTCGGCGCCCAGTCGCTCAATCGCGCCTCCAGCTTCCGGCTCACGCCGGAACCGGAAAACGTCGGCTACGAGACCATCAAGCAGAAAATCCTCGACGAGGCCAAGCACCTCTTCCGGCCCGAGTTCCTGAACCGCCTCGACGACATCATCGTGTTCCGCCCGCTGAACAGGGAGGACCTTGTGAAAATCCTCGAGCTGGAGGTCGCCAAGGTTTTCGAGCGCATCCAGGGGCGCAAATACCAGGTCCAGCTCGACAAGAAAGCCAAGGAATTCCTCGTCGACAAAGGCTATGACCCCCAATACGGCGCCCGCCCCATGCGCCGCGCTGTCGAACGCCACCTCGAAGACCCCCTCGCCGAGGAAATCCTCAAAGGCAGCCTCCACGAGGGCGAACCCGTCTTCGTCACCGCCGACGAGGAAAAACTCCTCTTCACCCAAAGCTCCCCCGCCGCAGGCGCCCTCTCCAGCTAGCGAGCCGCAGGCTCAGACTGTTCGAGGTGCGCAGGAGCCACAAACCGTGGGTGTTCATCGAGAGGGCCGTGGGTCTGCGCGC
>JAFGQR010000050.1 GCA_016935555.1 Verrucomicrobiota bacterium
AGCGTTGAACGTTGAGCGTTGAGCGTTGGACGTTGGACGTTCGCCCCCCCATCTCCGATCTCCCATCTCCGATCTCCGACATTCGGCGTTCGGTGTTCGGTGTTCGGTGTTGAACACTCGAAATTCCATGGCTCTGATCATCAGCCACTTAACCCTCGAGTTTCTGGAGAGGCATTCCCCCACGCCGCTCGAGAGCCAAAAAAAATGGCTTAACAGGCTGCCTGCCGGCTGCTACACCGTATCCCATGAAACGCGTTCTTGTCGCAGGAGTGGCCAGTGTGCTCATGGTGTTGCCTGCCGCCGCCCAGACCCTGGAACCCACCGCACCCCCCGAGCCGCCCGGCATGAAGCCGCTGTGCAACGGCCGCGACCTGGCGGGTTGGGAGGGCGATCCGCGGTTGTGGTCGGTGAAGGACGGTGCCATCCGCGGTGAAACCACCTTGGAAAACCCCACCTACGGCAACACCTTTCTTCTCTACGTCGGCGATCAGGGCAAACCGGTTGTCTTCAAGGATTTTGAGTTGCGTCTCTCGTGCCGCATCGAGACCGGCAACGCCGGCGTGCAATATCGCTCCACCCACAAACCCTTCAAAGACACCGACAGGAATAAATGGGTCGTCGCCGGTTACCAGGCGGAAGTGGCAAACGCCCCGGGCACCGCCGGTTTCCTCTACCACGAGTCCGGCCGGGGCGGGCTGGTGAATGTGGGCGACAAGGTGGAGATCGGCGAGGACGGCAAGCCGCGGGTGGTGGGCAAGCTTGGGGACCGGCAGGCGATTGCGAGCACGTATCGCAGATCCGGCTGGAACGATTACGTCATCCGCTGCGAAGGCAACCACGTCCGGCATTGGCTCAACGGAATCCAGGTCATCGAGTTGATCGACAACGACACCGAGCCTGCCGTGGGCCCGAACGGCCGGCCCCGACCCTATTCGAATCGCTGCATGGAAGGCATTCTCGCGCTCCAGATCCACGCCGGGCCTCCCATGTGGGTCGAATACAAAAACACCCGGATCAAAGAACTCCACCCATAACACCATGAACCCCCATCCATCCCTGACCCGCCGTCGTTTCCTCCAACATGCCGCCACCGTCGCCGGAGCCGCCGTCGGCGCCCGGTTTCTCAGCATGCCCGCGTTGTTGTCGGCCGCCGCGCCCAACACGAAGCTGGGTGTTGCGGTGATCGGCGTCGGCGGCATGGGCGGCTACAGTTTCGACGCGGGCATGCGGGAGCGGCTGGTGGCGATTTGCGACGTCGACGACAACATCCTGGCCGGCGCGCTGAAGAAATTTGGGGAGAAGAAGAAGGGCGAGCCGGCGCCGAAGGTGTATGTGGATTACCGGCGGATGCTGGACGAATGCCACAAAGACATCGATGCGGTGCTGATTGCGACGCCGGATCATCATCATGCGCCTGCGGCGATCCGGGCGATCCACCTGGGCAAGGCGGCCTTTTGCCAGAAACCGCTCGCGCATAACATCCACGAGTGCCGCGCGCTGGCCACGGCCGCCCGCGAAAAGAACGTGCCCACCCAGATGGGCAACCAGGGCCATTGCAGCGAAACCATCCGCCGCGCCTGCGAATACCTCTGGGCCGGCGCCATCGGCAACGTCACCGAAACCCACTCAATCCTCGGACGCAACTTCGGCGGCACCGGCGGTCGGCCCGCCAGCAAACCCGTCCCGGCGCACCTTCACTGGGACGAATGGCTCGGCCCGGCGCCGTTCCGCGAATACCACGACGGCCTGCACACGTTCAGCTGGCGGTCCTGGCGGCATTTCGGCACCGGGACCATCGGCGACATGGCCTGCCACAACCTGGACATTTTGTTCTGGGCGCTCAGGATTGCCGACGCCAAAACGTTCACCGTCGAATGCCTCAACACCAACGGCGGCAGCGAGGAAATGTGGGCGCAGAACAACATCGTTCGGTACGACGTGCCCGCGCGCGGCAACCTCGGCCCCGTCAAGGTCCACGTCTACGACCACGGCGACCTCAAATCCGAACTCATGAAGGAGACGGAAAAGAAATACGACATCAAGTTCGGCGAGTGCACCCTGTTCGTCGGCGACAAGGGCCTTTACCGCACCACGGGCACCTCCGGCTCCGGCGAGTTCCTCCCCAAGGAACGCAAAAACGAGGTCCCTTCGCCGTGGCGGACGCTGCCGCGCGCACACGGTGGCCCCATCGAAGACCTGTTCCACGCCATCAAGAACGGCGGCACCCCATGCTCGAACTTCCCGGATTCGGCGGGACCGCTGACGGCGTTTGCGCTGGCAGGGCATCTGGCGCAAGCGGCGGGTGTGGGCAAGAAGGTCGAGTGGGATGTCGAGAAGATGCAGTGCACCAACCTGCCCGAAATCAACCGGCTTGTGCGCCGCAGCTACCGGGTCGGCTGGGAGGTGTGAACTGCGCCGCGCCGACCCCCAAGGCCTGATCGCGAGGCCGCCGCCTTGGGCCGCAGGTCAGCGATCCTGGTAGGGACGCGTTCCACCGCGTCCCTGACTTTTCCTGCAGGCATCGCCAGCCCAGGAGCGTGATCGCGGGCGGCCCGGAGGCGTCGGAGGTTTCCTTCGGATGGTCTCGAATCCGCGATTGCCCTGAGGATAAAATGGGACGCGCTGGAACGCGTCCCTACCATCGTCAGGCCGGCCCCGTGACGGGCGGCGCCGGCACCGGCGCCGGCGCGGGCATGGGTGTCGAGGGGGATTCCCACCAGTGCCAGAGACGGGCGGCGCACTGTTCGGCGGTGGAGGCGGCGGCTCGCGCGCCGTGCCGCAGGCCTTCCTTCATCGGCACCGGGCAGAGTTCCTTCAGCAGGGTGTAGTGAAACACCCCCGCGAAGGAAATCCCGTACGCCACCTCGTACGCCGCTCGGGCGGCGGCCGACTTCAGCTTGGGCGCCGCTTCCTGCGCCGCCCGCCGGGCGTCGTCGGCACCCTGCCGGAACGCGCGGATGATGGGCGGGACCGCGGGGGAAGCGGCTGGGGTTGGCGGCGGTGTGCCGGGCTGGGGTTGAGTGTTCGGGGCGGGCTCAGCCGGACCCGGGATGGGATCGGCCGGCGGGGCGGGTGGGTTCGTGTCATTCATAAGCCATGTCATTGATGGTTGCACTTCGCGACGGAGTATCCGGCGCGGGCACGGGTCTGGCCACTACAACGTGTTCCCGAAAATGTAAATCCTGGTGAGCCATTCCTTGCCTTGCCGGAAGGGGACGGGATTGGCAGAATTCGGGGGCGACCGATGCGCGAGACGATTCGAGCATGGACTGAGACGGTGGAAACGTTTGTCCTGGAAGTGATCCAGGGCGAGCGGCGGGGCAAGCTGGCGGCGGTGTCGCGTTTTGCGTTGTTGGCGCTCTCGAGAGGCTTTCAAGTGGCCGTCGAGATCCGCCGGCGGCTTTACGACTGGCGGATCATTCGCGATTACACGCTGGGCGTGCAGGTCATTGCCATCGGCAACCTCACCGTCGGCGGCACCGGCAAAACGCCCGTGGTGGAAAAGTTCGCCCGCGAACTCAAAAACGAGGGCCGCGAGGTCGCCATTCTGTCGCGCGGCTACCGGTCCAAGCCGGCGCCCTTGCATCGCCGTCTCTGGAACAAAATCCTGCTCCGCGAGGATCGGACGCCGCCGCGGGTGGTGTCGGACGGCAAGTCGCTGCTGCTCGACTCCGAGACGGCCGGCGACGAGCCCTACATGCTGGCGTCGAACCTGAAAGATGTCATCGTGCTGGTCGACAAGGACCGCGTGAAGGCCGGGCGCTATGCGATCGAGAAGTTCGGCTGCGACACGTTGCTGCTCGACGACGGGTTCCAATACTGGCGGCTGGCGGGGCGGCGGCGCGACATTTTGTTGATCGACGGCCAGGAGCCCTTCGGCAACGAGCGGCTCCTGCCGCGCGGAATCCTGCGCGAGCCCCCCTCCCACATGGGGCGGGCGAGCACCATTTTCATCACCAAAAGCGACGGCAACTCCGCGGTGTTGCGCCGCCGCATCGCGCGCTACAACAGCCGCGCCGGCATCATCGAGTGCGTGCATGATCCGCTCTATTTCGAGGACGTCTTCACCGGGGAACGCCACAAGCTGAACCTGATTCAGGGGCTGAAGATCGCCTCGTTCAGCGGCATCGCCCAGCCCGAGAGCTTCGAGCGCAGCCTGATCGCCCTGGGCGCCGAGCTGGTTTACTCCAAACGCTTCGCCGACCACCACCGGTTCACCCAGCAGGAAGTCATCAACGCCGTCAACCGCAGCAAAAAACGCCAGGCCGTCGCCATCCTCACCACCCAAAAAGACGCCGTCCGCTTCCCAAAAATCGACCGGCGCGACCTCCCCATCTACTTCATGCGCGTCGAAATCAAAATCATCAGCGGCGCCAAAGACTTCCAGGACTGCGTGCGCCACATCTGCTTCCGCTACTGAACCGCCCCGCACCCCGGTCCGCCGCAACTCCCCGCCCCAACGCCGCGTGCCGCGCCCCCTGAAACCCATTTCCCTTCCTTGCCGGGCGCGGCCCGGCCTGTCACACTGCCGCCGCAACCGATGGTCGGATGCGGGCGGGCACGCCCGGCGCCGCGCGCTGCCGTGCCCACAAGGGCTTGCCCGACGGCCCGCGCCTCGCCGGTTGCCGCCACACCATGGAACGTCTGCTCTGCGGGATCGCGCGCGGCGTGCTTGGCCTCGTGCAACGCCTGCCGCTCGGCGTCGTCGCGCGCCTCGGGCGCGCCGCCGGCGGCTTGGCCTACCGGCTCGACGCCCGCCACCGCCGCGTCGCGCTCGAGAATCTCACGCGCTGGCTCGGGGCCGAACGGTCGCCCCCGGAAATCGCCGCGCTGGCTCGGGAGAACTTCCGTCGAATCGGCGAGAACTTCGCGTGCGGGGTGCGGACGTCCGGGATGAGCGCGGCCGAGGTGCGGGAGGTTCTGGAGGTGCGCGGCGTGGAGAAGCTGCGCGGCGACGGCGCGGGGGGGTCCTGCGTGGTGGCGATTGGGCATTTTGGGAACTTCGAATTGTATGCGCACGGGCGTCATTTTGTGACGGGTTACCAATTTGCCACCACCTACCGGGCCCTGCGTCAGCCGGCGCTCAATCGCCTGCTCCAGGACATCCGCCGGCAATCCGGCTGCCTTTACTTCGAGCGCCGCACCGAGGCGGCCGCCCTGCGGGCGGCCCTCCAGAAAGAACGGCTGATGCTCGGCTTCCTGGCCGACCAGCATGCCGGCGACCGGGGTCTGCGCCTGCCGTTTCTCGGGCGCGACTGCTCCACCAGCGCCGCCCCCGCCCTCTTCGCCCTGCGCTACGCCCTGCCGCTCCACACCGCCATCGTCTACCGCACCGGCCCGGGCCGCTGGCGCATCGAAGTCGGCGACGCCATCCCCACCCGGGAACACGGACGCCCCCGCCGCGCCGAAGCCATCGCCCTGGACATGAACCGCGCGTTCGAAGCCGCCGTCCGCCGCGACCCCGCCAACTGGTTCTGGGTCCACCGGCGCTGGAAGCCGGGCAAATACCGCGGCGCCCGCCAACCCGCGGCAGGGGCGGAAGCCCGGGAAGCGCGCGTCCCGTGACTGCCCCGCCGCCACCCGCCATGTCTGACTCAAGCGTCATGGGCTCGCTGGCGGCCAGCCCGGCGCCCCGCCTCGTGGTGCGGAGCGTCAACTGGCTCGGCGACGCGGTCATGACCATCCCGGCCCTCCTGCGCCTGCGCGAGGCGTTTCCCAAGGCCCATGTCGTCCTGGTCGCCCCAGGCAACCTGGAAACCCTCTGGCGGCACCACGGCGCGGTGGACGCCGTCCTGGGCATTCCGCCGCGCGCCGGCGTGTGGCGCGTCGCCCGCATGATCCGGCGCGGCGCGTTCGACCTGGCGCTGGTCCTGCCCAACTCGCCCCGCGCCGCGCTGGAAGTGTTCCTCGCCGGTGTTCCCCGGCGCGTCGGCTACGCCCGCCCCTGGCGCACCTGGCTGCTCACCCATCCGGTCCCGCCGCGCCCGGGCGAGAGGATCATGCGGAAGCGGACCGCTGCGGAAGTGCGGCGCCGGGTGCGGATGGTCTCTGTGGAGTCGGCGCTGATGCCGGCCACGGCGCATCACATGCACCAATACCTGCATCTGGCAGGAGCACTTGGCGCCAGCGCGGAACCCCTCGTGCCGCAGCTCGCGCTCACCGACGCGGAACGAACCTCGGCGCTCGAAGCGCTCGCGGCGGCCGGCGGCATGCCGCCCTTCTGGCTCGGACTGAACGCCGGAGCCCAATACGGCCCGGCCAAGCGCTGGCCGGCAGACCGGTTCGCCGCCGCCGCGATCGCGGTGCACCGTCGCACGCGGTGCGGCTGGCTCCTGGTGGGGGGCGAGCGGGACGTGGCCACCGCCACGCACATCGCCCGGCAGCTTCACGAGGCCGGAGTGCAGCCCGTTGCCAACCTGGCCGGCCGGACCTCGCTGCGCGAACTCTGCGCCCTCCTCGCGGCGTGTCGCGTGGTCCTGACCAACGACTCCGGCCCCATGCACGTGGCCGCGGCGGTCGGCACGCCGGTGGTCGTCCCCTTCGGCAGCACCTCGCCCGAACTGACCGGCCCCGGCCTGCCGGGCAGCCCGGGCCACGTGTTGGTGTCGGCGCACGTTTGCTGCGCACCCTGCTTCCGCTCCGAGTGCCCCGTCGACTTGCGCTGCATGCAACGCATTTCCGCCCCCCAAATCGCCGACGCCGTGGTGCATCTGCTCGCGAGAATGCCGGATTCCTGAAACCGGTTGCGGGGCGGCCGGCCCCGCGCGGCGGGATGCTGCGGCGCGGGAGGGCAGGGGGGGCTGGGGGGCCGGGGGGTGCACGATGTGGCAGCCTGGGCCGCCCTGGCGCGGCGAGGGCCATGCTTCGGGGGCGGGAAGGCCGCCCCGCAGCGGGGGCAAAGAGTTCTTGACGACCGCCCCGCACCTTGCGCGTTGCAGCGCACAAACTTGATCTGCGAGCAACGTCTTTTACGGGTCAAGAACTCTAGAAGCGGATGACGGCGCCGACGCTGGCGGCGAAGAGCGTGTCCAAGTCGAGGGTGACTTCGCGGCCGGCATCGCGGTAGCGGTGGGAGTTGTGCGTTTCGAAGTCGCCGGCCGCGTAGACGCCCAGCCATGACTTCAGATCATAGCTGAACCGCGCCTGCGCGTAGGCGCCCGCCTTCCATTTCCGGTCCCCGATGGTTCGGGGCCCGGTCTGGAGCGGCAGGATGCCGGGGTTGGCGAAGGTGATGTTTTCGGTGAAGGCGAGCTGGCTGTCGACGAACATGGAAGCGTAGCCAACGCTCAGGCCGGCCCGGAGTTGGCGGGCGAGGGGATATTCGAGCCAGAGGCCGAGCTTGAACGTGTGCAGGGTGTTGTCCAGTTCTCCGCGGAACGTGGCGGTGCTTGGGCTGGACAGCGTGCCGGAGAGGGAGGGCTCCAGGTCGATTTCCGGTCCCGGTCCCGCATAGGAGCCGGCATAGGGCGCCGGCGGGGCGAAGGTGGTGCCGAGGTTGTAGGCGGCGAGGTCGAGGGTGGAGTGGGCCTGGGCCGTTGAGTGCTCATCGGCGCTGAAGGCATGGTAGGCGTAGCCGATCTCGAATCCGAGACGCGCCTCGCGGCGTCCGATGAAGAACCGCGCCAGTTCGGCACCGGTGAAGATCTCGCCGCCGAAGATTGCGTCTTCGCCGCGGTTGTCGTAGAGGCCGGCCATGGGGAGGTCGGTGAAGCGCTGGAGGTTGAGCTGGTTGCCGGCCACCTGCGCCGCGTCGGTGTATCCCCAGTTCCACGTGCGACCCGTTCCCGTGCCGCGGATGTCGGGCAGGACATAACCGTTGTCGAACATGCCGCGCGAGGGGGCGCTGGCGGGCAGGCGCCGGACGCTGGATTTCACGCCGAACAGGGCGCGTCCGCCGGCCCGGACGAACCAGCCGTAGCCTTCGGTGGGGGCGTCTTCGAAAGTGGCGGGGGCGGCGATGGCGCACGGGGCCAGGGCCAGGAGGATGCCGGCGCAGCCCCGGAGGATTCGGCGGCGGCGGGTGGGCGAGGGGGAACTTTTCATGGTGAATGCGCTCGACGGGGGCGGGCTCAGGGAATCTGGATGACCTGGTAGAACCGCATGCCGGGCGCCGCCGGCGGCGGCTCGGTTTTGGGCAGTCCGTAATCGACCCAGCGGACCCAGCCGCCGGTGCCCGGCAGGGCGGGTTTGGCGGTTTTGACGGCTGCCGGGTTGAGCAGGTCTTCGAGTTGGTCGGCGTAACGCACGCAGTAGTTGAACCCGGTCTGGGTGAGAAAATCGAAGGCAAATCGCCCGTAGCGCGGCGGGAGGTGCACTTCGCTGATGGCGACCGGGGTGCCGGTCGAGGGGGGGGTCCAGTCCAGCGAGGTGTCGAGGACGAAGAAGTAATCCGGCTGGGGGGCCTCGAGCGGGTGGGGGATGTAGAACTCGAACGTGACGAGCGTGCCGGCGCCGGGCCCCAGCCCATCGATCTGGACATAGGCGGCGTCGGTGTCGCCCACGCCGTCGCTGTCGGTGTCGGCGATGCCCGTCTGCTGGGCGTACCAGAGGACGGCCCGGTTGGTCGGGTCCACGCCGGCCGGGCTCGAGACGCCGACGAGGAAATGGGTGAGCGTTTCGGTTCCGGGATTGCGGAGTTGGAACTGGTCGAGCGCGAGGCCGGACTGGGGATCCGTGCAGAGACCGCAGGCGGTGGGCACGAGGCTTGGGTACACCCGGGTATGGAGGGACAGCATGTCTCCGCAGTCGCTGGTCGCGGCGATGGCGACCGGGTCGTTGGTGAACGCCAGCCCGCCGCGGAACGGATCGCCTGTCACCGTCTCCAGGGTGAGCCAGCCCAGCAGCTGGCGGGCCGGCGGCAGGGGCCTCTCGAACACCTGCTGGGGGGGCATCTGCACCGTCACCCCCACGCGGCCGGGGTCGCTGAGGCGGACTTCGGTGATGAACCGGGGGTCGGCGCCGATGAAGTCCGGGGTGTCGAGCACGGCGGTGTCATAGGCCATGGAGAACGCCACGGTGTTTTCGGTGCCGTTGCCCTCGAGCAGCAGCGGAATGATCATCGAGTTTTGGTCCACGCGCGCGTTGCCGGTGTGGAGCAGGCGCGGGGTGTTGGTGGTGACCATGAGCGTGGCGTTGCTGCTGGTCAGCGTGCCCGCCGCGTTGCGCACGCGGACCGCGTAGGTGCCGGCGGCGGACGCGAGCAGCGTGGGCCGGACTTCGCCGGCCAGGGCCGAGCCGTTGTAATACCACTGGTAGACGATGGGTTCAGTGCCGGCCGCCGTCACCTCGAACGGGAAGCGCTCGTTCTCCGCGCACACCCCCCCGCGCGGCTGCCGGCGAATCACCGGGTCGCCCACCGTCAGCACGGCGGCATCGCTTCGGTTTGTGGCGGTGGCATGGGACACCTGGACGTCGTACGTGCCGCGGTTGGTCTGCGTCACGGCGGGCAGCGTCAGGCCATGGACGGACTGGGTGGTGGTTTCCGGGGGGCCGAGGCTGCGGCCGTTGACACGCCACTGATAGGTGAATGGCGGCGTGCCGTCCACGACCACCCTGAACGTCACGGTCTCGCCGGCCGCCGCGTCGGTGCTCTGCGGGTGGGTGAGGATGACGAGGTCGCGCGCGGTCAGTTGGGCGGTGGCGCTCATGATGGTGCCTGCCGGGTTGCTTACCTGGACGGAGTAGCCCCCGTTGTGGGCGCTGGTCACGTTGGTCAGTTCGAGCGTGTCGGCCGTGGCGTCCCCAATCGGACGCCGGACGGCGTCGGCGCCCGTGAAGTGCCACTGGTAGGCGAGCGGCGGCGTGCCGCCCGCGAGCACGCTGAACACGACGTTGGTTCCCGAAACAACCTCGGCACTGCGCGGTTGCGCGCGAATCACGGGATCGGCCACGATCAGGGCTGCGGGACTGCTGGTGAGGCTGTTGAACCCGCTGGTCACCCGGACCGTGTAGGCGCCCATGTTTGCGCTCGCGACGTTGTCCAGCCGCAGCGTGGGGCCGGTCTGCCCCGCCAGCGGGGTGTCCCCGAGCGCGTTGCGGAAATGCCACTGGTAAGTGATCGGCTGCGAACCAACCGCCTCGACGGCGAACTCGGCGCTTCCTCCGGATTCCTGCCAGACGCTCTGCGGCTGCCTGAGGATGGCCAGGTCATGCACGGTCAGCACGGCCTGGGCGTTGGATGCGCTGCCCAAGGCATTGATCACGGCCACGGAATAACTGCCGCTGTGGGCCGGGGTCACGTCGGCGAGGCTCAGGTCCCGGTTGGTCTGGCCGGCCAGGGCGCGTCCGTCGCGGAACCACTGGTAGCTCAGCGGTTCCGTGCCGGCCGCCACGACGGAAAAGGTGTGGCTGTCCCCCGTGCCCACCGTGGCGTTCTCGGGCACGGTTGTGATGACCGGGTCCAGCACGGTGAGGGTCACCGCGAGGCTTTTCACCGTGCCGGCCGCGTTGGAGACCGTGACGTCGTAGGTTCCGGAGTCGGGACCTGCGAGCGGGGACAGATCGATGCGGTTGCTGGATTCGGAGGTGTGGGTGGCCTGGATCTGGGTCCTGTTGAAATACCAACGGTAGGTGAACGGCCGAACGCCCGCCACCGCCACCTCGAGCGCATGCGTGTCGTTCCACCGGAAACCGCCCCCCGCGGGCTGCCGGAGAATGCGCGGGTCGTGGTTGACCTTGAGCGTTGCCGGCGCGCTCATCACCTCCGCGCCGGCGCCGTTGCGGACCGCCACCCGGTAGTTGCCGCGGTCCGCGCTGGTGACGGAGGCCAGCGTGAGCACGTGGCTGGTGGCGCCGGGGATGGGGTGGGGGACGCCGCTCGGATCTTCGAGGTGCCACTGGTAGGTCAACGGTTGCCACCCATACGCCTCAACGGCGAACACCACGTCCGCCCCGGCTTCGGCCGTCTGGCCTGCCGGCTGTTTGAGAATGGCCAGCTCGTGGACCGTGATGGAAGCCTGGCTGCTCGTCCGCGTCCCGAAGGCGTTGCTCACGGCAACGTGGTAGGTGGCGCTCTCGGGGGCGTTGGTCACGGCAAGCTCGTGGAATTTGGCGCTCGTGGTCACGGGCTCCTGGAACTTCACGCCGTTCCGATACCACTGGTAGGTGAACGGCGGCGTGCCCCTCACCGCCACCCCAAGCCGGGTGCTCCCCGCATCCCAAACCCCTCCCGCCGGGTGCGCGGCAATCGCCGGGTCCGTGACCGTGATCTTCGTTTCCGCGCGGTTTGTGCCGGCCGCGTTGGTGACCACCACCCGGTAAGTGCCGGAATGGGCGCCCAGGAGGTTCGTCAGCGTCTGAACCAGGTCGGTCCCCAGCGGAGTCGCCACCCCCGCCGCGCTGATGAACGACCACTGGTATCCGAACGGCGGCGTGCCCCCCGCCAGCACGTCGAGCCCAAAGTCGTCTTCGGCATTCACGGTGCCCCCGCGGGGCGGCGCCAGGATTGTGGGCGGCTGGCTGGCCGCCCCCGCCAGGGGAACCGCACCGGCCAGCGCCAGCAGCACCGCCAACCCCCACCCCAGCCCCGCCCCGTCTCCGCGCCCGGCCGGCGCGGAGGGTGGCGTCTGTGGGCCCGCCCCGGCGCGTGTTGCGAGGGCGGCGTGCAGCCGGCCTGCTGCCGCGGGGATCGGGCGGTGCCAGCCTGGAATCTCACGCTGCAAAGCGTTCCCGCACAGCCAAGTGTCCGTAGTCTTCACGCGGGGTCATGATTGGTTTCGGGCGAAGTCGAACACAAGGAAAAACAGCTTCCCGCTTTGCGGCGCGTCTCCGGGTCTGTCGGGCCCGGCGCGCGCTCCTGCAGTGGGGCGGGACCGATTCGCGACCCGGGCGGCGCAGCCGCGCTGCTTGCCCTTCTTCGTGCGGAAATTCGTTGTTGTCTTTCGGGGTGTGATCTGCTATGAGCGTGCCCAAGTCAGAATCAGAAAGCCGTGGCCGCAGGGGGCCAGGGCGGACCATGGCGTGCGTCCGGTTCCGCCGGGCGGCGCGGCGGGTCATCAAAGGGGGCCTGGTGTGCTGGCGAGCGCGGCTCGGCGTTCCCGGCGTAAAATCAAACAGGATAGACTATGAAACCGACGAATCAAACATGGAGTATTTGCTGGGTTGTGGCGTGGCTGAGCGCGGCGGCCCTTGCCTGGGGCCAGGACAGGGCAGATGGGGCGACGACGGACGAGGGCAGCCTGCCCGAGAGCGCCCACGCGGCTGCCCTGGGCTCCGGACATGGGCAGGACAAGGTGCCGCCCGTGCTGGAGTGCGCGGCCGACCGGACGGTGGAATGCGGTGAGGCTTGGTCGTTCGATGCGCCGACGGCCACCGACAACAGTGGCGATGAGAACGTCGTCGTGACCATTCTCAACACCGTGACCAACGCCGGGTGCGGGGACAGCCTGGTGGCCCAGCGCACCTGGCAGGCCGAGGACCGTGCCGGCAACGTCTCCGACCCTTGCACTCAAACGGTGACTGTCAGCGACACCACACCCCCCGTGCTGACGTGCGCCCCGGCCAAGACCGTCGAGTGCGGCCAGCCATGGGCATTCGATGTGCCGGTGGCGAGCGACGCGTGCGTGTTCAATTCCATGATTTACAACAACGCGACCAACGACCTGAACAACCGCTTCGAACCGGGCCCGACGGAGGTCGGCGACGAAATCGTCCTCGAGGGCACCGCGCGGCACCTCACCCAGTTCGTCTTCGAATACTGGGGCGTCAACAACACCCAGCCGGAATTCGCCGGCGCCGTCCAGGCCCGCGTCCGGTTCTATGCCAACGACGGCCCCCCGTTCAACGGGTATCCGACCCCGGGCACGCTGCTCTACGACAGCGGCGCCTTTGCGGTCAGCGCCACGGCGCGCGCGACGCTGATCATTGAGGATTTCGTGTTGGAGGCGGCGGTGCCGCTGACCGGGCCGGTGCCGGACACGTTCACGTGGACGGTGCAATTTGGCGGGCTGGAGGCCGGCGACGCGGCGGGGCTGGATCTTTTCTCGCCGCCGGTGGTGGGGACGAGCTATCCGGACTACTGGGAGCGCGCGGGCGAGGACTGGATGCTGAAGACCAACGCGGCGGTGACGGTGAATTTTGCGGCGCTGGCGCTGGCGTCCGAGGAACCGCTGCTTCTCACGGTTCTCAACACGGTCACCAACGCCGCCTGCGGCGCGACCTTTGAGGCCATTCGCACATGGGAGGCCACCGATCCCTGCGGCCGCACCGCCACCTGCAGCCAGACCGTCACGGTCGTCGACACCACGCCGCCAACCCTCGCCTGCGCCCCGGACAAAACCGTCGAGTGCGGCCAGCCGTGGGCCTTTGATGTGCCGGTGGCGGGCGACGCGTGCGTGTTCAATTCCCTGATCTACGACAACGCGACCAACGATCTGAGCTACTGCTTCAATCCCGGCACGACGGAAGTCGGCGACGAAATCGTCCTCGAGGGCGCCGCGCGGCATCTCACCCAGTTCGTGTTCGAATATTGGGGCGTCAACACCACCCAGCCCGAATTCGCCGGCGCCGTCCAGGCCCGCGTCCGGTTCTATGCCAACGACGGCCCCCCGTTCAACGGGTACCCGACCCCGGGCACGGTGCTCTACGACAGCGGCGCCTTCGGCCTCGGCGCCACGCCGCGCGCGACGCTGATCATTGAGGATTTCGTGTTCGAGGCGGCGGTGCCGCTAACCGGGCCGGTGCCGGACGCGTTCACGTGGACGGTGCAATTCAGCGGGCTGGAGGTCGGCGACGCGGCCGGGCTGGATATCTATTCGCCGCCGGTGGTGGGGGGGAGTTATCCCGATTACTGGGAGCGCGCCGGCGGCGGCTGGCTGCTGAAGACCAATGCGGCGGCGGCGGTGGATTTCGCCGCGCTGGCGCTGGCGTCCGAGGAACCGCTGCTGCTGAGGGTGGCCAACACGGTCACCAACGCCGCCTGCGGCGCCACCCTCGAAGCCACCCGCACGTGGGAGGTCACCGATCCCTGCAACCACACCGCCACCTGCAGCCAGACCGTCACGGTGGTGGACACCACACCCCCCGCGCTGGTCTGCGCCCTGGACAAGACCGTCGAGTGCGGTCAGCCGTGGGCGTTCGACGCGCCGGCGGCCAGCGACGCGTGCGGGCCCGAGGTGCTGGTCGGCGTGCTGGACATCGTGACCAACGCCTCACCCGCCGGCACGCTGGTGGCAGCGTGCACCTGGGTGGCGACCGATTCGTGCGGCCTGACGGCGACCTGCAGCCAGGAGGTCACAGTCAGCGACACCACCCCTCCGACCCTGGTCTGCCCTGCCAACCTGACGGTAAATTGCGACGTGGCACTGCCACCCGCCGATCCCGAAAGCGTCGTCGCGGCCGACAACTGCGTTGTTCCGCCAGTGGTGACGCATGGGGGCGATGTCGAGTCCGGCACCCTGCCGCGTGTGGTTACGCGCACGTATCGCGCAACCGACGGGAGCGGCAACGCGGCCACGTGCGACCAGACCATCACCTTCCGCGATGTCGCGTCGGCGCCGCCGGCCATCACCGAGCAGCCCCGCAGCCGCACCAACAACGTCGGCACCCTGGCCACGTTCACCCTGGGCGCCGCCTCCTGCGAGGCGCCGACGTTCCAATGGTACTTCAATGACGCGCTTCTTGCCGGCGAGACCGGGGCCACGCTGGCGCTGGACAGCGTCACGCTGGCCCAGGCCGGCGATTATTATGCCGTCGCGCTGAACACCGCCGGCGCCTCCACCAGCCAGCTCGCGCGCCTGACGGTCAACCGCCCGCCGGTCGCGGCAGCCGATGCTTTCAGCGCGACGACCGACGCGGCGCTGGTCATTCCCGGCGCCGCCCTGCTTGCCAACGACACCGATGCCGACGGCGATCTCCTGCGGGTTCTGGCGGTCAGCAGCCCCAGCGACCAGGGCGGCACGGTGGTCCTCAACGGCACCGACCTCACCTACACGCCCCCACGGCTCTACGCCGGGCCGGACTTTTTCTTCTACACCGTCGCCGACGGCCGCGGCGGATTCGACACCACCCAGGTCGATGTCTCCGTGGCCAGTCCCCGCGTGCTGGAGCCGGGTCAGCTGGAAATCCTCAACACGGTCGACGGCCAATACCTGTTGCGGTTCAAGGGCGATCCGTCGCGCGACTACGAAGTCCGCATGACCCGCCACCTGAACGACCCCATTCCCTGGGAGACCGTCGGCACCGTCACCACGGACGCCAACGGCGACGCCCAGTTCGTGGTTGCCGACCCGCCCTGGCCCATGGCGTTCTTCCGATGCCGCGCGCCGTAGCGGGGCGCCCAAGATTTGGCTTTTCAACGCGGGGGGCAGTGCGTAGCGTGCCGTGCGGAACACAGCAACGTTATGGCACTCAAACACCACTACAAATTCTGTTTCGGCCCCTGGAACCTCAGCGAGGGTCAGGATCCATACGGGCCCCCGGTGCGCCCGCCGCAGGCCTTCGACTGGAAGCTGGAGCAGCTCAAAAAGCATGGCTTCGACGCGATGATGTTTCACGACGACGACGCCGTGCCGGAGCTGGACACCAAGACCGAGCCGCAGATTCGGAAGGAGGCCAAGGCCCTCAAACGGCGGCTTGACGACGCGGGCATCTGGCCCGAGATCGTCGCGCCGCGCCTGTGGTTCAGCCCGATGACGATTGACGGCGCCTACACGAGCAACGATCCGAAGTGCCGCAAGTATGCAATCGAGCGCAGCTTCAAGTGCATCGACATCGCCCGCCACCTCGGCACCGATCTCATTGTGCTCTGGCTGGCCCGGGAAGGCACCTACCTCCGCGAAGCCAAGAGCGGACGCCGCAGCACCGAACTCCTCGTCGAGGCCCTCGACCGAATGCTTGCCTACGACAAGACGGTCCGCTTCGCCATCGAACCCAAACCCAACGAGCCGATGGATCACGCCTACGTCCCCACCATCGGCCACGCGCTGGCGCTCGCCCAGTTGACCTCCCAACCCCGGCGCGTCGGGTGCCTCATCGAATCCGCACACGCCATCCTGGCGGGGCTGGATCCTGCCGACGAAATCGATTTCGCGTGTGCGTTTGGGAAGCTGTGGTCGATCCACCTCAACGACCAGAACGGCCTGAAATTCGACCAGGACAAGCCCTTCGGCAGCAACAACCTCCGGGTCGCCTTCAACCAGGTCTGCGCCCTCGAGCGCAACGGCTACGGCAAACAAGGCGAATACGTCGCGCTCGACGTCCATCCCTTCCGCACCACCAGGGTCGAGCATTGGATGGCCCACCTCGTCAACAGCCGGCGCACCTTCCTGCGCCTCGTCGAAAAGGCGCGCGCGTTCGACAAGGCCAAGGCCCGCCAGCTCGTTGCCAACCGCGATTACCAGGCGCTCGATCAGCTCGTGCTCGAACACCTCATGGGCCGGTAAGCCCCAGCCCCCGACCCGCCCTCGGCCCCGCAGCCCCACCGCCCGCAACCCCCTCCCCGGGCGCGGCTGCGTTGCGTCTCACGACGCCGACCCGCGGCCGCCGGGGCGTGCGGGCATCACGAACACCTTGTCGACGCGGTAGCGGTCCATGTCGAGAACCTCGAACACGTAGCCTTGCGCCTCGAAGGTCTCACCCTCCTTCGGCACATGGCCCAGCTGTTTCACGACAAAACCCGCGATTGTCTGATACTCCTGGTTGCCGGGGTCGGGCGAACGGAACCCGGGCAGGGCGGCTTCGAGCTTGTCGATCTCGAACATCCCGTCGATCAGCCAGGAGCCGTCGTCGCGACGTTTCGCGGCGGGCTGGAGGCGTTCGTGTTGGGTGGGGAAATCGCCCACGATGGCCTCCATGACGTCGTTGAGCGTGACGAGGCCCACGATGCTGCCGAACTCGTCGGCGGCCAGCGCGACGTGGGTGCGCGAATGTTTGAAGGTCTCGAGCAGCTGGGTGACCGTCTGCACCGCCGGCACGATCAGCGGTGGCGTCATCAGGTCGGCCACGCGCACCCCGACGCCCGCGGCGAGGTTGGCGTAAACAGCTTTCACCGACACCAGCCCGATCACGTTGTCCCGGTGCCCCGTGTAGACCGGGTAATGCGAATGGCCGCTCACCACGATCTTGTGCCAGATCGCGTCGTGCGAATCGTCGCGGTTGATCCAGATGATTTTCGGCCTCGGCGTCATGATCTCCCGCACCGGCAGGCGGTCCAGCGCCAGGACGCTCTCCACCATCTCGGATTCGGTCTTCAGGAACACGCCCGATTCCAGCCCCTCCTGGAGCAGCACCTTGAGTTCCTCCTCCGATACCAGCGGGCGGGATGCGGGATTCACGCCCAGCCCCCGCAGCACCCAGTCCGTGGAAACGCTGAGTAATTTGACCGCCGGGCTGGCCAGCCTGGACAGCCGGTTCATGATGCCCGCCATGGCGCGCGCGATGCCTTCGGGATTGCCCAGCGCGAGCCGCTTGGGCACCAGCTCGCCGATCACCAGCGAGCCATAGGTGATTCCCAGCACCACCACGGCAATGCCCAGCCCGTGCGCGTAAGGCGCCACCACCGGAAACTGGGTCAGCCACTGGCGGAGCTGATCGGCAACGGTCGCCCCCCCGAAGGCCCCCGCCATCACCCCCACCAGCGTGATCCCAATCTGCACCGTCGACAAAAAACGGTTCGGCGATTCCACCAGCTCCAGCGCCATCCGCGCCCGCGTGTCTCCGGCCTTCGCCAGCCGCCGTAGCCGCGCCTTCCGGGAGGCGATCACGGCCATCTCGGTCATGGCGAAGACGCCGTTGGCCACCAGCAGCAGCCCGATGATGACAATCTCGGTGATCGCGTGGCTCATGAACACAAAGCGGAACGTTGCCGCATCGGAATTCTCCGCGGGGCGGGAATCCTGCGACGCGCCGGGCGCGTCCTAGTGGATTTCGCCCAGGGCGGGATTCTCCATGAACGCGTAGCAGAGCATGTGGCAGATTCCCATCTGGGCGTCCTCGACGCGGCCGTAGTGGGTGGCGTTGATGACGAGGACCTCGCGGGCCAGTTCGGCCACCCTGCCGCGCTTGCCGCCCACCAGCGCGATCGTGTGCAGCCCGTGCGCGTTGGCCCATTCCACCGCGCGCACTAGGTTCGGCGAACTCCCGCTCACGCTGAGCGTCAGCAGCAGGTCCCCCCCCCGGCCGTAGTTCATCAGCTGCCGCACATACACCTCCTCGTAGCTGTAATCGTTGCCCAGCGCCGTGATCCAGCTCACGTTGTCGTTCAACGACAACACCCGAAACCGCGCGCCCGCCTTGTCCGACGATCCCTTGCCGAGGTCGGTGGCGAAGTGCGACGCGTTGGCGGCGCTGCCCCCATTGCCCGCGACGAAAACCTGGCGGTCCTCTTTCAACGCGGCGCGCAGGGTCTCGATCAAGCGCGCCACCAGCGCGATCGGGATCGAGTCGAGCGCGGCTTTCTGCGCCTCGATGTAGTCCGTGATCCATGCGTTCATGCCACCACTATGCCACCGCGCGGATGCCAGGGACAGCTTGAAATGAGCGGACGCGGCTCGGACTGCCGCTACGGTTGGAGGGCTTGCTCGACCAGGGCCAGTTCCTCGGGCAGCAGCTTGCCCTTTCGGGCGAGCTCCAGGTATTTCCTGGCCTTGTCGGCCTGGCCGTTGGCGGCGAGCAGCACGCCGTAATAGGCGGCCACTGCGGGGACGTCGAGCATTTCGGGTTTGAGGGTTTCCAGGGCTTGAATGCCCTCGGCGGTGTTGCCCTGGAGATGAACCGAATAGGCGTAGGTGGCGGCAAACGCCGCGTTGTCGGGCTTGACCTGATACACGTCCCGGGCCAGTTCGTGCGCGCGCGGCAGCTGCTGCTTGAGCAGCAGCAGGGTCGACGCAAGATTGTTTTTGGCGACGACGAATTTGAGGCTTTCGCTGACTTCCTTGAGGCTGGAGGAGACGAGGTGGGCATAGAGCCGGTTCAAGCCGCGGGTGTTGCCCCGCTGTGCATACCAGTCCTCGAGGGCCTGGAGCGCGCGCCCTTCGCTGGGAAACCGCTCCGCAATGAGCCACAGCAGGTCTTCGCGTTCCTGGTGCCACCGCCACGCCTGCGCCATCCGCACCAGCGTCTGCAGCGCCCGCAGGCTCTCGGTGGCCTCGGCCACCGCGGATTGCCACAGGCTCTTGGCCTGGGCCGCGTCGTTTTGTTTCGCGGCGGCGCCGGCCAGCACCGCCAGGCGCAGGAACTCCTGGTATTCCCAGTCCTTCCCCTTGAGGTATTCCTCCAGCTTCGCCCAATCCTGCAGGCCGATGTAACAGTCGCTGATCGCCATCGTCACCGGCTGTTGCTGGCGCCTTTCTTCCGGCAGCGCCAGCAGCCATTCCAACGCGCCGCCGGCGCGCTCGTGCCGGATCATCCAGTTGGCCAACGCGTGAATCCGCTCCGGACGCTCTTCCGCCTCCCGGCGGAGCGTCTCCAGGGATTGCTCCAGCGTGGCGGCCTTGGCCTCGTGAAGAATGGACAGGCGCAGCATCCGGTCCTCGAACGTGGTCTGCGGGTCGGCGACCAGCTCGTCGGAGAGCTGCAGGGCGCGCGCGAGGTCCTTTTTCTGGACGGCAAACTGGATGAGGTGTTGCAGGGCGCTGCGGCGGGTTTTGGGCTCCTTGGCCAGGGCGGCCAGCTTGGCCTGGGCGTCATCGACCACCGCGGCGTCCTCGGATTGCAGGTGCAACACCGCCAGGTTCAGCTGCAGCAGCGGATTGTCCGGGTCGATTCGGGACGCTTCGGCCAGATGATGTTCCGCTTGCGCGAGCCTGCCTTTGGTCATTTCGAGCATGGCGGCCACCTGGTGGTACTCCGAGGTGTTCCGGTCCGCCTCGGGAATGTTCTGGAGGGACATCTGGGCCACAAACGGGTTCTGCAGCATCAGCGCGGTGCGCGCCAAGTCCAGTTTGTTGCTGGCGGCCGCCGGCTCCAAATCCACCAGCCGCTGGCGCCACTTGATCGCGTCGGGCAGCCCGGACAGTTCGGCCAGACGCGCCATGATGCGGGTTGCCTCGACGCGGGTGGGGCGCATCGAGAGGGCTTTGCGCGCCGCCAAGCTGGCCTTGCGATAATCGCCGGCCGCCATGAACGCCGTTGCCTGAGCCTCGGAACGTTTTGCACCCCATGTCTTGTAGGCCCGATACGCGGGCCGGGCGACGGCCAGACCGCACGCGAGCACCAGGAGCACCGCAGCCACGCGCACCAGGACTTTGCCCAGCGGCATTGTGCGCTTGCCGCCGGATCCGGCCAGGGGTCTGGTGGCGCGGTAGGCGGTCTGCCGCAGGTCCACCTTGCGGGCCACGCTCCGGAGTTCCGCCGGAAACGCGTCCCCGAGGAGCAGCCGGTTCAAACGCGCCAACCGCTCCCCGCGGGGCCGCTGCGTGAGCAGGATGCGGGTGTCCTTGCAGAAGGTGACGGCGGCAAACCGCTGCCGCTCGTAGATCAGATCGCCCTGGGCGATCGCGTTGAGTTCGTCCAGCAGCCGTTGCTCAACGGCGCGCGCGTCTCCGCCCGACGGCTTGAAACTCGCCAGCGCTTGCCGCATGGGTTCGGAGAACCGGCTCTGGAGAAATTCCGCGACCGGCTCGGTCGGCGTGGCGAGTTTCGCCACCAGGGACGGCAGGTCCAGAATGTCATGGGGCCCAAACGGCGGCGCCCCGCGGCGGGCGGCCTGCCGCTCCCGTGTCGCCGCGCGCGACACCGCCGTCCCCTGGGGACGCCCGGGGCGGCGCGGGGGACGGTTTCTGTCGAATCGCCGGGGAGGCCGCTGTCCGTCTCGTCTTTGCACGACCCATCCTCGCATGTCCCACCGGCGCGGGTCAATCGCCGTCCTGCGGCGCTGCGGGGGGCAAGGCCGCGTCTGCCTGGAGTTTCCCCTTGATTTAGGGGTATATTGCTGTTACTTGTTTAATCACTCGAACACACCCAACCATGTCCTGCTGTTAAGGATGGCAGCCTGCCGCTTTCGAGATGGTGCCAGGGACGAGCCGTTTTCGCGCGGGTTCTGCTTGAGGACGCGGGGAGGGGGCGAATGGTGTTGTTTAACCATGGTGTCGCGTCTATGAATAACGTGTTGTGTCCCGCGAAAGCTCGGCGTTCGCCGAAGAAGGCGGCTGCGTGCGTCTCGTGGCGGCTTTTCCCGGTTTTCCTGGCGGCCTGGGCTCTCCCGGAGCTGCTTCTGGCGGTTCCTCCCTGTTCGCCCGACCTTCAGCCTCCCGCAATCGTCTTTTGCCCGCCCGATGGGGGGGTCGAATGCGGCACGCCGCTGACCCCTCCGAACACGGGCGGCACGGCGCTGGCGGTGGATGCGTGCGATCCGGCGCCGCTGGTCACCTACGCCGACCGCGGGCCGCTGACCGTGATGCCGGCGGATCTTGACGGGTGGGTTTTTGCCGTGCAGGGGCTTCCGTTGACGGCCGTGGCGGAAATGACCGCGGGGCCGGGCACGCCACCGCTGGGTTCGGGCAGCTTCCATGTCTCCATCGGCGCCAACGGCGAGAACCTCACCGAACTGCGCAACTTCGGCTTCGACCAGGTGCCGCTGGCGAAAGTCACCGAACTGTCCTACCGGACCTATCGCACGATGGACGGCGCCGGGCTCAACCGGAGCATTTACCTGATGCTGAATGTGGACACTGACGGAAACGGGGCCGGCGACGACGTGATTTATTTCGAGCCGCGCTTCCAGAGCGGCAGCAACCCCGCCCTGCCCGACCAGGGGCCGACCGTCACGGGCGTCTGGCAGAAGTGGGATGCGCATCATGGCGGCTGGTGGTCCATCAACCATCCCGAGGTCATGACCCCGGGCCCCGGCGTCCAATCCCTGGCCACCTACCTCGCCGCCTTCCCGGGCGCGCGCATCGTCAACAGCGTCAGCGGCGGCGGCGTCCGGTTGTCCGCCGGCGGGGGCGCGGGCGCGTGGGATTTCTTTGACGGCCACGCCGATTACCTGGTGCTGGGCACCAACGGCGTCTCGCAAGCCTACGACTTCGACGTCGCCCCTGCCACCGTTTGCCCGACCGTCATCATCCGCACCTGGACGGCCGCCGACCAGAGCGGCAACGCTGTGTCATGTTCCCAGAAACTGACCGTCGCCGACACGACGGCTCCCGTGCTGAGCTGCGGCTCGGACCGCACGGTGGCATGTCACGAGGCCTGGGATTTTGACGAGCCGACGGCAACCGACGCGTGCGGCGCGGTCACGCTCACCCTCGTGAGCGCCGTCACCAACACCACCTGCCCCTTCAGCTTCGTCGCCACCCGCACCTGGCGCGCCATCGACCCGTGCGGCAATGTCGCCGAATGCACCCAGACGGTCAGTTCGGCGGACACGCAGCCCCCGGTGGTGGCGGGTCCGGCGGACGTGACCGTGGAGTGCACCGAGAGCGTCGCGCCGGCCGCCACCGGCACTGCCACGGCCTCCGACAACTGCGATCCCCAGCCCACCGTCACCTGGAGCGACACCGAGACGCCCGGCGCCTGCCCGCAAGAGCGCGTCATCACGCGGACATGGACCGCCACCGACGCGTGCGGCAACGCCGCGAGCGTCGACCAAACCATCACCGTGGCCGACCGCACGCCTCCGGTGGTTACTTGCCCGCCGTCCGAGACCGTCGAGTGCGGCACGCCGTGGAGTTTCGACCTGCCCGCCGGCACGGATGCCTGCGGCCCCGTGACCGTCACCGAGGTGAGCACCGTCACCAACTCGGCCTGCGGCGACACCATGACCGTGTCCCGGACCTGGCTGGTGGCGGATGCCTGCGGCCTCGGGGTGCCCTGCGTCCAGACCATCACCGTGCAGGACACCCTTGCCCCGATCGTGACGTGCGTTCCCGACAAGACCGTCGAGTGCGGCCTGCCGTGGGCGTTCGACGTGCCGAGCTACAGCGACGAATGCGTCTTCGAGTCGCTCGTGTTCGACAATTCCGTCAACGACGCCCAGTGGCGGTTCAGCAGCGGCACCACCGAGGTCGGCGATGAAATCGTGCTCGCCGGCGCCGCGCGTCAGATCACTCGGTTCGCCTTCGAATACTTCGGCGTCAACCGGAACACCCAGGCCGAGGAGTTCGAGGGCAGCGTCACCGCCCGCGTCCGGTTCTATGCCAACGACGGCCCGGGCGAATACCCCTCCCCCCAGACGGTGCTGTACGACAGCGGCGAGTTCGCGGTGCCGGCCACGGTGCGATCGGTGGTGACCATCGAGGATTTCCAGCTCGAAGCCGTGGTCCCCCTGGCGGGCAACGTGCCAGACTCGTTCACGTGGACCGTCCAATTCGGCGGGCTCGGCCCGAATGACGACGTCGGCCTGGACATTTACAACCCGATCGTCCTGGGGCTCAGCTACCCGGATTACTGGGAACGCACCCCGCAGGGCTGGCAATTGAAAGCCCATCCCGACGTCAAGATCGACTTTGCCGCGCGGATCGAGGCGGCCCGGGAGAACGTGCAGGCCAGGGTGCTCAGCACCGTCACCAACACCCTCGACGGCCAGACCATCGTCGCGACGCGCACCTGGGAGGTCGTGGACCCGTGCGACAACCGCAGCGAGTGCTCCCAAAATGTCACCGTTCTCGACTCCATACCCCCGGTTGTGACATGCCCCGGCATCATCACCACCAACATCGTCTACGGCCCCTGCGAACAGGTGGTCGCATTCACCACAACGGCCACCGACGCCGGCATCCCCGTCCCGGTGGTGTGCGTTCCGTCGAGCGGATCCGCGTTTCCGAAAGGCACCACCACGGTCACCTGCACCGCCACTGACGCCCGCGGCAACCAGGGATCGTGCAGTTTCCCCGTCGTCGTGGTCCCGCCGACCTTCACCCAGACCGTCAACCGCCTGATTCCCGACGGCGACCCCGGCGGATTGACCAACCGTCTCACGGTGACCACGCCGATCACGTTCCTGACCGACGTCGAGGTCACCCTCAACCTCGCCCACAGCTGGAACGGCGACCTCCATGCCTTCCTCGTCCACAACACCGGCCGGGCCGTTCTCCTCAACCGGGTCGGCCGCCGCGCCGGGGACTTGCTCGGCTACAGCGACGACGGCTTCAGCGTCACCCTGGACGACGAAGCCGCCGGCGGAGACATCCACGTCTACCGGATGCAGTTGTTCGGCAACCCCACCACGCCTCTCGTCGGACCGCTCACCGGCCTCTGGGCGCCCGACGGACGCGACACGCCCCCGGCCCAGGCCCTCGAGTCCGACCCGCGCACCGCCCTGCTGAGCGCCTTCCGGGGCATGGACCCGAACGGCGTCTGGACGCTGGTGGTGGCGGACCTGCAGCCGGGCGATGCCGGCTTGCTGCAGAGCTGGGGCGTGCAGTTCTGCGGCGAACTGGGCGTCCCCCCGACCATCACCGCGCCGCCGGTGTCCGTCACCGTCGAATGCGGCACCGACGCGACCTTCAGCGTCACCGCCATCGGCTCGCCGCCGCTGTCGTATCAGTGGTATTTCGGATCCGCTCCCATCGCCGGAGCGACGGCGGCCACCTTGACCGTGCCGGGTGTGCGCTACGAGGATTTGGGGGATTACTCGGTGGTGGTCCGCAACGACCACGGCCAGGCCACCAGCACCGCGGCCACCTTGAGCCTCGTGGATACCCGGCTCCCGGAAATCACCTGCCCGCCCGCGATCACCGTGCCCATCCCGCCCGGCCAATGCTCCGTCGTCGTCCCCAATTACGGGGTTTCCGCCAGCGACGCCTGCGGACCCGTCACGGTTGTGTGCGTGCCGCCCGCAGGCCAGCCTCTGAGCGCGGGAACCACCCCGGTCCATTGCATTGCCACCGATGCGGCTCTCAACACGGCCGAGTGCAGCTTCGTCGTCACGGCGCAGGACACGGAAGCCCCCATGCTGGCGGCCTGCCCCGCCGACATCACCGTCGGCACGCAGCAGGGCCAGTGCGCCGCCGCGGTTCCGTTCACGCCTCCGGCGCCCACCGACAACTGCCCCGGCACGGCGGTGACCTGCGTCCCGCCCCCGGGAGCAATCTTTCCCGCCGGCGTCACCACCGTGGTCTGCACCGCTGTCGACGTCGGCGGCAACCAGGCCGCCTGCACCTTCACCGTCACCGTCCTCGACACCGAAGCGCCCGAAGTCTGCATGGACCCGCCCGTCCTCCGCTCCGCCGGGAGCGAGGACGATTTTGCCGGGCCGGAGCCGGCTTTGGCCAGCGCCACGTTGCAGGAGTACGTTGCCGCGCAGGCGCTGGCGCTGCGCCATTTCGATTCGCCGGACCCGGATCGCTGGCTGGCGCACTCCTTCGGCGGCCTGCCGGCAAACCTGTCCAGCGCGCGCTTGCGCATTCACGTCCGGGCGCTCGGCACCGCGTCGGCCGAAGACACCCTCCAACTCGCCTTCAGCCAGCCGGGCGGATCCCTGCGCGCCGAACAATGGACCCGCCGCTTCGGGTTGTTCGAGGCGGTGCCGGGACTGCTCCCGGCCACCTGGAGCTCGGGAACCGAAGCCGAATTCGAGCTGGATCTCGCCCGCCTGCCCAACGCCGACGGCACCTTTGCGAATCTGATGGGTGCGGCGCGGGACGCGGGGGCGTTGGACGTGCTGGCCGGCAACGACACGGATGTCGACTATGTCGTTCTCGAGGTGGAGACCTGCCTTTGCAGCACGGACCTCGTCGTGGACAGCGACCCCGCCTTGTGCGGCGCCCGTGTCCCGTTCCCGCCGCCACTCTTCTTTGACAACTGCGATCCGAATCCGGGGGTGGTCTGCACGCCGCCGTCGGGGAGCGTGTTTGCGCCGGGCGTCACCCGGGTGGATTGCCACGCCATCGACGCCGGCGGCAACATCGGGCGATGCAGTTTCAACGTGATCGTGAACGACATCGGCCCCAAGCTGAGCTTCTTCCGGTCGGGGGCGGACCTGGTGCTGAGCTGGCCCGTGGGGTGCGGCGCCTGGCAGCTCGTCGAAGCCGCCGACCTGGCCAACCCCGTGTCCTGGGTCCCCTCCTCAGCCCCCGTCTCCATCGTGGGATCCGTCTATCGCGCAACCGTTCCCGTCAGCACGCCGCTCAAGTTCTTTGCCCTCCGCAGCCCTGTGCCTTAGCCCCCCTTTCCCGCCGCCCGGTGGGAAAGGCACGAGACCGCCGCTCCGCGGGCGCCCCTCCGGGCGGCACCTTGCCCAACGGCGCGCCTATCGGCCCGCGGCGCGATGGCGCTCGGCCACAAAGTCCCAGTCGACCACATGGAACCATGCGGCGACGTAGTCGGCGCGTCTATTCTGGTATTTGAGGTAATAGGCGTGCTCCCACACGTCCACGCCCAGCAACGGCACCCGGCCTTCGGACAGGGGCGAGTCCTGGTTTGGGGTGGCTTCGATGGCGAGTTTGCCGCGGGCGAAGGTCAGCCAGGCCCAGCCGCTGCCGAACTGGCCCAGGGCGGCCCGGGTGAATGCGGCTTGAAAGGCTTCAAACGCGCCAAATGCGCGGTCCATTGCCGCCGCAAGCTCGCCCCGGGGGCGGCCGCCGCCGCCGCGCTTCATCATTTGCCAGAAAAGCATGTGATTGAGGTGGCCGCCGCCGTTGTTGCGGACGGCGGTGCGGATCTCCTGGGGAACAGTTGCGAGGTGGCGCAGGAGGTCTTCAATGGATTTGCCGGCCAGAGCGGGCTGGGAGGCGAGGGCTTTGTTCAGGTTGGCAACGTATGCGGCGTGATGCCGGCCGTGGTGGATCTCCATCGTGCGCGCGTCCACGTGCGGCTCCAGCGCGTCGAACGCGTAAGGCAGCGGCGGCAGCACAAACGGCGCCCCGGCGCTGCCGGCGGGCTGCGCGCCGGCGCAAGGCAGACGGGGTGCGGCCACGACGACGGCGGCGGCGGCCAGGGCGGTTTTTTTGAGGGCGTCTCGGCGGGGGATGCGGGCGGTCATAGGTTCTCTCGATATCGCGGTTTGTTTGCGGATAAACTGAACAATCCCCTCCCCCAATTCAACCGCAAAATGACGCGCTCCGTCCCACGCGCGCGGTCGTGTCGGGACGCCCGTTGACAATCGCGTGGGGGGGGGCATGATCCTGTCCCATGACAATCCCCCTGGGAAAAGCGGGCATAAGTGGCGCGTTGTGGTTGGCAGCGGCGATGGCGGGCTGGCCATCGGGCCGTGAGGCCCCATCCCCAGCCGGCGCCACGAACACGGTGTCCGCCCCGGCGCCGCTGGCGATTGTGCACGGGCCGCTGCTGCAGGCGCCTTCGGAGACGGGGATGACGGTATCGTGGGCGACCAGCCGGCGGTGCGTGTCGTGGGTGGAGTATCGGGCGGAGGGGGCATCGTCCTGGCGGACGCATCGGCCGGCGCACCACGGGCTGGTGGATGCGGATGTGACGCATCACAACGTGGTGTTGACGGGGTTGAAGGCGGGCGAGGGTTACGTTTACCGTGCGGTCTCGCGGGAGATCGTCGAGTTCAAGCCTTACCAGGTGACGTTTGGGGAGACCGTGACGAGCGCGGAGCACCGGTTTAGGACGCTGGATCCGGCCAAGGCGACTTTGAGGTTCGTGGTGCTCAACGACCGCCACGAGAAGGTCGAGGCGCTGGCGGCGTCGCTGGCCTCGGTGGCATGGAGCCGTGTGGACGTGGTGTTCTTGAACGGCGACATGGTCAACGACGCGAAGGACGAGCATCAGCTCTACCGCTGCGTGGTCGATCCGTGCGTCGACCATTTCGCCGCGCAGATCCCGCTGGTGTATGTCCGCGGCAACCACGACGCCCGGGGCAGCTTTGCGCGCCGTCTGCTGGACTATTTTCCCACCGAATCCGGCCGTTATTATTACACCCTCCGTCACGGGCCCGTGGCGTTTCTGGTGCTGGACAGCGGGGAGGACAAGACGGACCAGTCCGCCGAGTATAGCGGGCTGGTGGCGTTTGAGCCGTATTTGGAGGCCCAGGTTCGGTGGCTGGCCCGCCAGGTTGAAGCGACCGACTTCCAACGCGCCCCGTTCCGCGTGTGCTTCCTGCATATCCCCCCCCTCCCGCGTCCGGACCCCAAATTCGTGCGTCCGCAATGGCTGGTGGACCATGTCGTGCCGCTGTTGAACCGGGGGCGGGTGGACCTGTTGATTTGCGCCCACACCCACCGCTACGCCGTCCAGCAGGCCGGCCGGAACGGCCTCAACTTCCCGATGATCATCGGCGGGACCGAGACGGTGCTGGAGTGCGACGCGACGGCCGGCGAGTTGCGCGTGCGCGCGGTCGATTTGTCGGGCAAACCCCTGCGACAGCTCGAGCCGATCCGGCGGCGGACCGGGGGGTGACGTTTCCCCAAGCCAAAATGGCTTCTCCAACCGGCGGGCGCCGCATAGTCTGCCGGGCATGAAAACCGTTTGCTGCGTTGCCGCATTGTTGCTGCCGGCCCTCCTGGCGCTGCCAGCCCGAGCCCACGAACCCGTCACCCGCGCGCGCGCGCCGATCCGGCTTCCGGACGTGCCGGGGTATGTGACCTTGAAATGTGGAAATCAGCTTTTGAGGAAGCTCTTGAGCATCCAAACGGTTTTTTGGTGCAGCGTGATGCGTCCGATCATCAGGTCCTGGCTCTCGGGATCGTTGGCGTCCCCGGCAAGGTCGCGCGCGCGGGCGGCGTCGGCGATCAACTTGTCGTTGGCGGTGATGAGGGCGCGCACATAGCCTTCCTGGGAAATCGGCGCGGCGAATTCCTTCATTTGGGCGATTTGGGCGAACCGGGTGAGACCGCCGATGGCGTAGGCGCCGAGGGCGCGGACGCGCTCGGCGATTTCGTCGATGGCGGTGAAGAGCTCTTCGTATTGCGTTTGGAAGGCGGTATGGAGGGCGAAGAAGCCCTGGCCTTCAACGTTCCAGTGCGCCAGGTGGGTTAACGCCATCAGGGCGTAGGAATCGGCGAGCACTTGGTTGAGGCTTTGGCTCAGGCTGGATCGGGGTTCGGCGGAGGCGGTTTTTGCGGTTTTCATGATCAATGGTCTCGTCACGTTTTGGAGGCGTATCTAAGCGGAGCGGAGGCGGCGCGTCAATGCTGTCGGATGTCGCGTTTCAACCAGGCGCGGGCGTAGGTCCAGAGGCTTTCGGCGGTGCGTTTGGCCAGTCCCAGGGCGGAGGCGGCTTCGTCCATGGTCATGCCGACGAAGTAGCGCAGTTTGACCAGTTCGGCGGCGGAGGGATCGTGATGGGCGAGGCGGTCGAGGGCTTCATGCACGGCAAGCAGTTCGTCGGGCGGCGCGGTGAGCACAATGGCGCATTCATCAAGCGGATGGTGGGAAGTGCCGCCGCCGCGTTTGAGGCTTTGTTTGCGGCGGGCGTGTTCGACGAGGATGCGCCGCATCGCTTCGGCGGCGGCCCCGAAGAAATGGGCGCGGCTGGTCCAGTTTGGCTGGTTGGGGGCTGCGAGGCGCAGCCAGGCCTCGTGGACGAGCGCGGTCGGCTGGAGGGTGTGGCCGGCGGCTTCGCCGGCCATCTTGTGCATCGCCAGACGGCGCAGCTCATCGTAGAGCACCGGCAACAATTCGTCGGCGGCTCCGGCGTCCCCGTGCTGGATCGCATTCAGAATGCGCGTCACGTCGGTCATTGCGGGCAGGTGAAGACCAGTTCACGGTCCGAGTGCCGGCCCATGAAAAAGCGCGCGGTCCGGCCGGCGAGCTCGTATTGTCCAAGGTGATACCAACCATGCAGGGTGCCGTCCTCGGTGCGCCAAGCGGCTTCGATCCAGCGGCCGCCATTGACTTTGCGCGTGATATCGTACACAGGAGGGCAGTCTACTCGCTGGACACCCGCGTGTCTCGCACGGAATCTGGAGTCCGACGGAGAAAGACCACCAGGGCCACAACATCATACAGCGCATGGCTCACGATCGGCGCCAGCAGGTTCCCCGTCAGCCCATACACGATCCCGAGATACCCGCCCATCAGCGCCGCCATCGCCGCGTAGGTCCGGGTGACCGCGTGGCACAACCCAAACAGCAGACTCGCCGCCAGCCACGCGCCCATCGCCGTCAAGCGGGGGCCGAGTCCATCCTGCAGCACCGCGCGAAACAGGCTTTCCTCGGCCACGCCCGCGATGCATGAAATCGCCAGCAACTGCCCGACGGACCATGACCCCATGAAAGGGCGGACGTGCGTTTCCAGAAATTCGCGCAAGGCCGCCAGGGGCCGCCATCGGGAGCGCAGCATCCATCCGAACGCGGCGAGCATGGGAACCGCGGCCGCCGCTCCGTATGCAGCGTCCCGCGCCTCCCAGCGCAGCGTGCCCCAAACGGGCTGGCCGAGGCACCAGCCCAGCGCGACGGCGACGGCGAGCAGCGACAATTCCACCAGGCAACCGAGCAGGAACCCGCGCGGGCCTGGGGCGCGTGGTCGGGTTAGAGCGTCTCGCAAAGGGTTTCGAGCCGGCGGCGGGCGCGGCGCGAAGGCCGCGCGGGGCCGCTGGATTCAACCGTGATCGATCCTATCCTTGCCATGGCGCCCGCCCTTCGCGCGTGAGCCACGTGTTGGCTTCGTCGTCGCCAACAAACCTTTCCCGGGCCGGGTCCCATTTCAGGGCGCGCTTGTTCCAATAGGCGAGGTTGCCCAAGTGGCACACCGTCACCGACCGGGCGCCGATTTCGACGTCGCAGATGGGGCGCTGGCGGCTGCGGACGCACTGGAGAAAGTCCTGGAGGTGGCTGGTGCTGGAGTAGAGCTTGACCCGACCCGAGTTCGGCTTGTAATCCGCCGCCAGTTCCTCAGGCTCGGCTTTGAACCGGCCCCGGTCGACGCAGATTTTGCCATGCTCGCCCACGAACACGACGCCGAAGCCGTAGCCTTGGAGGCCGCCGTGATGCATGATGACGCCATTGGCGTATTTGTAAGTCAGCCGTTTGATCTCCTTGCCGTCCGGCGGCGTGATTTCCACGGGGCCGCTCTCGTCCATGCCCAGCCCCCACTGGGCGATGTCGAAATGGTGCGCGCCCCAGTCGGTCATGCCGCCACCCGAATACTCGCGGTAGTTGCGCCAGTTCGGAAAGTGGTTGTGCACGCCCCGGGGGCTGAGCACGGAGTTGTAAGGGCGCATCGGCGCGGGGCCCAGCCAGAAATTCCAGTCCAGCCCGGGCTCGGCGGGTTCCTCGGGCAGGTCGCACCATTTGCTGGGGCCGCCCACGGATACATAGACGTCGCGGACCTTGCCGATGCGTCCGTTGCGGACCAGTTCGCAGGCCTTGAGAAACTCGCGGGAGGACCGCTGCATGCTGCCGGTTTGGAACACCCGCTCATGGCGCCGCACGGCGTTGACCATCGCGCGCGCTTCGCCGATGGTGAGCGAAAGCGGTTTTTCGCAATAAATGTCCTTTTTGGCGGCGCAGGCTTGGATGACCGGGATGGCGTGCCAGTGGTCGGGAGTGGCGATGCAGACGGCGTCGATGTCCTTGCGGGCCAGCAAGTCGCGGAAATCGTCGTAGGCGGAGCATGCCCCGGACCCGGACGCATTCCGTTTGGCGTAATGGTCATCAATGCGTTTCTTGCTCGCGTTGCGGCGGTTGGTGTCAACGTCGCAGACCGCGAGCACCTGCACCTGCTGGTTGCCCAGGAAGCCGCCCAGCAGACCGCGCCCCTGGGTGCCCACGCCGATAAACCCCATCGCGATCCGGTCGTTAACCGCGGTCTCGGCCCCCCAGACTGCGGAGGGGAGGATCAGGGGGGCGGCGGCGCCGAGGGCGCCTGTGGTTTTCAGGAAGGAGCGGCGGGTGGTGTGGATGGAGTAGTTCATAGTGGGATTGGTTCGGTTCGGCACAATTCAAGTTTTAGATGGATTCGGAACGGAATTATTCAGCGGACACGGGACGTCGCCCGCCCGCCGCGTTGAGGGGCGGTTTGGACTGGGGTAGGGCTGGCGTTGGCCTTCGCAGCCGCCCATACTCCGGGCGTGAACCTAACCTTTCAGAACCTGCCATGTCACCTCGGCGTCCTGCGGGCGCGGATGCTGAATCCGATGCGTGCTCTGTTCGCCGTCGTCACCCTCGCCTTGACCGCTGCGAGCTCCGCCGCCAACCAGCCCCTGGTCCCGCGCTTGGTCGGCCCGTGGTGGACGATCGCCGGCGATCCCGATCTCGGCGTGTTGACCACGCCCCAACAGCAGCCGGTGGATTTTGGCATCTGGCAGGCCGCCGACGGCACGTGGCAACTGTGGTCCTGCATTCGCGGCACGAAAGAACCAGGCAACACCCGGCTGTTCCACCGCTGGGAGGGCGCCCGGCTCACGGACCGGGACTGGACACCGCGAGGCATTGCGCTCCAGGCCGATCCGGCCCTTGGGGAAACCCGAGGCGGTTTGCAGGCGCCGTATGTGCTCCGGCACGACGGGACGTTTTGGATGTTCTACGGCGACTGGGTGAACATCTGCCTTGCCACCAGCGCCGACGGAAAGACCTTCACCCGCCACCGCAATTCGGAAGGCAAGCCCCAGCTCGATTTCCCCGGCCCGGTGGACCGAACCCGCAACGGGCGCGATCCCATGGTGCTGCGCGCCGGCGGCCGATGGCACCTCTACCACACCGCTCACCCGGACAACCACGGCGCCGACTATGCCCGCACCTCGGACGACCTCCTTCACTGGAGCCATGAACGCCTCGTCGCCGCCGGCGGACGCGCCGGCACCGGCCCGTATTCCGCCGAGTGCCCCTTCGTCGCCGAGCCTCAGCCGGGGCATTTCTACCTGTTCCGCACCCAGCGTTACGGGAAGGCCGCGCAGACCAGGGTCTATCACTCCCGCGACCCGCTCGATTTCGGGGTTGGCCACGACGCCGGGCATTACGTGACGACGCTGCCGGTGGCGGCGCCGGAGGTGTTCCAGCACGAGGGCGCGTGGTATCTGGCGGCGCTCCTCCCGACCCTCAAAGGGATCCAGCTCACCCGCCTCGAATGGACGCACGCCCCGTCACAGGCTGCGGAGCCGTGCCGCATCGACGTGGTCGAGCAGGACAGCGGCTGGCCGGTGCCGCTGGTGGAACTGCGCACCACCCATCTGGCGCGCCTTGTGACCGACAACGCCGGCGTGATCGCCCTGGATCTGCCGGAAGTCATGGGACGCGACACGTGGTTCGACGTCGTCGGCCACGGCTATGAGGTGCCCAAGGATGGTTTTGGATTTCGCGGCGTGCGCTTGAAGCCCCAGCCGGGCCAAACCCTGCGCGTCACCGTGCGCCGCACCATCATCGCCAAGCGCCTCGGGCGCCTCACCGGCGCCGGCCTTTTTGCCGAAAGCCAAAAGCTCGGCCAGGACCTGGACTGGACCGAATCGGGCGTGTTCGGATGCGACAGCGTGCAGAACGCGGTGCATCGGGGGAAGCTGTATTGGGCGTGGGGCGACACCACGCTGCCGCACTATCCGCTGGGCATCTTCGACATGAGCAGCGCCACCACCGCCCCGCAGCCCCTCGAGTCGTTCAAACCCCCCGTGCGCCTGGTGTTCCATTACTTCACCCTCCCCGGCGGCCGCCCGCGCGGCGTCGCCAAAATGCCCGGGACGGGTCCGACGTGGCTGAGCGGCTACGTGAGCCTGCCCACCGGCACCGGCGCGCCGCGGCTGGTCGCCACCTATGCGAAAATCAAGCCGCCCCTCGACGCCTATGAAACCGGCTTGTGCGCCTGGAATGACGACACCTCGCAGTTCGAGCCCCTCCGCGTGCTTTGGACCAAGTCCGACTCCGCCCCCAAGCCGCCGCCCGCTCCCGACGGGCATCCCTGCGTGGTGAAAGATCCGCAGGGCAAGACGTGGGTGTATTTCGGCAATCCGCTGCCGACGCTGCGCTGCCCCGCCACGTTCGAAGCCTGGCAGGACGCGTCGACCTGGGAAATCCTGCAGCCGCCCTCAGCGCTGGTTTCGGCGGCCGATGGCCAGGCGGTCAAACCCCACAGCGGTTCGCTGGCCTGGAATGCGTTCCGGCGGCGTTATGTGACGGTGTTTATGGAGGCGTTTGGCAAGCCCTCAACGTTTGGCGAACTGTGGTATGCCGAAGCCCCCGCACCCACCGGCCCGTGGGGCAGGGCGGTGAAAATCCTCAGCCACGACAACTACACGTTCTACAATCCGCGGCTGCACCCCGAGTTCACTCCGCCCGAGTCCCCCATGCTGCTGTTCGAGGGCACGTTCACGCAGCAGTTTGCCAACCGGCCGCCGCCGACCTCGCGCTACGACTATAACCAGGTGCTCTACCGCCTGGACCTGGACGATCCGGCGCTCGCGCCGGCGCAACGGCCGGCGGGCGGTTGAAGTCGAGGCTCAAGGGACCGAAAGGACCCAAAGTGATCAGGCCAAACTTCCTCTTCACTCGCCGCCCCGATCGTGGCACGCTCAACCCATGATCTTGAGCTTCCGCCCTTCGATGCTCTGTCTCCCACTCGCGCTGTCCCTTCTCACGGCCGTGTCCGCAGGC
The DNA here is from genome assembly GCA_016935555.1 of Verrucomicrobiota bacterium. Taxonomy (GTDB): domain Bacteria; phylum Verrucomicrobiota; class Verrucomicrobiia; order Limisphaerales; family JAFGQR01; genus JAFGQR01. Next base: position 34,359 of record JAFGQR010000050.1, read on the forward strand.
GCCTCGGGGCCGCGCGTGCTGCCCGAGGGCAAACTGCCCGACGACGCGCGCCTCCAGCCCCTCAAGGATCTCGATGGCTATTTCCCCTTCACCCCCCCGAAAACCAGGGCCGACTGGGAACGCCGCGCCGGGCGCGTGCGCCGGCAGATTCTGGCATCGCAAGGGCTGTGGCCCATGCCGACGCGGACTCCTTTGAACGCGGTGATCCACGGCCGGGTGGACCGGGGCGATTACACCGTGGAAAAGGTCTATTTCGAGAGCCTCCCCGGGTTTTTCGTGACGGGCAATCTGTATCGCCCCGGGAAGGTGGCGGGTCGGGTTCCGGGCGTGCTGTTTGCCCACGGCCACTGGAGCGACGCGCGTCTCTCGGAATCCAGCCCGGCGGAGCTGCGGCGTGAGATTGCCGACGGGGCGGAGCGGTTTGAGCAGGGGGGGCGGAGCAAGTTCCAGTCGATGTGCGTGCAGCTGGCGCGGATGGGGTGCGTGGTATGGCAATGGGACATGCTGGGCAATTCGGACGCGCTCCAACTGTCCGCAAAGCTCGTGCACGGTTTTGCCAAGCAACGCCCCGAGATGAACACCCTCGAACACTGGGGATTCTTCAGCCCCCAGGCCGAGGCCCATCTCCAAAGCGTCATGGGCCTGCAGACGTGGAACTCGATCCGCTCGCTGGATTTCCTGCTCAGCCTGCCCGAAGTCGACCCGGCCCGGGTGGCGATGACGGGCGCCAGCGGCGGCGGGACGCAGACCATGTTGCTGGCGGCGGTGGACCCGCGGTTGGCGCTGTCGTTCCCGGCGGTGATGGTGAGCACCGCGATGCAGGGCGGTTGCACGTGCGAAAACGCCTGCCTGCTGCGCGTCGATACCGGCAACATCGAGTTCGCCGCCCTCTTCGCGCCCAAGCCGCAGGGCATGACCACCGCGAACGACTGGACAAAGGAAATGTCGACCAAGGGTTTCCCGGAACTGAAGCAGCTCTACACCCTGCTCGGCGCGCCGAACCACGTGATGCTCAAACGCGGCGAACACTTCCCGCATAACTACAACGCCGTGTCGCGCTCGGCCTTTTACACCTGGCTCAACCAGCACTTCCGCCTGGGCCAGCCCGCCCCCGTCATCGAACGTGATTACGAACCGCTGCCGCGCGCGCAGTTGACCGTCTGGAACGACCAGCACCCGGCCCCCGAAGCCGCCGACCCGGATTTCGAGCGGCAGCTGTGCCGCTGGCTGCACGAGGATGCCCAAAAACAGCTTGCGGCTGCGCAGGCAACGCCCCAGCGCTTCCGCGAAGCCTGCGGCGGCGCCCTTGAAATCGTCTTCGGCGCCCGGCATCTCGAAGCGAGCGATGTGCGGTGGGAGGCGACGCACCGGACTGATGCGGGCACTTGGACCCAAACCCTCGGCCTGATCCGCAATGCGCGTCACCACGAGGCGTTGCCAGCCGTCGTGTGCGCGCCCAAACAGGGCCGCAGCCACGCCGTCCTCTGGCTGAGCGGCGCCGGGAAATCCGCGTTATTTGCGCATGACGGTTCCCTGGTGGCCGAGGCGCAAGCGCTGGTGGACGCGGGGATGACCGTGGTGGGTGTGGACCTGCTTTACCAGGGCGAGTTTCTGCCGGACGGGCGCCCGCTGACGCATACGCCGCGCGTGAAGAACCCCCGCGAAGCGGCCGCCTACACGTTTGGCTACAACTACGCGGTGTTTGTCCAGCGGGTGCGGGACGTGCTGACCGCCGTGCATGCGGTGCGTCGCATGGAACCGTCGCCGCGGCGGGTGACCGTGGCGGGTCTGGAGGGCGCGGGCCCATGGGTGGCGGCGGCGCGCGCGGTGGCGGGCGTGGCCATCGACCAGGCGGTCATTGACACCGGCGGATTTCGATTTGGTGCGGTGCGGGATCTGCACGATCCGGGCTTTGTGCCGGGCGGCGCCAAGTATGGCGACCTGCCCGCACTGCTGGCCCTGGGTGCCCCGGGCCGCCTCTGGGTGGCCGGCGAAACCGATGCCTCGCTCGCCCTGGCCCACGCACACTACCACGCCCTCAACGCCGCCACCCGCCTCACCCGCTTTGCCGGCGACCCGCACCGCGTCCGCGCCGCCGCGGCAGAGTGGTTGCGGACGGAAGGCCAGCCGTGACCGGGATCGCAGGGTCGCCCGGAAAGCCGTCTCCTCAGACGTATTCGACTGTGCCGGGCGGTTTGGGGGTGAGGTCGTAGAGACAGCGGTTGACGCCGGGGATGGCAGTGATGCGTTTGGAAAGCCGGTGGAGCGTTTTCCACGGCAGTTCGCGCACGGTCGCCACCCGGGCATCGGCACTGTCGATGCAGCGCACCACGACAATCTGTCCGAACTCGCGCCGCCCCGCCCGGATGCCGGTGGCGCGGTCGTTCATGAGGACGGCCAGGTATTGGAAGGCCCCGGTGCGTTGGAGTTCCTCTTCCACGATACCCGTGGCCGCGCGCACGGTGTCCAGGCGGGCTTCGGTAACTTCGCCAATGATGCGGGCGGCCAGGGCGGGTCCAGGAAAAGGGATGCGGTGGGTGATGCTCCGGGGCAGCCCGAGCGCGCCTGCAATGGCGCGGACGCCGTCTTTGCGCAGGGTTTTGAGCGGTTCGAGGACGCGGTATCCGTAGGCCTTCTGGGGGTTGATGCCGAGTTGTTCGAGGATGTTGTGCTGGCGCTTGATCCCAGCGACGGTTTCCTCGATGTCGGTCAGGATGGTGCCGTGCAGAAGAAAGGTGGCCTTCGAGCGTCGGACTGTCTTGGCGAACACGTCCTTGTAAAACGTGTCGGTGATGGCCTGCCGCTTCTCCTCGGGGTCCGTGAGCCCGCGCAGGGCCTTCAGAAACAGGGAACGGGCGTCGATCAGCTCGACCGGAATGCCCAGCTGCGCAAACGCCTTCACGACGCGGGTCGGCTCGCCCTCGCGCATGAGGGCGTTATCGACGAAGATGGTCTTCAACTGGCTGCCCAGCGCGCGGTGCGCCAGGACCGTGACGGCCGAGCTGTCGACCCCCCCGCTCAGCGCATTGATGGCGATGCCGTCGCCCACGGTCCGCTGGAGTTCCGCCACTTGTTTTCGAATGAAGGCTTGACAGTTCATGATGCGTTAATCGTTTCCTTCCGCTGAAAAAAAACAGTGTTGCGCGCGCGGTATAGTGAACCCGCGCGGCCTTGGCAAGTGCGATTCAGAGGCGGTTCACGCGCCGGGGGGGGAGCGCGTGCGGCGGGTTGGTGATGCTGCACGTGGGGTTCTCATTCACGGCGCCCAGCCGGTAGACGCCGCCCGCGGGGCAGACCGGCTTCGTCGCAATGTACTTACCCGGCCCGAACAGGTCGGTGTCCTGCGGAATATCGGTAGGCGCCTTGTTCAGCGCGGCTGCCCAGGCCTGTTTGGCGCCTTGGATTTGCGCCAGGTTGGCCCGGCAAACGCCCGCCGCAGTATGGCGCCCCCCCCAGTCCACGTCCGGAAGGACCGTGCCCGCGACAAACAGTGCGGCCAGCAGCAGGCAGAAGCCGCCTGCGACCTTGTGGCGGCGGCCCAGGAGCAGGCCGCCGACACCGACCAGCAGGCCGACGATCACACACCAGGCAACATCGGGAACAAACGCCAGCATGCGGTTCAAATCTCGGTCCAGTTTCCCGGCACGGGGACGGGGTAGCGTCCCTGGGCGTCGGCCTGGAGCGGGGGTGCGCTGGAGGCGGTGAGTTGATCGATGCCGGGGCAGAACTGGAAGTTCGAGGCCATGGCTTCGTCCCACGTGATGACGCGTCCCATATGCACGGCGGCACGGCCCATGATGTCGGCCAGGTTCGACAAGGCGGCGCGTTTGGCTTCGTTGTGCGGCCGGTCATGGCGGATCGCGGCGAGGAGCGCCTCCCACTCGGCCTGCCAGGGGGTGAGAACTTCCTTGGGGGCGCGCCAGCGGATGTTGTCGCGCTCGCAGCGCTGGTCGTTGTAGAGATGAACGGTGCCTTGGTGAATGGGGCCGGAGAATTGCGCGGCGCACTTGGTGCCGTGGACGTACGTGGCAAAGTCGGTGTGGCACCGCGGCAGCCAGCGCGCCACGTCGGTCGCCTTGGTGCCGTCGGCGAACGTCCATTCGATCGAGAGCGAGTCGAGGTTCTGGCCGCAATCGGTGTTATGGACGGCGCGTCCGCCGATGCCGTGGGCGGTGACAGGCCAGGCGTCCTTGAGCCAGCAGATCTCGTCGATCTGGTGGATGTGCATCTCCGCAAACAGCCCGCCCGACACCCACAGGAAATGGGTGAAGTGCCGGATCTGCCAGGCCAGCTCCGGCTCGGACATAGGGCGAACCCCCAGCCAGCCGCACGGTTCCATCCGGCAGGCGCGGATGAGCTGGATCTGGCCCATCTCACCATCCCGAATCCGCTGGATCAGCTGCTGCCGGTTCGGCGAGTGGCGACACTGCAGACCCGCTGCGATCTTCAGGTTCTTGCGCTCAGCCGCCTCACCCGCGCGCAGGATGCGGCGCACGCCCGGCGGATCCGTGGCGAAGGATTTCTCCATGAACACGTTGACGCCGCGTTCGACGGCGTATTCCAACTGGCCGGGGCGGAAGCCGGCATAACCGCACAGCATGGCCACGTCGCCCGAACCCGGTCGCAGGGAATCGATCGCCCGACGCCAGGCGTCGAACCCCACAAACCGGCGGTCCGGCGGCACGTCCACGCGGCCGGCGAATTTTTGCGAGAGCGCCTGGTGGGAACCGGCCAGCCGGTTGCCAAACAAGTCCGCCATGGCCGTCAGCTTCACCGGGCCGTAGGACGACGCAAACGCGTCCGCCACCGCGCCGCTGCCGCGTCCGCCGCAGCCGATCAGCGCCAGGCGCAGCGTGTTGTCCTCGGCGGCGTGCACGGGCGGCAGCGCGACGCCGGCGAGGGCGGAGGCGGCGACGAGTCGGCCGCTACGTTCGAGGAAGCCGCGGCGCGAGGTGCGGGCGGGGGGAAGCGGGTGGGAGGAGGCAGCGGGGTTCAGGGTTGTGGGATGCAACGATTGGCGGCTTTTCATAATCTGTGGTTCAGCAGACGCCGATGGCGCGGCAATTGCAATCGTTAAAGGTCCGGCATGCCTTCGCCCGATGCTTTTGCCCCTATCATGCCGAGCTGAGACGGCGGCTCAAAGTTCCACGGCCAGTTCGCCGACCAGCGCTTCGCGCGGGTCTGAGGCGCGCCTTGCTGGCGAACATGTGAACAAGTTGTCTCTCAGAAATTGAGAATTAAGAATTGAGAATTCAAAATTTCAACGATCTTTGGCCAGGTCTGTACACATCCGCCCTTGACTCAGGGGTCCACTGCAGAGGGGTCACGTCTGGACAATGGACAAATGGCGGTCCCCAAAATAATGTCTATTGTCCAGACGTGACCCCAAATCCCGGGGCGGAGCGCGTGACCCCAAATCCCGGGGCGGAGCGCGGGCTTCAGCCCGCTTCACGCCACGAATGGTCGTCGGTCTGGCGAGGAATTGCGGCAGCCCCATACCCACCCGGAGCGTGAAGCGACATGAATGCCACGCTCCGCACCGGCAACCGCGCTGCCATTCCGGCCGTTCGCCAAACCCGCGCCCGTAAGGCGAGGATCCGGGGCGCACATCTGCCCTTGACTCTGAGTGATGGGGTCGCACTCTGTGCGCCGACCATGAATGAGACAACGCATTGCACTGCCCGGTGGACGGCGTCACGCCTTCAAGAACCTCCCCAAATCCAACGCCCGGTCCCGCCGGGCCGGCCGGCGCGCCGATTGCCGCGGATGGCGAGCGTCCTGGCGCCGGTCCTGGCCGCGCTGGCGATCGCCCCGGGCAACACCGCCTCCGCCGCCAGCCCCGTCGTCACCACCGCCACCCTGATGCGGGAGATGACCCACCTGGCCGGCATGGCCGAGTTCCCGGACCCGGCTTACACCTGCAAACAGTTCTCATCCTATGATCGAAAGGCCAAGTCGCCGACCGAAGACTGGTTCGCCAACGGCGACCGCGGCCATTACCTGCGGGTCGAGGAGCGGGCGGGCCGCAAGGAGTGGGTGATGATGGACGCGGCGGGACCGGGGGCGATCGTTCGGATCTGGTCGGCGAACCCCGAGGGGACGCTGCGGATTTACCTGGACGGAGCGGAGACGCCGGTGCTGGAAGCGCCGATGACGGATGTGCTGGGGGGGAAGTTTCCCGGGTGGCCGCGGCCCATTGCGGGCGAATACAGCAAGGGCTGGAACCTCTATTTTCCGATCCCGTATGCGAGACACTGCAAGGTCACCAGTGACAAGGGGAATTTTTATTACCATGTGAATTATCGCACCTACGCCAGCGATGCGCGCGTCGAATCGTTCCGGCTGGAGCAGCTCCGGACGCTGGCGGCACCCATCGCCGCGCTGGGCGCGCTGCTGGCCGAGCCGCGGCGGGTCCAAACCTCGCTGGGCGGATACGCGGAGCCGTTTGACATCGAACTTCCGCCGGGGCAGACCATTTCCCAGGATTTCTACGGCCCGATGGCCATCACCCGCGCCATGGTCCGACTCGGCGCCCGGGACCGGGAGGCGGCCCTGCGCGGGGTGACGGTGAAGATGCGGTTCGACGGCGAGCTGACGGTTGAGGCGCCCCTGGGCGACTGCTTCGGCAGCGCGCCGGGGCTCAATCCCTTTGCGGCGCTTCCGCTGGGAATGACGGCGGGCGGGGAGATGTATTGCCACTGGTTCATGCCCTTCAAGGAGTCCGCCGTGATCGAATTGGTCAACCACACCGACGACACCGTCACGCTCGCGGGCGAGCTGGCGACGCAGGATTACGCCTGGACCGACCGCTCGATGCACTTCCACGCCCGATGGCGCGCCGCGTTCGACGTGCCCACCCGCCCCATGATCGACTGGAATTACCTCGCCGCCCGCGGCCGCGGCGTCTTCGCCGGCGTCGCGTTCGCCATCGACAACCCCGTCAAGGATTGGTGGGGCGAAGGCGACGAGAAGATCTACGTGGACGGCGAGACGTTCCCGAGCCATTTCGGGACGGGCACCGAAGACTACTACGGCTATGCCTGGTGCTGGCCCGGGCTCTTCACCCACGCCTACCACGCCCAGCCGCGCTGCGACGGCCCCGGCAATTACGGCCGCACCAGCGTCAACCGCTTCCATATCCTCGACCGCATCCCGTTCACCCGGGATTTCAAGTTCGACATGGAACTCTGGCACTGGCACGCCACCTGCAAAGTCAACATGGCCGTCACCGCTTTTTGGTACGCCCGCCCGGGCGCCACCGACGCCTTCCGCCCCATCCGCCCCCAAGACCTCGTCCTCCGCCCCATGCCCGAGTGGGTCGTGCCGCGCGTCCAGGGGGCGCTCGAGGGCGAAAAACTCCGCATCGTCAAGGTCACCGGCACCGCCGACCCGCAGGATTGGAATGGCGTGAGCGCCGGCAGGCATCTCTGGTGGCATGAAGGCATGAAACCCGGCGACACCTTGACCGTCGCCTTCCCCGCACCCAAGGCGGGCCGCTACCAGGTCCTCGGCCGTTTCCTCACCGCGCGCGATTACGGCATCCACCAGCTCGCCATCAACGGACAACCTACCGGCGCCCCCATCGACTTCTACCACCCCGACGTCCGCCCCACGAAGGAAACCGACCTGGGCGCCTGGGAACTGAACGCGGGCGACAACGAGCTGCGCGTCACCGTGACCGGCGCCAACCCCAAGGCGATCCGAAGCTACATGTTCGGCCTCGATTACGTGCGACTCAAACCCGTCGAGTAATCCGCCCCCATGACCTTGACCCCTCCCACCCCGCAGACCTCGAGACTCGTGTCCGCGCTGGCAGCACTGGCCATCGCCAGCCTCCTCACCGCCCCCGATGCCCGCGCCGCCTGGCAGCCCGCCCAAGGCCCCCTCGCCACCCGCTGGGCCAAGGACGTCCGGCCGGACCGCGCCCTCCCCGAATACCCGCGCCCCCAGATGGTGCGCGCGCGGTGGCAGAACCTCAACGGCCTGTGGGAGTACGCCATCGCCGCGAAAGATGCGCCACGCCCGGCCCAGTGGGATGGCCAGATCCTGGTGCCGTTCCCGGTCGAGTCGGCGCTTTCCGGGGTGATGAAGCGCGTCAGCGAGACTCAGCGCCTCTGGTACCGCCGCACCTTCGACGTGCCCGCCGCATGGAATGGCCAGCGCCTGCTGCTCCACTTCGGCGCCGTGGACTGGGAGGCCACCGTCTGGGTTAACGGCCGCGAGATCGGCGCGCATCGCGGCGGCTACGACGCCTTCAGCTTCGACATCACCGACGCCTTGCGATCCGCCGGCGAGCAGGAGCTCGTCGTGGCCGCGTTCGATCCCACCGACGCCGGCTACCAGCCGCGCGGCAAACAGGTCCGCAACCCGCACGGCATCTGGTACACCCCGGCCAGCGGCATCTGGCAAACCGTCTGGCTCGAGCCGGTCCCGCCGTCGCACCTGCGCGCGATCCGCATCACGCCGGACGTGGATGAGGGCTCGGTGCTGGTGCAGGCCAGCGCTCTGAACACAGGCGGCACCCCGGCGTTCAAGATGGAAGTGCTCGACGGCACCCGCGTCGTCCAGGAGGGCAGCCTTGACAGAATGATCGCCACCCGCTCCATCCCGCCCCAGGTCGCCCCCGCCCTCAAACTCGCCGTCCCCAACGCCAAGCTGTGGTCGCCCGACTCGCCCTTCCTCTACGGGCTGCGGCTGACCCTGCTCGAAGACGGCAAGCCGGTCGACACCGTCCAGTCCTACTTCGGCATGCGCAAGATCTCCATGGCCAAGGACGCCGACGGCATCCTGCGGCTCATGCTGAACAACCAGCCGCTGTTCCAATACGGCCCGCTGGACCAGGGGTTCTGGCCCGACGGCATCTACACGGCGCCCACCGACGAGGCACTGCGCTACGACATCGAGATGACCAAGGCGTTCGGCATGAACATGGCCCGCAAACACGTCAAGATCGAGCCCGACCGCTGGTACTACTGGTGCGACACGCTCGGCCTGCTCGTCTGGCAGGACATGCCCAGCGGCAACTTCGGCGCCAAGAACGACCAGCGCCGCTCCGACGAAGCCTCCGCCAACTACGAGCGCGAACTCAAGGCGCTCATCGACGGCCGCTATAACCACCCCTGCATCGTCATGTGGGTCCCCTTCAACGAAGGCTGGGGCCAGCACGAAACCCCCCGCTACGCCGCCCTCGTCAAACAGCTCGACCCCACCCGCCTCGTCAACGAAGCCAGCGGCTGGACCGACCGCGGCTCCGGCGACGTCAAGGACATCCACAGCTACCCCGGCCCCGCCGCGCCCAAGCTCGAAGCCAAACGCGCCGCGGTGCTCGGCGAGTTTGGCGGCCTGGGCCTGCCCGTCAAGGGACACACCTGGCAGGACGAAAAGAACTGGGGCTACCGCAGTTTCACCAGCGCCTCCGAACTCACCGACGCCTGCGTCAACCTCCTCAAACGCCTCCACCCCATGACCGCCGACGGCGGCCTCTGCGCGGCGGTCTATACCCAGACCACCGACGTCGAAATCGAAGTCAACGGCCTGATGACCTACGACCGCGCCCTGGCCAAGATGGACCAGGCCGCCATCGCCGCCGCCGCCAGAAAACTCTACACGCCGCCGCCCAAACGCGTGTCGCAGGGCACCCGACTGGTCCCGCCCGCGACGCCCCTCGTCGCGTGCGACCCCTATTTCAGCATTTGGTCCCAGGCCGATCACCTGGCCGACGCGGACACGACCCATTGGACTGGCAAACCGCATCGGCTCACCAGCATGGTGCGCCTTGACGGCAAAGTGTATCGCGTCATGGGCTCCAGCCCGGCCAGCGTGCCGGCGCTGCCCCAGACAAGCGTCACCGTGCTGCCAACGCGGACGATCTGCACTTTTGAAGGCGGTGGCGTGGCGCTGACACTCACCTTCATGACGCCCGCGTTGCCCGAGGATATCGACCTGCTATCCCGGCCCGTGACATACGTGACTTACGAGTTCCGCGCGCTGGACGGCAAGGACCACCGGGCGGAGATCCACTTCGACGCCAGCGGCGAAATCGCCGTCAACACCCCAAACCAGCAGGTCACGGGCGCCCAAGTGCCGGACGCCGACGGCATGCAGGTCGTGCGCCTGGGTTCGAAAGACCAGCCGGTGCTGGCCAAGAAAGGCGACGACCTGCGGATCGACTGGGGTTACCTCTATGTCGCCGCGCCGTCCTCGGAGGCCTTCATGGCGAGCCCCGTGGCGCACACCCAACTGCGACATGCGTTCCGGGACACCGCGCCCCCGCCAAGCACCACCCAGGTCGATCAGTATCCCGTCGGCATCCCGGACCCGGTCGCCGCCGAGTCGGCCCTGGCCACGCTGCGCCTCCATGCCGTCCGGTTTTCCAGCCAGCCGGCGTCGCGCTGGCTGATGCTGGCCTACGACGATCTCTACTCGATCCAATACATGCGCAAGAACCTGCGCCCCTACTGGCGCCGCAACGGCTGGGAAGCCGCCGACCTGCTCCGGGCCGCCGCGCGCGATTACGCATCGCTCCAGCAACGCTGCGCCGCCTTCGACGCCGAACTCATGGCCGACCTCACCCGCGCCGGGGGTGAGAAGTACGCCAAGCTGTGCGCGTTGGCCTATCGCCAGTGCTTCGCCGCGGGCAAGTTTGTCGCCGACGCCAACGGCCAGCCGCTGCAGTTCAGCAAAGAGAACCACTCCAATGGCTGCATCGGCACCTCGGACGTCTTCTATCCCATGGCCCCGCAGTTCCTGCTGTTCGGGCCGTCCCTGGCCAAGTCCTTCCTGGTGCCCTTCATGAACTACGCCGCCAGCGACCGCTGGAAGTTCCCCTTCGCCCCGCACGACCTCGGCACCTACCCGAAAGCCAACGGCCAGGTCTACGGCGGTGGCGAACGCACCGAGGCCAACCAGATGCCCGTCGAGGAATCGGGCAACCTGCTGCTGCTCTTCGGCGCGGTCGCCCAGATGGAAGGCCACGCGGACTTTGCCGGCCTTTACTGGAAACAGCTCGAACAGTGGGCCGCCTATCTGAAGGACAAGGGCTTCGACCCCGAAAACCAACTCTGCACCGACGACTTCGCCGGCCACCTCGCCCATAACGTCAACCTCAGCGCCAAAGCCATCTGCGGCCTCGGCGCCTTCGCCAAACTCTGCGCCCTCCGAGGCGACCAGGCCCGGTCCGGCGAGTATTTCAAGCTGGCGCGCGAGTTCGCCGCCAAATGGGTGAAGGAAGCCGACGACGGCGAGAAGTTCCGGCTCGCCTTCGACCGCCCCGACACCTGGAGCCAGAAATACAACCTCATGTGGGACCGCATCCTGGGGTTGAACCTGTTCCCGGCGTCGGTGCTGCGGAAGGAAATGGACTTTTACAGGAAAATCCAAAACAAATACGGCCTGCCCCTGGACAACCGCAAGGACTACACCAAGCTCGACTGGATCACCTGGACCGCCACCCTCACCCAAAACCGCGCCGACTTCGAAGCCCTCATCGATCCCGTCTTCCGCTTCATGAACGAAACCCCCGACCGCTCCCCCCTGACCGACTGGTACCAGACCAAGACCGCCCGCAAAGTCGGCTTCACCGCGCGCCCCGTCATCGGGGGCGTGTTCGCCCAGATGCTCTACGACCAGGCCGCGTGGAAGAAATACGCCGGCCGCGACCGGACCAAGGCCGCCCATTGGGCGCCGATGCCCAAGCCGCCCGTGCTGATGAACGTGCTTGCGACCGCCGAGGACGACCGCCGTGCCCAGTGGCGCTACACGACGCAAAAACCCGCCGGCCACTGGTTCAAGCCGGGCTTCGACGCCGGCGCCTGGAAGCAGGGCAATGCCGGGTTCGGCACCCGCGGCACGCCGGGCGCCATCGTGCGCACCGAGTGGGCCACGCCGGCCATCTGGCTGCGACGCGAGTTCACCATGCCCGAAGGCAAGTGGACCGACCTGCACCTGCGCATTCACCACGACGAGGACGTCGAGGTCTACCTCAACGGCGTCCTGGCCGCCACCGCCTCGGGTTACACAACCCAATACGAGGAACTCCCCATCCACCCCGACGCCAAAGCCGCGCTCAAGCCCGGCCCCAACCTCCTGGCCGTCCACTGCCGCCAAACCGGTGGCGGACAATACATCGACGTCGGCTTCGCGGACGTCAGCGAAGCGAAGTGAACAGTAGTCCGTAAACTCAAGAGCGGCCGGCTGAAGGGCCTTGACGACGTCCGCCGGCTCAGGTGATGGATGCCGACGCAACCGGTGTGGCGTCAGCGCTCATTTTCCGGCTGGCTTTGGCCAAGGCCCGGATTACCCTGGTTCGCATGAAAACCACCCCGGCTCTGCCCGCAGTGCTTCTGGCCGGCGCACTGTGTTGCCCGTTCGCAGCCCCGGCCACCGCACCTTTGGACCGTGTGCAGCCCGTGATTGTCCTCAAGGCAGTCCCCTTCTCCCTGACTGAGGTTCGGCTCTTGGAGGGCCCGTTTCGGGACGCGATGCAGCGGGACCGGGACTACCTGCTGAGCGTGGATCCGGACCGCCTGTTGCACACGTTCCGCGTCAATGCGGGGCTGCCTTCGACGGCGGAGCCGCTCGGCGGCTGGGAAGCGCCGAAGGTCGAGCTGCGCGGGCACAGCCTCGGGCATTATCTTTCGGCGTGCGCGCTGATGTATGCCAGCACTGGCGAGCCGAAACTCAAGGCCAGGACGGACTCTCTGGTTGCCGAGCTGGCCAAGTGCCAGGCCGCGTTGGCGGCGGGCGGCAGCCACGCGGGCTATCTTTCGGCGTTCCCGGAAACGTTTTTGGACCGGGTGGATGCGCGCCAGCCGGTGTGGGCGCCCTGGTACACGCTGCACAAGATTCTGGCGGGGCTGCTCGACGTCCACCGCCATGGCGCCAACCCGCAGGCCCTCGACGTCCTCGTCAAGATGACCGATTGGGTCAAAACCCGCGTCGACCGCCTCACCCCGGAGCAGATGCAGCGCTCGCTCGAAACCGAGTTTGGCGGCATGAACGAGGTGCTCGCCAACATCTACGCCGTCACCGGCAACCCCGAGCACCTGCGCATCGCCCGCGCGTTCGACCACAAGGCCGTGTTCGATCCCCTGGCCCGCCATGAAGACCGGCTCAACGGCCTGCACGCCAACACCCAAATCCCGAAATTCATCGGCGCCGCCCGCGAGTACGAGCTGACCGGCGAACCGGCGTATCGCGAGATCGCGCGGTTTGCCTGGGAACGCGTGGCCCTGGCGCGCTCCTACGTGATCGGGGGCCACAGCGATCACGAGCATTTCTTTCCCGTCGAACGGTTCTCGAAGCAGCTGAGCCCCGCCACCTGCGAAACCTGCAACACCTACAACATGCTCAAGCTGACCCGCCACCTCTTCGCCTGGGAGCCGTCCGCGACGCTGATGGACTTCTACGAACGCGCCCTGTACAACCACATCCTGGCCTCCCAGGATCCCAGGACGGGGATGTTCATGTATTTCGCCTCGTTGAAACCGGGCCACTTCAAGACCTACTCGAAGCCATTCGACTCGTTCTGGTGCTGCGTCGGCACCGGCATGGAAAACCACGCCAAATACGCCGACTCCATCTATCACCACGACGCCGACTCCCTCTACGTGAACCTGTTCATCCCGTCCGAACTGACCTGGAAGGACAAGGGCCTGGCGCTGCGCCTGGAAACCCGGTTCCCGGAGGAGGACATCGTCCGGCTGCGGGTGCTGACGCCGCCCGCCTCGCGGCTGGGCGCCATCCGGGTCCGTTGTCCGGCGTGGGCTGGGGACGGCGTCCGTTTCCGTGTGAACGGCGCGTCCCTTCCGCTCGCCACCACCGCCGGCCAGTACGCCGCGCTCGATCGCGCGTGGAAGCGGGGCGACACCGTTGAAATCCGCCTGCCGATGCGCTTGCGGGTGGTGTCGATGCCGGATGATCCCGATGTGGTGGCGTTGGCTTACGGGCCCATCGTGCTGGCGGGCGAACTGGGCCGGGAGGGACTCGACCGCATCGAGCCTTATGCCAGGAGCCAGCTCGACCTGGCCCACGTGCCCGCCGTCACCGTTCCCGCCTTCGTCGGCGACCGGGCCACCCTCCTCGACCGCGTGCACCCCGTCCCCGGCCAGCCCCTGACCTTCCAAACCCGCGGCCTCGGGCGCCCGGGCGATGTCACCCTGATCCCCTATTACCGGCTCCATCACCAACGCTTTTCCGTGTACTGGAATGTCATGTCCGAAGACGCCTGGAGAAAGCGCCAGGCGGGCCTCGCCGTTCAGGAAGCCGAGCGCCGCGCCCTGGACCGCCGCACCGTCGATGCGGTCAGCCCTGGGGAGCCGCAACCCGAGACTGACCACCAGTTCCAAGGTGAAAACACGCAGGCCGGCACCCACATGAACCGCCGCTGGCGGCATGCGGCGGACGGCGGCTGGTTCAGCTACGAGATCAAGGTGGCGCCGGACCAGGCGATGACCCTGCGCTGCACCTATTGGGGCGAGGACGCCGGCGCCCGCACCTTCGAGGTGCTGGTCGACGGCCGCAGGATCGCCACCCAAACCCTGGACCGCAACCGCCCCGGCGAATTCTACGACGAGGAATACCCCGTCCCCACCGCGCTCACGCGCGGGAAGTCGCGCGTCTCCGTCAGGTTCCAGGCGCACCCGGGCAACATTGCCGGCGGTTTGTTCGGCCTGCGCATGCTGCGCCCGGCGACGCCCTGAGGCATCGGTCCTCCTCCTGAACCGCAAGACCCTTCCGGCCTGCGCGCGTCGACGGGGCGTGAAACGGTCCCGCATCGCGCGGGCTTCAGCCCGCTTCAAGCCGGCAAGGTTCACAGCCGCGCGGGTGGAGACGCCGAATGCAGAACGCCGGAGACTGGAGATCGGGGGAGGCGTCCCCGGCTTCAGGGAACGCTTCGTAAGAATGGGTGCAAAATTATCTTCTCGACATGGGCGGGGATTTTAGTAAAACACACCCACTATCACTCGGTTGGGTTGCAGCGGGCCGTTCGGCTGTCAACGGCAGGCGGCTCTGTGACAAGCCGGTCGGGCTGAAGAAGAACGCGCCGGGTGCCGGCCGTTGGAGCGGCATGCGGGCGGGTTCTCTTGTGCGAACAACAATGGCAAGCATGGGTGACAAGCGGGAGTTCGACGGGGACAGGCCTGAGGAAGGCGCCTGCCGGATCTCTCCTCCCCGTGCGAGGTGATTGCAGCAACACAACGATCGTCTTGACTTCCAAGCGAACTTCCCACGTATGAAACGAACATCTGTCCTTCTCCGTCTGCTGGCGCTGAGCACCGCGTCGGCTGTGGTCCTCAGCCAGGGCGCGGTCATGGCCGCCCAAGCCGCCAGCGCCCCGGCGCCGGCGCCTTCCGGCATCGAGGAGTTCATCAAGAAATCCAAACAACCCTTGCCGTGGCTCAGCTGGGGAGGCGACCTGCGGATTCGCACCGAGTATTTTGACACCACCGTCAGCCTTAATGAGCACGATCCCAACTCCGAGTTCAACGTGATCCGCACACGCGGCCGCATCTGGACCTCGATCACGCCCATCACCAACCTCAGCTTCAATGCCCGCATGGCGGCGGAGCCGCGGACTTTCACCGCGGACGGCGGTTTTGGCATTTACAAGGGGAAGCAGGGCACCGAGTGGCGCTATGGCATCCTGGACAATGCCAACGTGAAATGGAACAACATCCTCGACCAGCCTCTCTCGCTGACGGCGGGCCGGCAGGACATCGTGTTTGGCGATTTCTGGAACTGGTGGCTGGTGGCGGACGGCACGCCGGGCGACGGTTCGTGGACCTACTTCCTGGACAGCATTCGCCTGACCTATGACGTGGCGCCGCTCAAGACCAAGTTGGACCTGATCTACATCTACCAGAACGCCAGGGCGGACGATTGGATCCCCACGATCCACCGGCCGACCTACAGGGGCACGGACTATCCTCTCACCGAACAGAACGAGCAGGGCGTCATTGCCTACGCCTCGAACAAGTCCATCAAAAACACCACCCTCGACGGCTACTTCATCTACAAACGCGACACCCAGGAGACCTTCGCCCGCGCTTATGCCCCGTATCGCTCCGGCGACAATGCCAACATCTACACGTTCGGCGCCCGATTCATCGGCACCTACGCCGACCATTGGCAGCCCTACCTCGAAGGCGCCTACCAGTTCGGCAACAAGGAAGACAGGATCATGGGGGTGTTCGACAACCGCGACCTGCGCGCCTGGGGCGTCAACGCCAGACTCATCTACCTGTTCAAGGACCGCTACAATAACCAGCTCCAGCTCATCGCCGAACACCTCAGCGGCGACGACGACGACACCTCATGCAAGGACGAAATGTTCGACGTCCTGTGGGGCCGCTGGCCCCGGTGGAGCGAACTCTACATCTATTCCTACGGCGGCGAGACCAGCGGCAAAATCGCCCAGCTCAACAACATCACCCGCGTCGGCGCCGGCTGGAGCATGAGCCCCGTCAAGGGCATGACCGTCAGTGCCATCTACAACGCCTTGTTCGCCCCGCAAAAAGTCGCCACCCGGGCGGTTGCCCCGACTTTTAGCAGTGACGGCAACTTCCGCGGCCATTACATGCAGGCCTACCTGAAGCACACGTTCAACAAACACATCAACGGTCATCTCTGGGCGGAAGCGGTCTGGCAAGGGGATTACTACAAAGAGCGCGACCTCATGCTGTTCCTGCGCCCGGAAATCATGTTCGTCTACTGATGCCGTTTTCTGTGTGCGGCTGTTTGCGGGCGGCATGGAGTGAGCCCTGCGCAAGGGAGCGTCGCGCCAGGATGAACGGGTCTTGGGCTCGCATGGCAGTGGGTGCTGACCCACCAGCCGGGAGGACCACCCCCGTGGCCTTCCGCGGCCGCCCCCCTTCACCCGGCACGACAATGTCCAGTTCCTGGGAAGGGAACACCTCCAACATTCGGACGTGAATCGAGGCCATGAAGCGCCGCCGATATGGCGCAATTGATAATTGAAAATTAGGAATTGAGAATTTTCAATTGGGTCTTTCGGCAGCCCATGCGCGGTTCATGGGAAGGCGCGGACCCGCCTTCATGGCAGGCGCCACTGCGGTGTGGCAAGCCCGGTAGGGCGAGACTCCGTCGAGCCCTGGCTTCCCCTCGTGGCATGCCGGCTCGCCACGGCGCCGCACCGAGGCGGCCAACGATGGGCGGTGCGGACGCGGGGGAGTTTGGGCTCGACGGAGTGTCGCCCTGCCATCGGCGTGTGGAAGCGCGGTTCATGGCAGGAATGAAGTTCTTTTATGTATTGGAATCGTGAGATCGAAACGATGGAGCGCGCCGCCCTGGAGACGCTCCAGCTGCAGCGCCTGCAGGACACCGTCCTCCGGGTGGCGCAGCGGGTGCCGTTTTACCAGGAGCGCTTCGCCGCCGCCGGCTTCACCCCCGACGACCTGCGATCGCTGGCCGACGTGCGGCGCCTGCCGTTCACGACGGGGGCGGACCTGCGGGCGACGTATCCGGCCGGGCTGCTGGCAGTGCCGCTGGACGACGCGGTGCGGCTGCACACGTCGAGCGGGACGACCGGCAAACCCAAGGCGCTGTATTTCTCGCGGCAGGACGTCGACCACGCCGCCGAACTCATCGCGCGCTGCCTGGTCATGTCCGGCATGCACGCCGGGGACGTCCTCCAGAACATCATGACCTACGGGCTGTTCACCGGCGCGCTGGTCATGCATTACGGCGCCGAAAAAGTCGGCTGCCTCGTCATCCCCGCCGGCCCGGGCAACTCCGAACGGCAGCTCATGCTGATGCAGGATTTCCGGACGACGGCGATTCACGCGACGCCGAGCTATGCGCTTTACTTTGCGGATTTTCTGGAGAAGAAGGGCGTGGACCCGCGCAAGGAGCTGAGCCTGCGCCGGGCGTTTGTGGGCGCCGAGCCCTACACGGAGGAGACCCGCCGCAAGATCGAGGCGGCGCTGGGCCTGCAGGTGTTCAACTCCTATGGCCTGTCCGAAATGAACGGCCCCGGCGTGGCGTTCGAATGCCCCCAGCAGCACGGCATGCACCTCTGGGAAGACCATTTCCTCTTGGAAATCATCCATCCCGAGACGGGTGACCCGGTGCCGGACGGCGAGCAGGGGGAGCTGGTGCTGACCACCCTGTGCCGCGAGGCCATGCCGCTGCTGCGATACCGCACCCGGGACATCACGACGGTCCTCCCGGAGCCGTGCGCGTGCGGGCGCACCCACCGCCGGATCCAGCGCATCGCGGGACGCTCGGACGACATGCTGATCGCGCGGGGCGTCAACTTCTATCCGCAGCAGATCGAGAGCATTCTCATGGGCATGCCCGCCCTGGGCCGCAATTACCTGATCGTGCTCGAAGGCCTCGACGAGCTGACCGTCAAGGTCGAACTGGCCGAGGCCGGCTTCGACGGCCAGGTCGAGCACCTGGCCCGGCTCCAGTCCCGCATCGCCGACAGCATCCGCGCCGAACTGCTGGTCAAACCCAAGGTGGACCTCGTGCCGCCAGGCACCCTGCCCGTCAGCGAGGGCAAGGCCAAGCGTGTTCTCGACAAACGTTCGCTGTGAACCCTTCCGCCCCATCCCCCATGAACGCCGTCCGTCTGATCGCCGTTTTCGCCGAAAACAAGCCCGGCCAAACCGCCCGCATCACCCGCCTGCTCGCCGAGGCGAACATCAATATCCGATGGGCAACCATCGCCAATAACGGCGCGTTCGGCGTCTTGAAATTCCTCGTGGACAAGCCGGACGCGGCCTTTCACCAGCTGAAGCAGAACGGGGTGATGGTGACGTTTCTCGAAGCCCTGGCGGTCGAAGTCCAGGACCGCCCCGGCGCCCTGCACACCGTCGCCGAAGCGCTGGCGCATCACCAGATCAACCTCGACAACACCTCCGGCTACGTCGCCGACCGCAACCGCGCCATCCTGATCGTCGAAGTGCAGGACGTCGCCCGCGCCGCCACCGTGCTCGAGCAGCACAAGCTTCACCTGTTGTCCCAGGCCGAAATGCTCCAGGCGTGACCGCGGCCTTTACGCCGCCGCACCGGTCCCGGGCCGTTCCCCGCCGGTCAGCGGAACGCATGCCAGCACCGCATGCTCCGCCCCGCCGGGACGCAGCGTGCTCCGCATCAACGCCACCTCCTCCACCCGCCAACAGGCCGACGGCCGGGCCGCGTCCAATCCCAACGATTCGACCAGCCGACTCGCGCGCCGGGCTTCGTCGAGTTTGACGCGGCCCACGGTCAGGTGCGGCGTGAACCGGCGATCCTCAAGCTTTCCCCACGGGCGCGTTCGGTCCGCCACCGCCGCCTGCAGGCGCCCGAGCACCTCCAAGGCCCCTTCGAGGCCAATCCAATAAACGCACGGCCGGCCGGTGCCCGGAAAACAGCCCCACCCCGCCAGGCGCAACTCGAACGGCGCCACCCCGGCAACGGCCTTCCGCAGCGCCGCCTCGATTTCCGGCGTGGCCTCGCACGGCACGTCGCCCAGGAAACGAAGCGTCAGATGGGCCTGGGCGTCGCCGATCCACCGCACCGCCTGGCCGCCAGGCGCCGCCGCCAGCACCCGCTGCCGCCGCGCAATCTCCGCCTTCACCCGCTCGGGCAGGTTGATCGCGACAAACGTTCGCATGCTCGCGTTCACGGCGCCGATGCTGAAACGAAGCCAGCGCGCCGTCAATGGGGCGCCGTCCCCGCGCGACGCGCCCGGTAGGGACGCGTTCCACCGCGTCCCTCTTGTCTCTTTGGCGGCGGCGAGCGTCGGGAACTGACTCGGAGGGACACCATCAGGCGGCTGGGCCCCCCGGGGTCCAGCCGCCTGGGCCAACGCACGCCTCCAAGGAGACGTCAGGGACGCGGTGGAACGCGTCCCTACCTCCCGGCCTCGCTTCGCGCTTGAGTTGGCGGGGGACAACCGCTAGGCTGTGTGCGTTTCAATGGCGGCAGAAACCGAAACGGAGTTATGGGCGGCTATTTTGGTGTGGTTTCAAGAGACGACTGCGTGGCGGACCTGTTTTACGGGACCGACTACCACTCCCATCTCGGGACGCATCGCGGCGGCCTGGCGGTGCACAACGGCGCGGGCTGCGAGCGTTACATTCACGACATCACCAACGCGCAGTTCCGCACGAAGTTCGAGCAGGACGTTCTGAAGCTCAAGGGCCGGATGGGCATCGGCGTGATCAGCGACACGGACGACCAGCCGCTGACCATCGGATCGCACCTGGGCCATTATGCGATCGTCACCGTCGGGCGCATTGGGAACATGAGCGAGCTGGTCAGGCAGGCCTACGGCTTGCGCTCGGCGCATTTCTCGGAAATGAGCGGCGGCGGGATCAACCCCACCGAGTTGGTGGCGCTCTTCATCAACCAGGGGGCCACCTTCGCCGAGGGGATCGAGATCGCGCAGAACGCCATCTCCGGATCCTGCTCCCTGCTGCTGCTGTCCGACAAGGGCGTCTACGCCGCCCGCGACAAGCTCGGCCGCACCCCGATTGTTCTCGGCCGGAAAGACGGCGCCTACGCGGCGACGATGGAGAGCGCCGCGTTTCCGAACCTCGGGTATGAGACGCTGCGCGAGCTGGGCCCGGGCGAGGTGGTGCGGCTGACGCCCGAAGGGGTGGAAACGCTGGCATTGCCGCAGTCGCGCTGCCAGATGTGCGCGTTTTTCTGGGTGTATTACGGCTACCCGGCTTCCACCTACGAGGGCGTTAACACCGAGGAAAGCCGCTACCGCAGCGGTGCCGCCCTGGCCCGGCGGGACACCACGCCCGTGGATGTGGTCGCCGGCATTCCCGATTCGGGCACCGGCCACGCGATGGGCTACGCGAGGCAGAGAGGAGTTCCCTTCGAGCGGCCTTTCGTGAAATACACGCCCACCTGGTCGCGCAGTTTCATGCCCCAGGACCAGCCCACCCGCGACCTGATCGCCCGCATGAAAATCATCCCCATCAAGGAACTCATCCAGGGCCGCCGCCTCCTGTTCTGCGAGGACTCCATCGTCCGCGGCACCCAGCTCCGCGACACGGTCCGCCGGCTGTTCGATTACGGCGCAAAGGAGGTCCACATGCGGCCGGCCTGCCCGCCGCTCATCCATGGCTGCAAGTTCCTCAACTTCTCGCGCTCGAAATCCGAGCTCGACCTCGCCGGGCGGCGGGCGATCAGGGAAATGGAAGGCCAGGACGGCCCGCCGCCGCCGGAATACGCGGAGCCGGGCTCGGAGCAGCACCGGGCCATGGTGGAGCGGATTCGGCACCGGCTGGGCCTGACGACGCTGTTGTATCAGCGGCTCGACGACCTGGTCCGGGCGATCGGCCTGCCCAAGGAACGGCTCTGCACCTACTGCTGGGACGGCCAAGAATAATCCATGACCACCCCATCCCCCCTTCGAATCATGCCCTGCCTCGACATGCGCCAGGGGCGCGTCGTCAAAGGCGTGCACTTTGTCGACATCCAGGATGCCGGCGACCCCGTGGCCTGCGCCCGGGCTTACTGCGAGGCCGGCGCCGACGAACTGGCCATGCTGGACATCACCGCCACCGTCGAACACCGCGCCACCCTGCTCGACGTCGTCCGCCGCGTCGCCGCCGTGACCACCATCCCCTTCACCGTGGGCGGCGGCATCCAGGATGTGGCGTCGGCACAGGCGGTCCTCGCCGCCGGCGCCAACAAGGTGTCCACCAGCAGCGCCGCGTTTCGCCAACCCCAAGTCATCGCCAACATGATCCGCGACCTCGGCCCGGACAAGGTCACCGTCGCCATCGATGTCGACCGCAACCCCGCCCTGCCCTCGGGGTACGAAGTCTTCATCGACGGCGGCCGCACCGCCACCGGTGCTGACGCCCTCGAATGGGCGCGGCAAGTGGCCGGGTATGGTGTGCGCTGCATTCTGCCCACCAGCAAGGCTACCGACGGCGCCCGCACCGGGTTCGATCTGCCGCTGATCCGCATGATCGCCGCCGCCACCCGCGCCGAAATCGTCGCGTCCGGCGGCGCCGGCACCCTCGAGCACTTTCGCCAGGCTGCCGAGGCGGGCGCAACCGTCCTGCTGGCGGCGTCCGTGTTCCACTTCGGGCTCATCGCCATCCCCGACCTCAAACAGTATCTCCGGGCCAACGGCTTCCGCGTCCATTGACCCCCGCCCGACGGGCCGGAACGCCCCGGCACGCAGCGTCGCCTGCGCCGGCAAGCTCAATTTCTGTTGGCGGCGAGATTGCGTTGGAGGGCCTCGAGGAACTGGCCGGTGGTGAAGGGCTTGGCCAGGAACTCGACGTTGGGGAATTGGGCTTTGACCTTCTCGGCCTGTTGCAGGCCGCTGATGGCCAGGCACCGGATATGGGCGTGCTGGCGGCGAATCAGCTTGAGGGCCGTCATCCCGCTCATCACAGGCATCATCATGTCCATGACCACCAACGCAACCGGCTCGCGCCCGTCGGCGCAGACATCCAGCGCCTCGGCGCCGTTCGCGGCGGTCAGCGGCCGATACCCGTTTTGCGCCAGCGCGCTCTTCAGGAGGTCGCGGATGGCGGGTTCGTCATCGACGGCCAGGATGACCTCGCCGTGGCCCTGGAGCTTGGCGCGATCGGGGGGGGGCGCGGCGGTGACGTTGACGTTGCGGTCGGCGGGGAGGTGGATCTTGAAGGTGGTGCCCTGGCCGGGGACGCTGGCGACGTCCAGCACGCCGCCATGGTGTTTGACGATGGTCAGCGTGGTCGACAGGCCCAGGCCGGTGCCCTTGCCAACCTCCTTCGTGGTGAAAAAAGGCTCGAAAATCTTCTCCAGCACCTCGGGCGGCATCCCGGTGCCGGTGTCGGTCACCGAAACCAGAATGTAATCGCCCGGGGTGGCGCCGTGGAGCTGGCGGGCGGCGCCGGCGTCGAGGGTGGTGTTTTGGGCGTCGATGTGGATTTCGCCGCCCTCGGGCATGGCGTCGCGCGCGTTGACGCACAGGTTGAGGAGGACTTGGTGGAGCTGGGTGGCGTCGGCGAAGATCGGCCACAAGCCGGGGTCGAGGGTGACGCGGGTTCGAACGGTCTTGGGAAAAGTCTCGCGCATGATCTTCTCCATCTCCTTGACGAGGTGGCTGAGCTGCAGGACGGACTTTTCCCCGGCCTGGCCGCGGGCGAACGTGAGCACCTGCTTGACCATGTCGCGGCCGCGCAGGGCGCTGGACTCGATCGTGCCGAGGAGCTTGCCGGCGAGCGGATCCAGCGGTTTGGCGCGAAGCAGCTCGGCACCCATCAGGATCGGCGCCAGAACGTTGTTCAGATCGTGCGCAATGCCGCCCGCCAGCGTCCCAATGCATTCCATGCGCTGCGAACGCAGGAATTGCGCCTCGATCTTCTTCTGCTCGGTCACGTCCGTGTTGATGCACAGAATGTCGCGCGTCACCCCGTCCTCCGCGTTCACGAGCGTCCAGCGGCTGTCCACGATGATCTCCTTGCCCGCCTTGGTCTTCTGCGTCAGTTCGCCGATCCACTCCCCCTTTTTCAGGACGGCCTCGCGGGCTTTGGCGACGGCGGAGTCCTTGGGCGGGAAGAGGCGGGCGGCGAGGCCGGGGCTGGCCATTTCGGCGGCTGTCCAGCCGTAGAGGCGATTGGCGCTTTGGTTCCAATAGACGATGCGGCCGTCGGGGCTCTGAAGCAGAATGGCGTCCTGCGCCATGTCGAGCAGCGCCGCCTGGTGCCGGATCTTCTGTTCGGCTTTGCGGCGGTCGCATTCCATGTGGCGCTTTTGGACCCACCACTCGACGGATCTGAAAATCACCGACCAGGACAGCGCCGCCGGGATCTGAACGGCCGCAACCACCATCCACGGAAACCAAAGCCGACAGGCGCTGAACAGCGCCAGCGCCGCCAACGTCACCGTCCCCACCCCCGCCAGCGACAACAGCAGCGCGTAGGGCGGACGCAACCGCGTCAGCCCGGCGCCGAACCCAAGGGCGACGAGCAGGGAGATGCCCCATTCCACAATGGGCGGCGTGCGGCGCAGCCAGTCCTGTCGCAACAGATTGAGCAGCATCGTCGCGTGAATCTCCACCGCCGGCATGAACACAAACCGATCGCTCCAGGTCGAATACGAACTGCGCAACTCGTCGCGCCGCTCGATGAAGCTGCCGCTGATCGGCCGCGCCCCCACCAGCACATGCTTGCCCCGAAAAAAGCCCGGAGGCACCCCGTCGGGATACAGCACCTGGCTGTAGCTGACGCTCGGCACGGCCTCCGGACCGCCGTAATAGTTGATCCAACGCTCCCGCAGGCGCGCCGCCCGAGGCCGCGTCACGGGCAGACCGGCCACGCACGCCGCCTGCCACGTCAGGCTGGGATAATCCTCCAGAGGCGGCCCGTGGTAATGCTGGCGGACGATGAAATCCGGGTCCGGCTGCAATTGGGCCAGCCCCCAGCCGGCGGCGACCCGCCGGAAGGGTTCCCGGGGAAGGGAAAGGGTGGTCAGCTCGGTCAGTTGTCCTCCCGTGAACGACTGGCCCGCCGGCGCGTAATCCGCGGCGAGCACCACGCTGCCGTGATCGCGAATCGCGTCGGCCAACGCGCGGTCGGCGGCGGGATCGGGGCCGGGATCCGTGAAGAGGATGTCGAACAGCACCAGCCTGGCGCCCTCCTGCTTGAGACGCTGCAGGAGGCGGGCATGGATGCGGCGGTCCCAGGGGCGGTTGAAGGGCTGATCGAGATCCTTGTGGGACTTCTCGTCGACGTAGACAATCACCACGCCGCTGGTCTGGATGTTGGGGCGGGAAAACAGGGCAAGGTCAAAACACCAGTCGTAGCTGGCGCGCGTGATGGTTTTGCCAAGGTGGAAGTTGAGATGCGGCACAAAAAGCCCCAGCGCCAGCACGAGGACAAAACCCAGGCTGCCGGCAATCCAGGACGCAGTGCGTATGCGCTTGGCGATCGCCACTGGATTGTTTATCGAACCAAACGGCGCCAGACTGGAGGGCGTGGCGCAACCAAACCGCCCCCCGGCGCGGGGCAGGAGCGGGAACAAACCTTTGGGGTCACGGACCTTCCGACACAAAGCTACGCGGCCTCGTGCCGGCAAAGCAGGTAGGTCCGGAAGGCCGCGTAGTCCATGGGCAGACGATCGTAATCCTCGGCCAGGTGATCCAGCTCCGCCAGCGCAGGCGGCGCTTCCGGGGCGAGCCCCAAAATGCGCTCGATCTCCTCGGGAAACTTGGCCGGATGGGCGGTTTCAAGCACAACCGCCGGAGAACCGTCGAGCGGTTCCGCCGCCAGGTAATCGAGAAAACCGCGCCAGGCCACGGCGCCGTGCGGTTCGAGCAGCAGCTTGTGGCCCGTCCACGCCTCCCGGATGGTCGTCCGGGTCTGCGCGTCCGAAACGGACGACGAGAAAAGGTCGCGGCGCAGGGCGTCGAGGTCGGGAGCGCATTGGAGCGCGCCGTGTTCATCCATTTGTCCGCCATAGACGGCGACAAGGCGCGCCAGGTTGCTGGGGTGGCCGACGTTCATGGCGTTCGAAAGACAGTTGCGCGAGGGCTCGATCTTGGCATAGCGGCCGGTCTGCAGAAAACGCGGGAACTCGTCGTTGCCGTTGACGGGCACGACGAGGCGCTTGAGGGGCAGCCCCATCCGGCCGGCGATCACGGCGCCCATCATGTTGCCGAAATTGCCGGAAGGCACGCTGATCACCATCGGTTCGCCGGGGCGCGCGAGCCGGGAGGCGGCGTAGAAGTAATACACGGTTTGGGGCAGCAGCCGGCCGATGTTGATGGAGTTGGCGGACGAAAGGGGAAGGAAGCGCAGGTCGGGATCGGCAAACGCGCGCTTCACGAGCGCCTGGCAATCGTCGAACTTCCCCTCCAGCGCGATCGTGCGAATGTTGTCGCGGAGCGTGGTCATTTGTTTGCGCTGGCGGTCGCTGACCTCCCCGATGGGAAACAGCACCCACACCCGAATGCCCTCCACGCCGTGAAACGCGCTGGCCACCGCCGACCCCGTGTCGCCGCTGGTGGCGGTGAGAATGGTCAGCGACTGCCGCCGTTCCCGCAGAAAGTGTCCAATCCAGCGCGCCATCATCCGGGCGGCGAAATCCTTGAACGAGGCGGTCGGCCCCCGGTCAAGCCGCAGGACGTGAACGCGGCCGTGGACGGGCTGGATCGGCACGTCGAAGGTGTAGGCATCGCGGCACAACTGGGCCAGCATCGCCGGCTCGAGCACGCCCTCGGCATAGGGGCGCAGCACGCGGAACGCGACTTCGGGGTAGGGGAGGCGCGCGAAGGCGGCGAGTTCGGAGGGCGCCAGGCGCGGAAACGCTTCGGGCAGATATAAGCCGCAATCAGGCGCCTGGCCGGTCAGCAGCGCCTCGCGCAGGTCGACGGCCCGGGCTCGTCGGTTGGTGCTGTGGAAACGCAGCGGGACCATGCGGACCGTCAGTTGAAATTCTCCACCCGCACCATGACCGGCGACGCCTTGACCGCCGCAAGACGCCCGATCCGCGCCAGCGCGCGCCGCATGGCGTCGTCGGTGGCGTCGTGGGTCATCAGAATCAGCGGCACGCTCCGGCCCTCATGCCCCTCCGGCTGGATGACGGAGGAGATGCCGATGCGGGTCCGGCCGAGGATGGCGGCGATCTGGGCCAGCACCCCGGGGCGGTCGATCACATCCAGACGCAGATAGTAGGGCGAAACCGCCTCGCCGATCGGCAGCACCGCGCCGCCCGGAGCATGACACACAAACGGCGGCACGCGCCTCTGGCTCTGGTGCGCCAAATCCAGCGCCGCATCCGCCATGTCGCTCAACACCGCGCTGGCCGTCGCGTCCTTCCCCGCCCCGCGCCCGTAAAACAGGGTGTCGCCCACCACGTCGCCCCGGGCGAACACGGCGTTGAAGACGCCATGGACGTTTGCCAGCACATGGGTGTTGGGAATCAACGCCGGATACACCGACACCTGGATGCGTGCAGCCGGCCGCGCGGCTCTGGGGGGAGGCGCCTGTTTGACGATGCCGAGGAGTTTGATGGTGTAGCCCAGCTGCCCCGCATACTGCATGTCCAGCCGGGTGATGGCGCGAATGCCCTCGACATGGATGTGTTTCGGGTTCACCCAGAACCCGTGCGCCAGCGACGCGAGGATGCCCGTCTTGTGCTGGCTGTCGCAGCCGTCGATGTCCAGCGACGGCTCGGCTTCGGCATAACCCAGGCGCTGCGCCTCCGCCAGGACCTCGCCGAACTCGGCCCCCTCGAGTTTCATCCGGCTCAGGATGTAGTTGCAGGTGCCGTTGACGATGCCGTAAAGATGCGTGATCCGGTTGCCCACAAAGCCTTCGCGCAGCGACTTGATGATCGGAATGCCCCCCGCCACGCTCGCCTCGTAATACAGGTTCGCCCCATGCCGGCCCGCCGCGGCAAACAACTCCTCGCCATGCGCCGACAGCAACGCCTTGTTCGCCGTCACCACCGGTTTGCCCAGCCTCAGCGCCGCCAGCACCATGGAGCGCGCCACGGTCGTGCCCCCCACCAGCTCGATCACCATCTCCACCTTCGAATCCTCAACAACCGAACGCCAGTCCGTCGTCAGCAGCGACCGATCGATGGCGTAGGGCCGAGGCTCGTCATACGCCTTGACCGCAATGCTCCGAAACCGCAGACGCAGCCCCAGCCGCGAGGCCATCAGCGCGCCGTTGCGCCGCCAGGCGTGAAATACCCCGCTGCCCACCGTGCCCCCGCCTATCATCCCAACATTGATCTGCCGCATAGAATGGCGAAAGCTTGTCTCATGCCGCCTGCCGCGACAAATCAAATCAACCCGGGGCCGCCCCCGCCCGGATCACCGAAACCGCCTGCGCCCCAGCGGGCCCTTCCGCCCGAAACCGTCCTCCGCAACCCACGCACGCCCGGCACCGCTCCTGGTCCCCCGCCGCCTCCCCTTCCCGGCAATGCCCGCCTTATTCCAGACGCTCGATTTCCCTCAGCTCGCTCAACGGCAGCCGCCAGGGGCCCAGGGCGGGCTCGTCCAGCTCCACTTCGTTCCAGCCCAGCGACACCCCGCGGCCGAGCAGGACGGAGCCCCCCACGGTGCGGACCCGGTATTGCGGGCGCATGGGGCGGACCTTGCGCAGCACGACCGTAATGATCTCCTGGTTCACATCGTAGGAACGCAGCCCGTACAGCACGGAACTGATCGTCACCCGATCGTTCCGAAGGCCGCGGAACTCCCCGTCGACAAGATCGCCGGAAGTCAGCAACACCCCCGCCCGACCCGTGGCGACCTTCGACGCCAGGGCCGGCGGCAACCAGCGGAACAGGAGAAACGCCACCTTCGACATGCCAATCACCGGATGACGCAGCGTGCCCGCCATCGTCAGGCGCGCTTCGTCGGCGCTGTGAATGCGCCCCACCACCGTCGAACCGCTCGCCAGCCCGATGCGGGGTTCAAAGGCGCTCAGCCGCACCGACGGCGCCTCCCGGATGTGCCCGAACACGGCCACCCCGGCACGGCCCGGCACGTCGCCCGCTGCCGCCACCCCCACCTGGAGCGTGTCACTCATGGCCAGCGTCACCTCTCCCTCCGAATGCCATTGAATCCCGCCGCGCGAGTGCAGCGCCGTGAACGTGTTCCCCAGCCGCTTCAACTTGAACCACCCCGGCACACGCGCCTTCGCCGGATCCACCCGCGACGTGCCCCCACCCCGCACCCGACGCGCCTGAAACACACCGCCCGGCCGGCTCACCCCCCAATACACATTCGGCGCGCCCGCATCCAAACCGTCCCGCATCATCACCCCCGCCTGCGCCGCCCCCGTCCGCCGCCCCGTCGCATGAAGCCGCGCCACGATTTCACTGTCGCCACGGACCGTTTTATACAGGAAATGACACGCGTCCTCCCCGCCGCGCATTCCCCCACCCGAACTCCACAGCCGAAATCCGTGGCGCTCCCGGACCGCCCCGCCCGGTGGCGCGGTCTGGCCGACGTCCTGGCTGCGCCAGGGCCAAGGCAATGCCAGACCCGCCGGCTCCGCCCCGCCAGCCGCACCTGCGGAGGCCGGCGCGCTGTCGTGGAACTGCATGCCGCGCCAGTTCGTCGAAGCCACCTGAACAATCCGTCCCGCGTCCGCATCGATGATCCGGATCGCACCGGCGGCCAGCCGGACATGGCCCCGATGCACCCCTCCCTCGAGGGTGGTCACCTCGCCCAGCCGGGCCGTCAACGCGGTCGCCCCCGCCAGACACAACCCGACTCCCAGCCACGCGCACCGCGTCGCGGGCAGCCCACGGGGTCCCCGTTGATGTCGCTGGCCAGTCAATGCCGGTGGTTAGACACGAGCAAACACCCGGGATCACGCCCGTTCACACGGCGCGACCGCCGAGTTTGACAGTCGCGGAGGCCCTTGCCTACCCTGCGCGGCGTCATGCACCGGCCACAGCCGACTCACTCCCCGCCCCGGACACGGCCCAGCGCCCCGGGCGGTGCGCGGCCGTGGCACGGCGGGCGGCAGGGGCGCTGGGCCGGCGCTTTGGCGGCCGCGGCGTGCCTGCTGGCCGGCGCAAGCCTGCCGGCCGCCACACCTGCCGGCAAGTCGCGCACGGTGGAGCAACTGCAGAATGCCGGGGTCTGGGCCGAACCGCGCGCGTTCGTGCGCGGCAACAATGTGCGGATCTATTACGCGCTGGACGGGCGGCCGACGGTGTTCAAGGCCGAGTGGCAGCGCGCGCGGATCGAGGGCCGGGATTACACCTACCGGCTGGCGGAACTCGAATACGACCAGAGCCCGCCCCGTCTGCCGAGGCCGGACGGGCTGTGGCACGAGGCCACGGTGCTGGGGCAGGCGGAGTGGGAACAATGGGCCCGCGACGCCGCGGAGTGGCTGACGGGCCCGGCGCCGTGGCAGGGAACATTCCTGCAACTTCTCGACACCGAGCGGGTGCTCTACCGCGACGAGACCGGAGCCACGCGGGTTGCGGCTCCCGATGCCGTGCCGGCGCGGGTGGCCATCCGCCAGCGCTACAACGCCCAGGAATTCGCCACCACCTTGTCGCGCCTGTTCGAGACCTCCCTGGGATCGCCGGCGGCCCGCCAACGGTTCTTTGTCCTCGTGGATGCGCAGGCAGCCCGGATTCTGCGGTTCATCCTCCTGGATACCGCCAAGCGCCGCTGCGTCCTCCTCTACGCGCCGCGAGTCGCCTACGATCCCCAGGGCGGTCCGCAAATCCTCACCTCCGCGCGCATGGTGACCTCGTTTCTGCTCGAAAGCCACGGCGTCGCCCTCCTGAAAAACCCGGTCTCGGCCCTGGGACGGTTGCTGAACGTGACGCTGCGCGGCGTGATGGGACTGCTCGACACCGGCCTGCCGTCGTTCAAGACGCCCCCGCCCCCGGTCGCGGATCGTCCCGGGATGGACCTGGAGGCGTGGGAGGCCCGGCTCGACGGCCTGGGAGCCGCCCGGGACCGCGGCGCGCTGCGCCTGCTCGTCAACGGCGAGCAGTTCTTCCCCGCCTTCCAACGCCGCGTCGCCCAAGCCCGCCGCGGCGTCGACATCCTCGTGTGCATCTTTGACCGCGACGACATCGCGGTCGACATCGCCGACTTCCTGAAAGCACGCTCCGCCGACGTGCCCGTCCGCGTCATCCTCGACCGGATGAACTCCCACGGGGCCGGCAACACCCCGCCCGCCACCCCCATGCGCGGCCAGTTCGTGCCCCCAGCCTCCATCGGCGCCTACCTCGAACGCGACTCGCAGGTGCGCGTCCGGCCCTTTCTCAACCCCTGGTTCACCAGCGAGCACGCGAAGCTTTATCTGGTCGACGGCGACCATGCGTACCTCGGCGGCATGAACCTCGGGAGGGAATACCGCCACGAATGGCACGATCTCATGGTCGAAGTCACCGGACCCGTCGTCGCCCACTTCCAGCACGACTTCGCCAAAGCCTGGGCCCACGCCGGCCTCCTCGGCGACCTGGCCTACGCCACCCAGGCCCTCTTCGGCCCCCGCCCCACGCCCCCGCCCGCCTCCGACGGCAACTGGCCCATGCTCCGCCGCCTCTACACCCGCACCGGCAGGCCCCAAATCCGTCGCGCGGTCTTGGACGCCTTGGACCGCGCCCGGCAGCGTGTCTACATGGAGAACCCCTACCCCTACGACAACCGAATCGTCGGCGCCCTCGCCCGTGCCCGCCACCGCGGCGTCGATGTCCGCATGGTCCTGCCCAGCAGCGCGGATTTCACCGGAGCCGACCGCAGCAATTGCGTGACGGCCAACTACCTCCTCAAACACGGCGTGCGCGTCTTTGTCTACCCGGGCATGACCCACGTCAAAGCCCTCCTGGTCGACGGATGGGCCTGCCTTGGCTCCGCCAACTTCAACCGGCTCAGCATGCAGTTCAACCACGAACTGAACCTCGCCACCTCCCACCCGCCCACCGTCGAGTCCCTCCGCCGCGAACTGTTCGAGGTGGACTTCGCCAAATCCCGCGAGATCAGGCAGCCCATCCGGGTCAGTTGGACCGATCACGTCGCCGAATACATCCTCAACCACTTCTGATTCCCCCCGCCCCCCCCCCGCCGCAAAGCGCCTCCGCCCAGTCCCCCCCGCCCCCCCCCACGCACCTCGGGCGCGCCTGCCGGCGCGGAGCATCCCCATCGGCGCCCAATCCCCCCGACGCATCGCCTGCCAGACCCCATACCCACGCCGGAAGCGCCCCCGGGATAATCGCCGGTGTCGTCATCCGCCGGAGGCAACCCACGTGCGCCGGCGCAGAAACAGATCGGCGACGGCCCGGGCGGCCCGCAGGCCCGCGCCCGGGGGGCCCAGGGACGCGATGACCTGCCGCAGCTTGACACGCATCCGGTCACGCCGCTCGGGGTTCTCGAGAAGGTCGAGGGCCTCCCGGGCAATGTTCTGCGGCGTCGCGGCGTGCTGGATGAATTCGGGGTAAATCCTCTCCCCGGCAAGGATGTTCGGCATCGAGAGATGCCGCACCAGGATCAGGCGCCGCGCAATCTGGTAATTGCTCCACAGCGTCTTGTAAATCGCCACCGCCGGCATCCCGAAATACGCACACTCCATCGTCACAGTGCCCGTCGACGCAATGGCCACCGTCGCCTCGTGCAGCGCCTCCACCAACTGCCCGTGCCGCACCTCGACCGTCCGCAACCCAAACCGGCCCAGGTCCGCCGTGAATTCCGACGGCAGTCCCGCCGCCCGATCATAGCGCAGCCGCCGCGACGCGGCCGCGGCAACCTCCAGCGCCAGCCGCGCCAGCCGCGCGTCCGGCAGCACCATCCGAAACCGCGTCGAAGGCCAGTCGGCGCCAATGGCGCCCGCGGTCTTCAGCATCAGCGGCACGTGCTGCCTCAGTTCGCTGACCCGGCTGCCGGGCAGCAGGAGCACCAACGGCAGCCTGGCCGCCTTGCCGTCCGACGCGGACAGCGCCCCGTCCCCGGCCGGTTTCAAGCCGTTCCCGTGTTTGACCCGGGCTGCGGCGTCCGGGGATGTGCCGGCCGGCGGGGAACTCCCTTGCCCCGCCGGGGTGGAGACATGGCGGTCGACGATCGGATGCCCCACATACTCAACCCGCAAACGCGGCACGCGGCGTCCGAACCATTCCTTCTCGAAGGGGAAGATGCTGAGCAACAGGTCCAGGTCCTGGGCCATCCGCCGGGCCCGCCACGGGCGCGACGCCCACACCTGGGGCGACACATACTGGATTATCCGGGGATACCAGTTCGCAAACGGGCTGCGCTGCCGGTCCAGCCGCGCGCGAATCGCCCGCGCAAACGGGCGGTTGAACCCGGAAAAATCAACGCAAATGATGGCGTCGGGCTGGCGGGCAAACGCGAGCTGCAGGAGCTGGCCGAAGAGCCGGCGGAAGGTGCCATACTGTTTCAACACGTCCGCCACCCCGACAACCGCATGAAGCGTCAGGTCAAACGCAAGCTCAACACCCGCAGCCGCCATGTGCGGACCGCCCGCGCCGAAAAACCGCGGCGCGAAAAAGACGGAAGGCGGCTCCGGGCCGGCTGTGCCGGCCAGAATGCGGCGGGTGAACTCGTCACGCAACTGCCGCACCAGTTCGGCGCCCAGAAAGTCGCCGCTGGGTTCACCGGCAATCACCATGAAGGTCAGCGGCTTCATACCCGAACCCGCGCAGTTCCGTGTCTCCCGCGCAAATCGGCGCAGACATTACGTCCATCAAACGAAAATGCAACAGAGATTAGGGCGGGAAACCGGACGCGCCCG
The DNA here is from genome assembly GCA_016935555.1 of Verrucomicrobiota bacterium. Taxonomy (GTDB): domain Bacteria; phylum Verrucomicrobiota; class Verrucomicrobiia; order Limisphaerales; family JAFGQR01; genus JAFGQR01. The sequence continues at coordinate 67,553 of JAFGQR010000050.1, forward strand.
GACGCCGCCGCCTCCGGCGCCGGCAGCGGCGGCGCTGCGCAGGACCTTGTCGCGCCCGTTCAACACCCGGCACGCACCGGGGGCGGAACGCATTGACGGCGCGCCCAAGAGACGGTTAATTGTCCGGCGGTCATTCATGAACCGTGGCCGCGGTCCCTTTCCGGCAACGCCGGCCCCGCACGACGGGCCCGGCACCCCGGGGGCGGCGGTCCACGCATGCGACGTGCCCTCATGATCAAGATATTGCTCGCCGAAGATCATCGGATGGTGCGGGAAGGTCTCCGTGCCCTGTTGCACCACGAACCCGATTTCCGGGTGGTGGGGGAAAGCGGCGACGGCCTGGACACCTTGCGGCTCGCCGAGGAACTGCTGCCGGATGTCGTGGTGACGGATTTGATCATGCCGGGGCTGACCGGCCTGCAGGTGGCGCGCCGGCTCCGGCAGCGGCTGCCGAAGACGAAGGTGGTGCTGCTCTCCATCCACAACAAGGAGGCCTACGTTGTCGAGGCGCTGCGGCACGGCGTGGCGGCGTACGTCCTGAAAGACGCCAGCGGGGCGGACCTGGTCCGCGCGGTGCGGGAAGCGCTGGCCGGGCGGCGGTTCCTGAGTCCGCCGCTCTCAAGGACCGTTCAGGTGTTCCTGGAACAGGTCAAGGCGACCGGCAACGCGGACCCGTATGAGCGGCTGTCGAGCCGGGAGCGCGAGGTCCTTCAACTGGCCGCCGAAGGCAACACCAACGCCACCATCGCCTCGCGCCTCTACATCAGCCAGCGCACCGTCGAAACCCACCGCGCCAACGTGATGCGCAAACTCAAACTCCAGTCCCAAAGCGACCTCATCTGCTTCGCCATCCGCCGCGGATTGCTCCACGTCGAGCCGGACGAGGGCCGCGCCGTTTCCCGTTAGCCTGCATTGCTCACCGGGTTCTCTGGCGGGAAATGCGGTTTCACCCGCCTTCTTCAACGCCGGCCCCGGCGCAGAAGCTCCGCTTCCACGTCCAGCACCCTCGTCAAACCCCGCATGGACAACGTCACGGTCCGCGGCGTGATCGATACCACCTTCGCCCCGTGCACCCTCTCCCCCACCGCGTAGCTGTTGCCGTCAAATATCACCAGCGACTTCTTCGGCCGGCACACCAACCCCTGAAACACCATCTCCGGAAAATGCACCTCCGTTGGCGCCGCCGCCGCCACCACCACCGTCCGCGCCGCCACTCTCAGCGGCGACGCCAGCCGCGCCGCCACGCCCATCTTCGAAGAGCCGGGAACCACAACCATGACAAGCACCCCGAACAGAATCAACAACACCCCCAAAAACGCCGGGTCCAACAACAGAAACGGCTCGGCCGGCCCCGGCGCCGGCATCCGCCCCGGCGCGTCGGTGCGCAGCGAGAGCGAGATCCGCTCCGCAGGCAGCTCGTCATGCCGCCGGCGCTTCAGCCAGCGCCCGAGAAGAAACAGCCCAACGCCCGTCCCCAGCAGGACCGCGCACAGCGCCCAGCGGCGGTCGGCGCCAACAACGGCCGCTTGCGGCCATTCCGCCAGCACCATGCCAAATGCAGCCACCGCGGCCGCCGACACGCTCAATCGAATCCAAACACTCATAGCACAACTCAATCCAGTTCGCCTACCGTCTCATCGGCATCCGCTTCCCAAAGATGAAGCGCCCCGCCCCGGCCCCCTCCGCACCGGGACGCCCGTTTTCCAGCTTCCCTTTCCGGCATGTGCCGCTACCATGCGCCGGAAAACGACTTGAACGCACCGAAGCAATGAATGATCTAAACGTCGAACCTATCATTGGAATCGCCAACCAGTTGCGGATTCACTCGATCGCCGCCACCACGGCCGCCGGAAGCGGCCACCCGACTTCATGCTGCTCCGCCGCCGATGTCGTGGCGGCCCTGTTCTTCAGCCACATGCGCTATGACCCGAAAAACCCGCGCTACGCAAACAACGACCGCTTCATCCTCTCGAAAGGCCACGCGGCACCCCTGCTCTACGCGGCATGGGCTGAAGCCGGCGCGTTTCCCACGCAGGACCTGGTCAAGCTCCGCCACCTGGACAGCGATATCGAAGGCCACCCCACCCCCAGGCTCCCATTCGTTGACGTGGCCAGCGGCTCCCTCGGCCAGGGCTTGAGCGTCGGCGTCGGCATGGCCCTCTGCGCGCGCCTCGACAACCTCGACTACCGCACCTACGTGCTCCTGGGCGACGGCGAATGCGCCGAAGGCGCCGTCTGGGAAGCCGCCTCCCTGGCCGGCGTGCACAAGCTGAACAACCTCGTCGCCGTCGTCGACGTCAACCGCCTCGGCCAAAGCGAGGCGACGGCCTTCGGCCACCGCCTCGACGTCTACCAGCAACGCTTCGACGCCTTCGGCTGGCGCACCGAAGTCATCGACGGCCATGACATCGAGGAAATCCTCGAAGTCCTCGCCGCCGTCGGCCTCGGCGACAAACCCCTGGCCGTCCTCGCCAAAACCTACAAGGGCGCCGGCGTCTCCTTCCTCCAGGACAAAGACCACTGGCACGGCAAACCGCTGTCCAAGGAAGACGCCGAAACCGCCATCGCCGAACTCACGCCCAAAGCGCGGCCCGCCGCCAGCATCACCATCCCCGGCCCCCACCAGCTTCCCGCCCCCCCCGCCGAACCCCCCACCAGCTTCCCGCCGATCGAATACTCCAAAGGCGAAATGGTCGCCACCCGCGAAGCCTACGGCAATGCCCTCGCCCGCATCGGCGCGGTCGACCCCCGCATCGTCGTCCTCGACGGCGACACCAAAAACTCCACGTTCTCGGAAAAATTCCTCAAGAAATTCCCCAACCGCTTCGTGGAATGCTACATCGCCGAACAAAACATGGTCGGCGTCGCCATGGGCTTCGCCGCCCGCGGCAAAATCCCGTTCGCCTCCACGTTCGCCGCCTTCTTCACCCGCGCCCACGACCAAATCCGCATGGCCAGCCACTCCATGGCCAACCTCAAAATGGCAGGCTCCCATGTCGGCGTCAGCATCGGCGAGGACGGCGGCTCGCAAATGGGGCTCGAGGACATCGCCATGATGCGCGCGCTGGGGGGCAGCGTGGTGCTGTATCCGTGCGACGCCATCTCCACCGAGAAACTCGTCGAGCAAATGCTCCAACACCCCGGCATCACCTACCTCCGCACCTCCCGCCCCAAACTGCCCGTCATCTATGACCCCGCCGAACACTTCACCATCGGCGGCGCCCGCATCGTCCGCCAAGCCCCCGGCGACAAGCTGACCGTGCTCGCCGCCGGCGTCACCCTCTTCGAAGCCCTCAAAGCCGCCGACATCCTGCGCAAGGAAAACCTCACCGTCACCGTCATCGATACCTACAGCATCAAACCCCTCGCCACAGACCTCATCCTCGCCGCCGTCCGCAAAGCCAACAACCTCGTCGTCACCGTCGAAGACCACTACGCCGAAGGCGGTCTCGGCGATGCCGTCGCCGGCGAACTCTGCCCCCACGGCGTCCGCGTCCATAAACTGGCCGTCACCGAACTGCCTCACTCGGGCAAACCCGCCGAGCTGCTCGCCAAATACGGCATCGACGCCGCCGCCATCGTCGCCAAGGTCAAATCCCTCATCTGAGCCGCCACGAAACCCGCCCGGCACTCCCCAAGGGAAACCTAAACCATACCCCGCGCACCGTAACCACAGCCGCCATCCCAGCCCCAACGCCCGCCCGTCACGCCATCTCGAGCACCGCTTGCACAAGCTTCGTGATGCCGGCTTCGGCCTCGCTGATCCGCCGGGCGAGCATGTAGGCGGGCGTGCTGACAATTTTAAGGCGCCGGTCCACGACCGCATCCACCACCCGGCTCGACACGTGCCGCGCCCCGCACCGTTCCAACACCCGGGCCGTCCCCTGGTCCGTGCCCACCGTCAACTCCACCTGCCGGTCTCCAAACAACCGCGCCGCAATCGCAGGCGCGATGCATACAAACCCCAAAGGCTTGCCCGATGCGTGCGCCTGTCGCAACACCTCCGCCACCTCCGGATTCACCTGGAACCCCTCGCCCCCCAACGCAAAGGTGCTCAGGTTCTTCGCCGCCCCACTCCCCCCGGGCACAATCACCGCGTCGAAATCCCCAGGCTTCAGCTTGCTCAACGCCACCACCTGCCCCCGCGCAATCCGCGCCGACTCGACCAGCACGTTGCGCGACTCCCCCGCAACCGGCTGCCGCGTCAGATGATTGACCACCTCATGCTGCGGCACGTCCGGCGCCGCGCAAACCGCCTGGGCGCCCGCACGGTCCAGCGCCAGCAGCACCAACACCGACTCGTGAATCTCCGCCCCGTCATACACGCCACAACCCGAAAGAAGAACCGCAACTCGTTTCATGCCGCCACCGTAAAAAACCCGGCGCTCTAATGCAAGGCCCACATCGCAGGCCCATCACCCCACACCGGACGGTCGCGCTCCGTCAGCCCATGGCAAATTCCCCTTTCCTCTCACCCCCCATTGCTCTACAAACGGCCCGTATGAACCACGCCAACCCCAAGATCGCCCGGCGCGATTTCCTGAAAACCGGCGCCACTGCTCTCGGCGCCACCGCGTTCACGCTGCCCCAACTGCTCCCCAAAGGCGTCCTCGCCGCCGCAGGCCAGCCCGGCGCCAACGATCGCCTCGTCACCGGCCACATCGGCGTCGGCGGCATGGGCGGCGGCCACCTCGGTTACATGGTCGGACGCATGTCCCGCGGCGATGTCCGCGTGGCGGCGGTGTGCGACGTCGACGAGAAACGCCTGGCCGGCGCCCTGGAGCGGGCGGGCGAACAGGCCCGGCCTTACCGCGACTACCGCTACGTGCTCGAACGCAAGGACATCGATGCCGTCGTCATCGCCACCCCGGACCACTGGCACGCGGTCCAGACCGTTCACGCCGCCGAGAGCGGCAAGCACGTGTATGTGGAGAAACCGGCGTGCTGCACCATCGAGGAAGGCAAAGCCATGGTCGCCGCCGCCAAAGCCAGCAAAGTCGCCATCCAGGTCGGCTCCCAGGGCCGCGCCCAGCCCGAATGCTACCGCGCCCACCTTTATATCGCCAATGGCATGATCGGCACCGTCCGCAAAGTCACCTGCTGGCACTACGAAACCCCCGCCGACAACCACCCAGTCCCCGACAGTGAACCGCCCCCCGAGCTGGATTGGGACCTGTGGCTCGGACCCCTCCGCTGGCGCCCCTACAACGCCCGCTACCTCCACGGCGTGTTCCGCTGGATGATGGAATCCGGCGGCGGCCAGATCCGCGACCGCGGCGCGCACGTCATGAGCAACGCCCTCAAGATCATGAACGCCGACCATACCGGCCCCGTGTCCATCGAAGCCAAAGGCACCCTGCCCACCCGAGGCCTCTGGGACTCCGCCATCACCATGGAGGTCGTCTATGAATTCAAAAACCCGGACTGGACCCTCGTCTGGAGCCAGCCCGGCAAACGCATCCCCTATTACAATCCCGACAGGAAAATCCGCGACGGATACGGCGCCGTCTACCACGGCGACAAGGACACCCTCATCCTCTGGGCCGGCGATGGCCAAACCTTCACCGAACCCAAAGCCAAAGACTACAAATTGCCGCCCGGCGGAATCGATGTCCCCAAAGCCGTCAACTTCAACAACCACGACGACTGGTTCGAAGGCATCCGAACCGGCAAACCCACCATCATGAATGTCCAAGCCGGCGTCGCCACCGCCTTCCTCACCGTCCTCGGCAACCTCTCGCTCGTCCTCGGACGCAAACTGCATTGGAACCCCGTAACCCAGGAAATCGTCGGCGACGAGGAAGCCCGCCGCAAAATGAGCCGGCCCCAACGCTACCCCTACGTCCTCTAAGCCTCGAACGCGCACCGCCCATCCGCACGCCGAACCCGAACACCCAACACCCTATGGTGAATCCTGAACCCCGAACCCCGCTGACCATGACCATGAATGCCTCCAAACCCGCCGCCCTCGCCGCCACCCCCCTGGCCGCCCTCTCCCAGATGGCCCCCGCCGCCACCTCGCCCACCGTCGAACAACTCGTCGCCCATATCCAAAACACCAATGACTCCATCCGCGGCCCCGCATGGCAAAACGCCGGACCCGCCGGCGCCCCGGCCGTCAAACCCCTCGCCGGCCTCATGACCCACAAGGATTTTGAAATCGCCCGCGCCGCCAAACGCGGCCTGTGGAAAATCGTCCGCCACGCCGGACGGCCCGGCGCACAAGCCGAAGCCGAATCGGTCGAGCGTGAACTGATCCCCTTGCTCGCTTCCACTCCCCACACCGTGCGGCGCGAAGTGCTCTGGATGCTCTCCGAAATCGGCACCGACCGCGCCGTCGAACCCATGGCCGTCCTCCTCGCCGACAAAGACTCCCGCGAAGACGCCCGCTGCTCCCTCATGCGGATCCCCGGACCCAAAGCCGTCGCCGCCCTCAAAACCGCCTTCGGCGCCGCCCCGGAGGATTTCAAACACGCGCTCGCCCACGCCCTGCGTGTGCGCGGTGAAACGGTGGCGGGCTATCCAACCCGGAAGCGGGTGCCCACCAAGCAAACCAGCGTGAAACAGCCGACCAGTTAGGCCCCACCCACCGCGGGACCCCCCCTCCGCCGCGGAAATGGAATCTTTGACTTTTCCAATGCTGGCGAGAGTGGATCCATTGGCCATGCATTTGAAGAGTCGAGCGTTTCAAAATCCCAGCCAAACATATTTGAAGTTTTCAATTTTCAATGCTCAATTCTCACTTTCTGAGAGATAAATTGTTCACATTTCAGCAATTAGGATCTTGCCATCAGAACGATGGAATTTCGATTCTTGAACGCCGAACACCGAACGGGGAGCGGGACACGGCACAATTCACTGTTTGCCCATTGGCTCCGGCGCATGGCGTGCGCGTCAGCGCCATTCGATGGTGGATGTTCGGTGTTCGGCGCCGCGACGGCCGACTTGCGCCCCAGCCGCACCAATGCCACGCAGGCGCCTCCGCCCGAATCTCCCCAAGCCGGCGTCCCCCCCAACGAGGCGCTGCGGCTGGCACTGCCGGTGATTGCCGTCCTGGTGTTTTGCGTCTTCGGCTGGTACGCCCGCAACCGTCAGCGCAGGGCCAGCCGCCCCAACCCGGACACCCCGCCACCCGATGGGGGTCAGCCCTCGAAATAAGACTTGGCGCGGCAATCCGCTTCACCTTCACCCCAACGACTGCCAACCTTCGGGCGCATTTCTCACTGGGCGGTGAGAAATGCGGGCTAATCGGGCCGCACCTCGTCCCCACGCTGGCATTGTCCAGCCACAATGTCCGCCACGATGTTCAGATCGCGCTGGGGGCCGGTGATCTTGATTTCGCCCACCTTGAGGCCGTTCCGAAACACGTTCAGCCGCCGCCCCAACTCGGGTAGCGCCCCCACCGGGTAGGACACCACCACGTAACGCGCATTCGGATTCACCAGGCTGATCTTCCCCGGCACCACATCGCTCGGCCTCAAAATCGTCTCCGAACCCTGCACCCCCGTCGTTGCACCAGGCACGGCGCCCGCCGCCGGGGGTGGCCCCGCCGGTTTCGCGGGCTCAGGGGGCGAGGCGCACCCCGCGAGAGCCGTGAATCCTGCCAGCGCCCATGACCACGTCCAACGCATGACCTGCACCTACCCGCGATTCGGCCCGAGTGCAACCCGGAAAATGGGATGGGAAGAGGGATCAGCGTTGACGGGTGCGGCGGCCGATTTATGTTGCGGGCCATGACACCATGGACATCGGCCGCCGCCGGGATCGCCACGGCGGCGACACTTCTTCTCCACACCGCCGGGTTGGTCGCCGCGCACCACGGCATGGTTCCCGGGCTGAAGATCAATGCCGGCGCGGTCAACGGCGCCGTGATCGAGCGCGCCGGCCGCCGGCTCGTCGTCTACGGCGATCCCGGATCGAGTCTCCGGGACGCCGACACCGTGCTCTTCACGCATGCCCGTCGCGACGTCGTATGGGCCGGCCGCGCGCTGGTGGAAGGCGGCGCCAAAGCCGTCGTGCCGGCCAAAGAGGCCGGACTGTTCAAAGATCCAGCCGGGTTCTGGGCCGGGTTTGGCACCGCCCGTTTTCACGATTACGCGCAGCAGTCCACGAAGGTGCCCGGATCACCCCTTGCCGTCAGCCGGACTGTCCAGGGGGGAGACACCCTCGAGTGGGAGGGGCTGGCGTTCCGGGTGCTCGACACGCCCGGGTATACCCGCGGCGCCGTCACCTACGTGCTCGAACTGGACGGGCATCGGATCGCGTTCACAGGCGACCTGATCTGCGGCGACGGCCGGCTCTGGGACCTCTACAGCCTCCAGGACGCAATCCCGGAGGCGAAGATCGGCGGCTACCACGGTTACGCCGCCCGCCTCGCCGACGTCCTCGCCAGCCTGGCGCGCGTCGCGTCCGCCCAGCCGGAAATCCTCGTGCCGGCGCGCGGACCTGTCATTCGCGATCCTGCCGCCGCGATCGATCGGGCGACGCGCCGGATCCGGGCGGTGTATGCGAACTGCCTCGAGATCGACGCGCTGCGCTGGTATTTTGGCGACGACCACGTCCGCGCCAAAGCCCGGCGTGTCCTGGGTCCCGAAGCGCGGATCAACTGGATGGAAACGGCCGAGACGATTCGGAAAACGCTTCCGGCCTGGATCGTGCCGATCGCCAACGCCCGCCTGATCCTCGCCGCCGACGGCGCCGGGTTCATGGTGGATTGCGGCAGCGCCTCCATCCTCAACGAGCTTGAAAAGCGCCACCGCGAAGGCCGATTGGCGTCCGTGGACCACGTGTTCGTCACCCACTACCACGACGATCACACCGAGGCCGTGCCGGACCTGGTGCAGGCGTTCGGATCCACGGTCTATGCGTGCCCGCAAATGGTGGACATCCTCGAGCGGCCCCGGGCCTACCGTCTGCCCGCCATGACGGCTCGATCCATCCCCGTCGCCGCGCGCCTCGCCGACGGCGCCCGGTGGCGCTGGAAGGAGTTCGAACTGACCGCCTGGTTCTTCCCAGGCCAAACCCTCTACCACCAGGCACTGCTCGTCAGGAAAGACGCCGGCGAAAGCATCTGCTTCATCGGCGATTCCTTCACGCCCACCGGCCCGGACGACTATTGCCTGCCCAATCGAAACTGGCTGCACCCCGGCCATGGCTACTTCGCCTGCCTCGACCGCCTCCAGCAGCTCCCGCCCGACTGCCTCCTCATCAACCAACACGTCGCCCCCGCCTTCCGCTTCTCCCCAGCCCAGATCGATCAAATGAAGCGCACCCTCCAACAGCGCCTCCGCCTGTTGCGCGACTTGATCCCCTGGGATGACCCGAACTTCGCCCTCGACGAAGGCTGGGCCCGCATCCGGCCCTACGCAGCCACAACCCGCCCCCGCGGCGTCGTGTCCGCCGCCGTCGTCATCTTCAACCACTCGCCCGCGCCCCAAACATTCCGGGTGCGCCTCAACCTGCCCGCCGGCTGGACGGCCGCACGCGCCCCGCGCGCGATTCACCTCCCGCCGCGTCAGGAGGGCGCAGTGCATTTCGCGGTGACCGTGCCCGAGCACGCCAACGGCTTGCACGTCGTGACGGCCGACGTGGCGTGGGCGGGCGCGGACCTGCGGGAATGGAGCGAGATGATGGTGACCGTGGAGGGGGCGCTCCACGGCCGCGGCGATTAGTGGCAGGCATGATCGATCACCCGCGGCGTGCCCGGGCTGCAGAAGTGAACCTCCTTCACGCAGTGCCCCGGCCGGTGTCCCCGATGGGCGCCTTCTGCCGGGTGCCGTAACGCGGGTCCACCGCCGTGTGCATGGCCGCCAGGTCAATGGCGCGTTCCAGCAGCGCCGGAAGCTCGAGCGCACCCGCCGGCACCACGTCCACAACCAGCGCCTCCGGGCCTTTGATCGGCAGGCGCACCCCCACGAGCCCGCTTGCGTCGAACTCGGCGGCAATGACCCCGTTGTTCAACGTCAGGCTTTCCCGCAGAAGTCCCGATTCTCAAGGTCATGAGCGTTTCAATGTCGAATTACCGTTCGCCCTCCCATGTCAGGTTCTTCTCCAGCCATGAGGACAACCCACTGACACGAAACCAACATGGCGGGCAGCATGCGGCGGATGGCGTTCATGAGCGGATGCACAAGCATCCAACGTCGCCGTAGCCGAGATCGTCGGCTAGGAACAGGATGATGTTCGGCTTGTCCGCGGCGTGGGCCGCGGCCCAGACCGCCACCAGGAATATCAAAAACTCCCGCTTCAACGGCCTGAGTCCGAAACAGCGATGACGGTTGGCTGGCAACATCGGGTTGCTTCACGAGCCGGCGGCCTTACGGGCGAGAAACGGGGCCGAAATACCCCGGCAATCCCACTCTATCACCCTGTGAACATGGCCTTCCATTTGCAAACCAATAACTTCGCCAGGCGACACTTGGGGGACGTGAACCGCATCAGTTCAACCTGATCACCGCTGCCGCATACGCGGGCAGATCAAATCGAGCCCGCGTTCCATTCAACCGGACAACACCAGGCTCCGCACGCACCGCCCCGGGTTCGGCAAGCGTGTTGCGGGCGCGCAGCGACCCGGGCGCCACAACGTGCATGGAGGCGGTCTTCGGGATGACCCCCCCTCTGAAGTCCACGGCGACCGATGTGCTTCGGTCTTTGGGATTGACCGCTTTGATCACCACCGTGCCGCCGTCCTCACTGCGGGTGGCGACGATATTGCAGCCTTGCACATCACCGGCCACGGGGAGGAATTCCGGGGCAAAGTTGTCCCACCAGAGTTTCATCACGACGTAATTTGGCGCCGGGAACCAGCCGGTGTGATCGAAATTGATGAAGGCGTTGTCCCACGCGCCGGCGGAGGTGTGGCGCAGGAACAGCGCCGGACCGCCAAGCGTGAATCTCCTGCCCTGGCGCTCGTAAGCATTCAGCAATCCGGCCGCATACAGGCCGGTCCGCCAGTCCGTAGACTGCGCGTTCCATTCGGAGTTGTAGATCTCCATGGCGGGGTTGGCCGAGCGGGAGATGTAATCCGCAAGCTCGATCAGCAGGCCTTCATACCGCCCCACCCCCGAGTCGAAGTTGTCCGGATTCTCGTAGTGGTGGATGCTGATGTAATCCATCAGGGGCGCGCACGCGTCGATCAAGGAACGGTTCCACCGCATGTCGAAACTGCTGCCACCGCAGGCAATGATCTTGATGGGCGCCCCCAGGTTTCTGGCCTTGGCGCGCATCGCCGGCGCGAACGCTTTCACCTTGGCAATGTAGGCTTCGATGCCCGCGCCCCACGTCTCATTGTCGAGTTCCCAGTAAACCACGTTGTAGGGTTCCCGATGGCCGTTGGCGGCGCGCCGTGCGCCCATCGGGGTCGACGTGTCGCCGTTGCAGTATTCCATCCACTCCAGCGCGTAGGGAAGGTAGACGCCGTCGGAGGCAAGCCGGAACTGCGCGGGCGCGCCGCAACCGGCGCGCAGCAAACCCGTATTGATCACCAGCAGCGGTTCGGCGCCGGTCTTCTGGCAGAGCAGCATGTATTCATCCGTGCCGAACGAATTGATGTCCTGATCCTCCCACATGTAGGCCGGGTAAATCCGCCGCTTCTGCTGCGGACCCACCGCGTCTTTCCAGAGGTAAACCGACGCGAAACATCCTCCCGGCCAGCGGATGATCGGCGGCCGCAGACCACGCACCGCCTCCAGCAAGTCGGGCCGCAACCCGCCAGTCGCCAGGGCGTCTTGCCCCATCATGTTCACATGATCGAGTTTCACCGAACCCGCACCGAGCAGTGTGATGCGAAGTGAACCGTAAGGCGTGTCGCCGCTGCAATTGATTTGAAATGGATATTCAGCCCAATCGGTGGCGGGTCGCCCCAGCACGGCCGAACCGAGAACGGTTTCACCGTCGAGCAACTCCAGTTTGACACCCGCCGGAAGCAAGCCTTTCATCCAGACCGATCCCTCATAGCGTTGCGGTATGAATCGGAATTTGTCCTGCTGGATGCCCGTGGCGCTGCCGTCGCTCGTCAACTGGACGCTGTAGTCGTTGTTGAGCCCATCCTTGACCCGCTCGGCCCGGCCTGAACCAAAGTGCGCCCAGAAATCGGCCGCGAATCCTCTCGCGGGCAGTTTGGGCAACCCGGAGAAGAACTCCTTGGCGCCATCGAGGCTGGTGACCTTGATCTGGCGGTAGCGAGCGTGCGTGCCCCATGTCCCAAGACCGATCATGCCGGTCAGATAGGGACTGTCCTCGTCCCGCAGCTCGATGATTTGCTCTCCCCCCAGCCAGCATTGAATGTGGTTGCCTTCACAACGGATGCGAATATCGTTCCAGCAGCCCGTCTCGATTCGCCCCTCACGCCCCCGTCCCATCCCGCGGCGCCGGCCATTCGATTCCTTTTCGATGGCGTGGCGGGTGTTGTTCCAGCCGCCGAGGTTCAGCCAATAGAATGAATCGTCATCCTGGGCGCGAAACAGCACCAGGAATCCCTCGGCGCCACCCTCCTTGCGCGCCTGCAGCGTGAGTTCATAGTCCTTCCAGGAGCGGTCACCGAAAACAACATTCACATCCGTGATCAGGGCAGACTGGATGACCTCGCCATTCTCAACCGACCAATCCCCCATGCCGCTGCGGCTCAACTCGAAGCTGCGGTTCCAGACCAGCTCGCCCCAGAGCCCGCCGTTGGCGGAGTGGTAAATGTGCTCCAGAAAATGGCCGTAAACGCGCGGGCTGATCGCGTGCGACGGGTGGTCCGTGTCCACCGTCAGCCGGACGCGCGCATCCCCGGGCTGGGCAACGCCCGCCACGCTGCCCAACGCGAAACACCCGGTTAACATCAGGACGGCCAGGAATCGACGGCGGTTTTGATTGGGATTAAACCGTGTGCTCATAAGAAACTGTCTTGCAGCTCATACGCATTGTCTCTTCCAGTGACGCAACAAAGCCCGCTAATCCTTGAGTGCCCACATGCTTTCTCAACAGATCAAGTTTTGCCGGAAATGGAAAACTCAAGGATTCCCGGCCGCCGCTGCGCGGCGGCTTCAGTGATGTTGGATCAAAACCGCGCAGCGGTTTTGTGGAGCGAGCCGCGCGCAGACCCACGGCCCTCTCGATGAACACCCACGGTTTCTGGCTCCTGCGCACCTAAAACAGTCTGAGCCCGTGGCTCGCTAGGTGTCAAGCGCAAGCCTTCATGGCGGCCAGGGACGGCTTTCCGAGCCCATGGATCCTAACCGAGATGATCAAGATGGCAGCAGGTCGTGTTCAAACTCCGAATCACGCCGGCAGTGCTGCCAACGGCGTTTCTATCGATTCTGCTCTTGGCGACGCCGGCCGTGCAGCGGTGGTTTCTGATTGTTGAATGTTGAGGCCTGACCCCAATGGCCCACCGACCCCTGATTGTTGAATGTTGAGGCCTGACCCCAATGGTCCCCCCGGCCGTCTGTCAGACCGCTCAGATGGCTGACGTTCCCATTGACGACAACGTTTTTGAAGCCCCTGCCAGTCGCATGGCTCGCATGGGGCGCATCAGTTGTTCGGCAGGCGGTCACCCTTCAGCAGCCGGACCGGTCCAAGCAACCCCGAGGGCAACAAGGGGTCGCCGGCTTTGAACGGACGATAGGTGGTCTGGGTGAACTGCTGGCCCGGGGAAGCGGCGTCGCCGATCATCCGGTTGGGCCACAGGTTGGCGACCTCGATTTCCAAAATGTTGCCAGCCGGCTTGAGGGGGTGGCGGATGTCCACCCGCCGCGGGGCGGTCCACACCACGCCGCAATCCGTGCCGTTGACCCGCACACGGGCCATGACTTCTACGCCGCCGAGATCGAGACAGGTTTCAAACTTCGGGTCGGCCGTTGTCCCGGCCGGCAGATCAAAAGTGGTGCGATAGGTCGCGATGCCGGAGTAGTGTCTGACGCCAGGTTCGGCACGTTGGGTCCAATCCTCCAGCTTCTCAAAGCGCACCTGGGCGGGTGCGCCCATCGTCGGATCGAAGGACACGTCCCAGTGGCTTTCGAGGGTTTGCAGTTCGGTGAATTCCCCGAAGTTCTGGCCGGCACGGTCGGCCGGGGCAGTTGCAACCGCTGCCTTCCTCGACGGGAACGTCACGAAGTAACTCTCGTAAGGCTCGAAGCGCAGGGGAATCTCCGTGAAGCTCCCCGTGCGGGTGAATTGCGGGAGCGCCCGGATTTCGCCGCTGTTGGGATTCCAAAGTTCCGGTGCGCCCGTGGCGACGCGGAAGGTGGCGGTGGTGCGGACCGCGTCGGCGGAACGGTTGGCCACAAAATAGATGTCGCGGTCTTTCGTCCGCCGGTGCGTGTAACGCAATGGCCCGGCCGAAACAAAGTCCTCACGCACGCCCGTCTCCCCAAGAACGGCGGCCGTGAGGGCGTAGTGCGGATACAGCGGCGGCGCGACCGGCGACGGTTTGAGCCGCCACGGAGACATGGGCGCCTTCCCCAACACCCGGACGGGCTTTCCGGCCGGAGCGTCTTTGGCGTCGGCCGCGATCCATTCCGCATCGGTGATGAGGAGTTGCTGCGAGCGATCCTGGAACTGGATCTTCAGCGCGCCAATGAGCCCCGCTGGGTTGGGTTTGTCCCCGCCGTTCTCGGCGAGCACGGTCAGGACATTGGTGCCGTGCTGCAATGCTTTCGTGACATCCGCGACATAGGTCTGGGTGAAATTGTCTCCCTCCAGCACGGGGTTGCCGTTGAGGGTGGCGTTGAATCCGTTGTCGGCGGTCATCTCCAGGCGCGCCGAAGAAACCTGGTTACTCAAGGGCACCCGGAATTCCCGGCGGAAGACTGCCCTTCCCACCGGCGCGGCACTGGCGGGATCGCCCTGCGTCTTCCAGATCCACTGTGCTTGGAAGATGGGCGACGGCCCGGCAGCGTCCGCCTCATACAATGCGTTGCCCCAGAGAATCCGGCCTTGGCCGTGCCGCCGGCTGGCCTGCTCGGGCGGGGGTTGCAAGCCGCCCCAGAGTGCCTCCGCTCTCCGGGCCACTTCGCGGTCGCAGGCCGGATAGTTGACCAAGCTCGGTGATTTGCGCGGCGGATTGCCGACCACGGTCGCCCCTGCTTGAACCAGGGATTGCAGCTTGCGGACCAATTCGGGCGTCATGGTCGCGACGTTCGGCAGGACCAGCAATGGATACTCGGCACCGCTGGGGAACACGATGTTGCCGTCGCGAACTCTGGCCTGCTTGATGAGGGTTGCCGCCGAGCACCCGTCGAAGTTGTAGCCGCGCCGGTCGGGCATCCGATGGCTGCCCGCAAAGGCCGAGGCGGGCGGTTGGAAGACATTTGGCGCGCCCTCCGGCAGCAGGTACAACACGTCAGCGATCGTGCGTCCCTGCCGCAACAGATGCTGGCAGCGGGTGACATAGCGGTGATACTCACCCACCATCGGCCACCACGTCTGGCCGCGATCCCAATGCACTCCATACGGCCCCATGACCATGCCCGGACGGCCTTCGTCGGGCTTGTGGGCGAACGTGTGATAGGTGAAGCGGTTGATGCCCGCGGCGAACGCCCAGTCCCCCTGGTTCTTCAGCGAACCCGGGTGGAATCTCCAGTTCTCACCCGGCGCACCGGTGAACGCCTCCGCCGCCACCACCGGGCGGCCCAGCACATGAGCGATCGATGCGGCGGTGTGACAACTGAACGATGTCTCGAAGCCCAGACTCCAAAACTCGCACATCGGCACATCGGCCACCGCGCCGAGGTCGAAGTCGCACGTGGGGTTCATGTCGTAGGGCTCGATGGACAGCGTGAGTCCGTGCTTGCGGCCGATGCGCCTGAGGTGTTCGGCGTGGTTCTCGATGACCAACGCCTGGCCGGTCAGGCGGAGGTCCCAGAGGAATCGCTCACTCTGTTCCCGGCTGCCGACGACGTAGCCGAGGTAAACGGGGTAAAAGGGCTGCGGATCGTAACCGCGCCGCTTCCGGAATTCTCCCCGCCAGTTGGGTGTCCAGTTCTGGGCCCCCATCTCCCAACTATCGATATGCAGCATCGTCCAGCCCCGGCCTGGCGGACGCAACCCGACTTTGTTCAAGAGCTTGCCAGCATAGTCCGCAAAGTGCGCGTCGAGCGCGGCGGCGTCGAACTTGTCGCACTCGAAGCCGACGCCTGGATCGGGTGCCGGCCGGGTGGAGGCGCCGTTGTTGCGGCTCACGAAACGCAGGACGGTCCACGTACCGTCCGGGATTTGCCAGTCCACCGTGCCGTCGGGTTTCAGGCGTTGCGTCAGGTCGATCACACGGTCCAACGGAATCGTCGAGCCGGGGGCGTCGGCGGGAAACTCGGCGGGCGCGTCGAGCCGGGCTTTGACGTTGGGTTGCGAGGAGAACGGCGCGCGATACACCAGGGCCTTCTCGTCGATGTCGGGAAGGGTTGCCGGGCTTGCCGGAGTCGGGAACGCGAGCACCGCCACATCCCGGTGGAAGGTCTCCCAGGGCGCGCGCAGTGGCTTGGGGACGTCGCCGAAGAACGGGCGGCGGGGGGGGGGCACCGGCAGGGTGTTGGTGAGCGGCCCTGGCCCCTTCACCTCGATGGGGCTGGCGACCAGGTGCTGCATGGATTGCTCCGGCTTCACCCACGGGCCGCCGCTGCCGGCCCAACCCGGTCCCGAGCCGAGTATGATCTCGATCCCCAAGCGCTCCGCCTCGCGCACCGCGTGAACGAAAAGGTCCTGCCATTGCTCACTGAGGAAATCCACCGGCCCGCGCGGCACGCCCACGTTGACTTCGAGGAACACGACATGCCCCATGCCGGCCGCCTTCATGGCTTGCAGATCCCGTGTCATCCCCTCGCGCGAGAGGTTGCCGTCCATGAAATACCAGTAGGCGCCGGGTCGCGCCGCATCCGGAGGCTCGCGGAAGGATTCCGCGAGATCGTTCTCCGCCGCCGCGGTCAGAAGCCAGCAGAGCTGGAGGAACATTGTCAGCATGCGATCGGAGTGTATCATCGGCCGGAGTGTAGGTGGCCGGTCATCGGTTGTCACTCGCAGACCGCAGGCGGGACCCGCGGCGTGCCAGGGCCGAGGGGATTGCGCCTTGCAGCCCGTGGGTGCGCCGCGTCCGTGGGGGTGCCTGGGTAGCGAAGGCTGCAAACCCGAAGCAACCCCGACAGGGTTGCGGCCCGAAAACATGCGGCGCTCCGCCGCCGCTGACGATGCGCCGTCGCAGGGCGTGATCGGGTCACGCACAAGATTCGCAGATAAGCCCAGTATTCCAAACAAACAGCAAATGTTGTTGATTATTGCCTACGTTTTGCCTACGTTTTGACCCATGAAACGAACGTGTCGCAGGATCGAAACTGTTCGCCACGGCAATGTGCGCGTGAAAATTTATCGCAGGACTCGCACGGTCGCCGGTAATAAGTACGCGACCTTTGAGGTCTGCGACTACACCAGTGGCGAGCGCAAATTACGCAGCTTCGCCGATCATCAAGCCGCGCGGAAAGAAGCGCACCGGATCGCTCAGTTGCTGGCCAAGGGCGATGCCATGGCGGCGGCCCTGTCGGGTCGGGAAGCAGCCAGCTTTGGTCGTTGCCTCGAACTCTTGCGCAGTGTGGGTGATCCGCCAGAACTGGCGTGTGCCCGGTACGCTGAGGCAGTGGGCATCCTGGGTAACGGCAGTCTACTGCCCACCGCCGCGAGGTTCTACCTGGAGCGCCACCCGGATACATTGCCGCAAATCACACTGACTGATGCCGCCACCGAAATGATTGAACTGCGGCGCAAGGCGAAAGCAAGTGAGCCATACCTGGCGGACCTGCGCTGCCGCTCAACGCGTTTCACTAAAGCCTTTCCAGTCCATCCCGCCAGCGTCACAACATCGGACTGCCAGCGCTATCTGGACGGATTGGAAGGCGCCAGCGGAACCAGGAACGCGCATCGGCAGATCCTCTGGCGCTTGTTCGCCCACTGCGAGAGCCGCGGCTATATCCCGCGAGGGACGAATCCAGTTGCTGGGACCCAAGTGCTCGCGGGGAAGAGCGACGACGCCGTGAAGTTCTGGACCCCGGAAGAAATTGCCAAGTTGCTTGCCGTTGCCGATCACGCCTATTTGCCGGCGCTGGCCATTGCTGCATTCGCGGGGTTGCGCACCAGCGAGATCCTGGCGCTGGACTGGCGCGACGTGCGCCTCACCGATCACACGATCAAGGTAGTCCACCGGAAGGCACGCTGCGCGGGGACACGGTTGGCACCGATCACTGGCAACTTGTTTGCCTGGCTGTCACCGCTGGCCAAGAAGATCGGCCCCGTTTGGCCCCGTGGCCGGGAATGGAAGGAGCGAGAGCGAACCATCACCGCCGCGCAGAATGCCACCGCCGAGGCCGCAGGCTTGCTCCCGTGGCGGCATAACGGGCTACGTCACGCCTTCTGCACTTTTCGGGTCGCGGCCACCCAGGACGTGCCACGCACGGCCTTGGAGGCGGGAAACTCAGCGAGCACGATTTGCTCACACTACCGAGCCCTTGCCACCGAGGCGGAAGGTAAGGCGTGGTTCGCCATCATGCCGCCACGCTCACCCGCAAATGTCGTACACCTGCCTCACGCCACCAAGGGCTGACGGCACGATTGTGATCGTGGAACGGATGACGTGCGAAAGGCACGTGCTTGGATTCTCGCCTACGCGAAATCGATGCCCCGACCAGAAACAAGACGCGCCCAACTCTTGCCTTTCGGGCGGCGGCCACTTTCCTTTGCAAAAACTCCCCATAGCAGCAACCGGCGCGCCAGCGCGCTATCCGCCATCCGATATTCTTATAATTTTTTTCTTGTAATGCTACTTAGGGGGGGGGGGGTACATAGGCGCAAGTTCGATAAGGATAATATGACGTAACTAATATCTTACATAAGGGAGGTGCCCAAATGACAACTACAAAGAGGATGGTGTGTGGGTTGGTTTTCGGGGTCGGTGTCATTGTTTCATCGCTTATTCGGGCGGACGGACCGCCGCCGCTGCCGGTATTCAACTGGTTCTTCTTCGATGACACCAACGTGGTGGACGCCTACGGTTCACTACCCATCACGGTGTCAAACGTTTACCTGGTCCCGAGCTGGGACAACTATGCCGTTGAAATCGCGGACACAAATCCCGCCGTGCTGCGTTACCTGGAAACGCAAACAAATGGTGCTCCAAATATCCTGTGCGAAAATGGCACAGCCTACCTATGGTTCCAGCCTTACTGGAGCAGCACGAATGTCGGCGGGACTGGGCCTGGGACCGCCGCGCGCTTTCTGGAACTCGGCACACTGACCGAAGACGCCTCGGTCGGGTGGTGGTCCCTCTATACCGATCCGGAAGGGTGCAATTTGTATTTTGCTGCGCAAACCAATGGTGCAGAGGCGCTTTACTTGCAGGCTCCAGTTGAGCTTGTCGCTACGCAGTGGTATCAGATTGTCCTCACCTACACACCGAGCAACTCGGCGATTTACCTTAACGATCAGCTTCTGATCAATGGTAACGGAGTGACGTATTGGCCCAGTGAGAGCGTCCGGTCCAACGGCTTCTGTGTCGGCAGTGATGAAACCGGGGTCGCTCAGTTGTGGGGCCAAATCGACTTCATGATCCTGTGCGATTACGCATGGAGTGAAACGGATGTTCTGGGCTGGTACGATTCTATTTCGCCGTTTGCTCACGGCGAAGGGGATTCCATGCAGGAGGGCGGCGGCGAGGAACTGATGGGCGGAATTGGCTGGCTTCTTGGTGAAGGCGAGCAAATGAGCATGCAGGGAGGTTGCAC
>JAFGQR010000003.1 GCA_016935555.1 Verrucomicrobiota bacterium
GCCGCCCCGGCCCCCCGGGGGCCAGCGCTTGTGCCAAGGCATGCCCTCGAGGGGAAGTCGGGGACGCGGTGGAACGCGTCCCTACCTGCACGCGGCGTGCTGGGACAGCGCGCCATACCTGCCCATGGCCGGTTCATGGGAAGTCACCGACACGGCCGAACGCGCCCCTTTCTTCCAGCGGCGCGTCGCGAGGGCGGGAGCGCGTCCACGACGTCCTGGACTTTTGGAATCTGCAGCTTGCTTTGGGGACGGTGGTGTTGCACAAAGGACCCATGCAACCCGCCGCTGCCTTCGTTTCCGTGGAAGGACGTCCCCTGAGCTGTGCCGCCGCCGCGGGGGCGCTGATAATGCTGTGCCTGGCTGCCGGACCGCTCGCCGCAGCCGGGAACTCCGCCCGCACCGCGCGGGTCGAGCCGCGCCAGACCGATGAACTGCTGGCGAACCCCGGCATGGGGTGGCAGACGTTCCATCGCTTTGCCGACGAAGACAAGGCCCTCGAGGGGTTGCCCAGCGCGAGCGCCTATTTCCGATTCTACTGGCGCGAAATCGAGCCGCGCGACGGCGAGATTGCCTTCACCCGGTTCGACGACCTGCTCGCCCACGCGCGGCGGGCGGGCCAGAAACTGGCGTTTCGCATCATGTGCACCGGGTCTGGGCAACCCATGGATGTGCCGGCGTGGCTCAAGGAGCAAGGCTGCCGGGGAATCGAGTTTCGACGTGGGCGCAGCCAGCACTGGGTGCCGGATTTCACCGATCCCCTGTTCCGGGAAAAACACTTCCGTCTCATCCGCGAGCTGGGCCGGCGCTACGACGGCCATCCGGACCTGGACCTGCTGGACATCGGATCGGTGGGGCTGTGGGGCGAATGGCACATGAGCGGCACCACCGCCGTGGACACCGGCAAGGCCGTGCCCCTGCCGCCCGTCGAGCTTCGGCTGGCGATCATCGCCGCGTGGTGCCAGGCCTTTCCCAAAACCAGCAAGGTGATCCTCATCGGCAGCCAGGAAGGCATGGCCCAAGCCGCCGCCCAACACTGCGGGTGGCGTGCAGATTGTCTGGGCGACAT
Organism: Verrucomicrobiota bacterium; assembly: GCA_016935555.1. GTDB lineage: Bacteria > Verrucomicrobiota > Verrucomicrobiia > Limisphaerales > JAFGQR01 > JAFGQR01. Next base: position 1,067 of record JAFGQR010000003.1, read on the forward strand.
GGGCGGTTTCTCGAAGACATGGAACCACATGGACCATTTCTACCTCCAACAACTGGCCAAGACCGGCGCGCAAGACGCGTGGAAAACCGGTCCCGTCGCATGGGAGAGTTGCTGGGACATGCGGAAATGGAAGGAGGAGGGCTGGGATATCCGTTACATCTTCGACTACGGCCTGCGCTGTCACGCCAGTTACATGAACAACAAGTCCGCCCCGATCCCCGCAGGCACCCGCGGCGAAGTCGAACGTTTCCTGCGCCGCCTGGGATACCGGTTGACAGTGCGAACGCTCGAACACCCGGCAACACTGCGCCCGGGCACCCGCGCCACCGTGCCGATCAGTTGGGACAACGTGGGCGTCGCGCCCCCGTATCGCGATTATCGGGTGGCGCTGCGCCTGCAGCGCAACCTCGAGCCCGCCTCTTCTCCAAGCGTCAGCGTCACCGACACCTCGATTCGCGGCTGGCTTCCAGGAAAACGCGACACCGTGCTGCCCCTCACCGTCCCCGCCGCGCTCCGTCCCGGGCGGTATCAACTCGCGCTCGGCGTGGTGGACCCGGTGAGCCGCAAGCCCGCCGTGCGCCTTGCCATCGCCGGCCGGGACGCCGAGGGTTGGTATCCGGTGAGCGAAGTGGAGATCGCCCCGTGAAAGCTCCACCATGAACCTGCCCGCCTTGGTCCTGGCATCCGCCTCCCCGCGTCGGGCCGAGCTGCTCCGCCAGGCCGGCTTCGAGTTCGCCGTCGTTCGCGCCCGCATCCGCGAGGTGCAGCCGGAGCATCTGACCCCGCACGAGATCGCCCAGATCAATGCCTGCCGCAAAAGCCGGTCGGTCGCCAGGAAACATCCGGACGCCCTGGTGCTGGGCGCGGACACGATCGTGTGTTTGGGCCGTCAGATTCTGGGCAAACCGGCCAGCATGGCCGAAGCCGGCCGGATGCTGGCCCGGCTGCAGGGGCGCACGCACGAGGTGGTAACGGGTGTTTGCCTCACCCATTGGCGGACCCGCCGCCAGAGAGTTCTCGTGGTGAGCACCGCCGTCACCTTCCATCGCCTCGACGCGCGTCGAATCCGCCGCTACCTGGCGAAGGTGAATCCGCTCGACAAGGCCGGCGGCTACGCAATCCAGGAGGAAGGCGACGATCTCGTCCGGGGCATTCATGGCTCCTACACCAATGTGGTGGGCCTGCCCATGGAACAGCTGAAAGAAGAACTCGGCCGCTGGCGCGCCTGAGGCCCCGACTCCCGGCTCCCGAACCGCCGACCGTGGCTCGGGCAGGACGACTTGATGCGCACTTGTGTGGCGCGGAGGGCAGAGGGCAGATCGGAAAGGCGCTTCAAGAGTGGGACGCGGTGGAACGCGTCCCTACCAGGGGGATGCGCTTTGCGCGCAGCTTCTGACCGCTGACCACCGACTGCAACAGCCAACAGCCTACTCCTCCAGGTGGGCGTCGGTGTAACGATTTAATCCGAACCAACGGCGGCTGCCCTGACCCAGGGAGCGCACCCCGAAACGGCAGGCGGTGCCGGGCGTGGCCAGGCTGCGGGGGAGGCTGACCTGGAACACGCCCAGTTCGTCGTGCGGCAAATGGCGCAGCGCGACGAACCGCAGTTCGATCCGCCCGTCGGCGGAGCGCCACCGGTTGGTCTGCTCGGGCAAATCAAAACGCACCTGGTCGATGCCGTTGACTTGGAACATGAACCCTTCGGTCCTGGGCTCGGAGCGATACCCCAGTCCGCCGCCGAACATGAACGTGATTCGTTCGTCCCGGATCTCGGACGGCACCGGGGCGGTGTCCCACTGCACCAGGTGGCCGGGCTGGGTTTGGCGGCAGATCGGCTGGGTCACGTTGTCTTCGCGATACGTGTACCACACGCCTTCCTCGCCCTCGTTGCGGACAAGCTTTTGGAAACCCGACAGGGCCGAGCCCAGCGGCAGTTCCTCGGATACGGGCAGGGCCGACAGCGGCCAGCGAGCCTGGGGGCGGGGCAAGGTGGCTGCATGGGCCAGCATCCGGCCCAGCAGATAGTCGTTCTCAGGGCGGCCTTGGGCTTTCTGATGGTTGAAGCCGCTGACGAGGAGAGCGCCCCGGCCCAGGCCCACCTCGAAAAGCAGCGCCTCGTCCTGCACCGCCCGCAGACTGGGCAGGGCGCGAACGATCACCCGCGGCCGCCCGGGAAGATCCTCGAGGCTGATCTTTCGTGCGCCTTCGACCAAGTGGAACCAGCCGGCGTCGCACCAGCCCTCCGGAGCCATCGGGCGGGTGATGGGATGGTCGTAGACCAGGGTGCCGCACACGTTGGCGTTCAGGTCGTCGCCGGCCTTCCACCAGGAACTGCGGAAGGTCACCGGCCGGGACGCAAAGGCGCGTCCGCCCTGCAACAGCACCAGGCACGCGCCGCGTTCGACGGCGGCCAGCACACGCCGATCGAGCCGGCCCGCCACGTAGACGGCGCAGCTGGGCAGGTCCGGGTCCTTGGGGATGGGCGCTAGGCCGAGCGCGGGCCACTGTTTCAGCGGCGCCGGGCTGGCGTAGCGGGGCACATCGAGGTTGGACGGCGGATTCGTGGACGGGAAAATCCACGTGCTCCAATCGTTCTGCGAGAGCGGCGGGCGTTGGGTCAGGGCGGAGGCGGCGTCCGCGCGGAGTTGGGCGTGCAGGCGCAGCCGGGTCGGGGCGGACACGTCCGGGAGGCGCACATCGAGCTGGGCGGCGTCCGTCAGTTCACCCTGGCCTGCGCCCAGTGCGGTCTGGCCAGTGCGGACGAATGGGGGCGGGGTGTTGGCGAATGTCGATTCGTCCGCTGCCCATTGCCAGGAGCATTGCGCGTTGGGGAGCGATTGCGGCGAGAAATTGGACACGCGCAGGGTGACGTGCAGGTTGGATCCGCCCCGGCACGTGAGCGGGATGCCCTCTTGGAGCAGGACCACGTCGCGGTTGAACCGCAGCACCTCGTCGGGCCGGATGGCCTTGGGCCGAAAGTAGTGGTCCACGAGCCCGTTGGCAGTGGTCCAGTAATCCTGGAAGAGCCACCAGTGGTAGCCGGAGATGAACGGGTTTTGGCGCAGGGTTTCGAGATTGGTCTTGTGCAACAGCAGGTAGAGGCGCTCGGATTTCTCCGCCCATTGCGGGGCTTCGCCCAGCAGCCTCAGCCGCTCCAGTTTCGCCCGCCCTTCGGTCATCCAGAACGGCTTGATGTTGTGCCGGAACGCATCCACCCCTTCGGGCCGGCTGAAGGTCACGTAATTGCCCGATTCGTGCGAGATGACCGGCTTGAGTGGCCGCGGCGTGTTGAACTTGCCGGGCAGGTCGAACGGGTGGCGGAACACGTCGAACATGAGAAAATACAGGTCGAGGGTGTCGCGGTCGTTTTGGGGATTGAGGATATGCTGCCACATTTCAGTGACGCCGTCGGTGTCGGCAAAGGGCCGGCTGGGATCGAGTTCGCGGGCGAGGCGCTTGAACTCGTGCCGCAGCGCAATGCCGTTCCACAGCTCGTTGCCCATCACCCAGGCGAGAATCGAGGGATGATTCCGATGCCGCCGGATCGCGGCGGCCCATTCGCGCTTGTAGGTTTCCCAGGCGGGGCCGGGATCGGTGCCGGGGCGGACGTGCCGTTTCCAGTGCTCGCCGCCGGGCAGGAAGGAGTCATAGGCGATGGGGAATTCCGCCGTGGGCAGGATGCCGATCTCGTCGCAGGCGTCGTAGTATTCCGGCGGCATGATCGTGCTATGGTGGCGGACATGGTTGAATCCGTAGCTCTTGATCAGCCGCAGCCGTTGCCGGTGCAGCTCGGGGTCGCACGGCATGGCCATCTGTTCGGGGTAAATGTGGTCGTCACCGTAACCTCGCAGAAACAGCCGCCGCCCGTTCAGCAGAATATGCGGGCCGACGAGCCGGATCTCACGCAGGCCGAACCGGCATTCGACCCTGTCCAGCGGTTGCCCGTCGCCGAGCAGCGTGAGCCGGGCGCGATACAGGACGGGCTGGTCGGGCGACCACAACTCGGCGCCGGCAACCGGGGCGGTCACCTGCACGGAACCGGCGGCAGCGGGCGGGCTGTCGATGGGGTGTTCGGCCTGGCCGACGAGGGCGCCGTGGCGGTCGAGCACTTCCAGCCTCACGGCCCGGGCCTGGCCGGGGCGGCCCCACACCCGGGCGCTGGCGGTGCAATTCGAGGCGTGGACATCGGATTGCAGGAACAGGCCGCCCAGCCAGGCGTCCGCGCGCGCCTCGAGACGCACGTGGCCCCAGATGCCGCCCCAGGCCACGTCCATGTAATCCGCCAAGTCGGACGCGCCGAACATGGTGTCGACATCCCAGCGCTGTTGCGAATCGACCCGGATCACCACCACCGCCGATTGTCCCGGCTTGACCGCCTCCGTCACGTCGAACTCGAACTCGGACAGGTAGCCGATGTGTTCGCCGAGGCATTGCCCGTTGACCCAGACCTTCGCGTAACGATGCACCCCGCCGATTCCCAGAAAAATCCTGCGCCCGGCCCATGCGGCGGGCACCGCGACGGTGCGCCGATACCAGCCGGCGCCCACGAAATTGTGCCGCACCTTGGGCGTCTCCACCCCGTAACCCTGCTGGTCCCAAATCCCCGGCACCCGGATCGCGCCGTTCGCCCCCGGCGCGTAACCCGGACGCGGCATCGCCGGCCAAGTCGCTCCCGGCTGGAACCACTGTTCCTTCTCGCCGGCGCGTTCCGGGTCGGTGGCGAACGCCCACACGCCGTCGAGGTTCAGCGTCGGGCGGCTGCCGGCGGGGACCGCTGCGGCGCCGTGGGCGTCTTGGCCGAGCAACAGCATGCCGCTCAGGGCGGCGAGTGTGGCGAGTTGAGCTAGGGGAGGGGTTGAGTTGAAAGGCATGGCGGGCTTTTACCATGACTGGCGTGAAAAAGGGAGGATCAATCCATTCCGGGCGTGCATTGTGCGGCTTGGGCGCTTCAATATCCGGCAGCATGCAGCTTGGCTCGCTGACGTTGGCCTCGAACGTGTTTCTCTCGCCCCTGGCGGGCTACACCAACCTGCCATTCCGGCTCGTGCTGCGCGAGTTGGGTGGCTTGGGATTGGCCACCACGGACCTGGTCAACGCCCGGTCGCTGCTGGAACAGCGCCCCAAAGCCCTCAAACTCATTGAAACCCGCCCCGCCGACCAGCCGCTGGCGGTGCAGCTGTTCGGATCGGTGCCCGAAGAGATGCGCGATGCGGCCGCGCTGCTCGAGGCGCGGGGGGTTGCCGCCGTCGATGTCAACATGGGCTGCCCCGCCCGCAAGGTCTGCCGCGTCGGAGGCGGCTCGGCCATGATGACCGGCCTGCGCGAGACCGCAGCGCTGGTCGCAGGCATGGTCCGCGCCGTCAGAATCCCCGTCACGGCCAAGATGCGTTTGGGCTGGGACGACGACAACCTCACGGCGCCTGACTTGGCGCGGGCGCTCGAGGATGTGGGTGTGGCGGCGGTGTGCGTGCACGGGCGGACCCGCGCGCAAGGGTTTGGCGGCGCGGTCAACCTCGCCGGCATCCGCGCCGTGGTCCAGGCCGTCCGGCGCATCCCCGTCATCGGCAACGGCGATGTCACCACCCCCCAGGCGGCCCGGACGATGATGGCGCAGACCGGTTGCGCCGGGGTGAGCGTGGGGCGCGGCGCCTTTTACAACCCGTGGATTGTTGTGCATACGGGGCATTACCTGGTGACGGGCGAGCTGCTGCCCGAGCCGGGTTTTGAGGAGCGCATGCGGGTGATGACCCGGCACTTGGACCTGATGATCGAAGTGTTCGGGGAACCGCACGGCTGCCGGATGTTCCGCAAGGTGGCGCCGTGGTATGCGCGGCGGTTCGGGCCGGCCGCCGAGTTCAAGCGGCGCATCGTGCGACTATCGAGCCGCGACGAATTCCACGCGATCCTGGCCGACTACCGGCGGTGGCGGGAGCCGTTCCTTGATGCCCGCGGCGAGCTCAAACCCCGCTACCAGCCGCCGCCCCTGATCGCGTCGTTCCTGCGGCCCACAGGCTCCGAGTCGCCCCTCGCCCTCCCGCTTCCCAAAGGACCGGTCGACCGCTGGTGAGGACGGCCCCGGGGCGGAACGGGGCTTGACGTTGGGGGCCGACACACTTAGTTTGCAGCGCGCGATCGGTGGTCGTAGCTCAGCCTGGTTAGAGCTCCAGATTGTGGATCTGGTTGTCGCGGGTTCAAATCCCGTCGACCACCCCACTCCTTCCTTTCCATGGATTGTTGTGTTGGTTCAGCCATATCTTGTGCAATTTCGACAGGATATGCCCTCCGCGCCCCTTCCCGCTGAACCGCGTTTGCTCCAAAACCCGCCCATTCGCCCCGGACCGCCCCAAAATCCCATGTATTCTCGGACAGCTTTTGCGCCTTTTCACCCAGACACCTTATGGCTGATGCCACTTGCCTGTGGCTCCCCCAAAATGACCAGTTGGAAATGACCAGTTACCAGTGACCAGTAGCCTGGCGCCAATGGACTGGTCACTGGTAATTATCCACTGGTCACTGGGCATTGGGGCAAATGGCGACTTGCCTTCACTGGCATCCCATAGGAGGCAAGAAGCCAGCGTGATCCTTCGATTTCCCGAAGGATTTCGAGGCTCTGCTCCAGAACGCGGTTA
>JAFGQR010000051.1 GCA_016935555.1 Verrucomicrobiota bacterium
CTACGCCACCTGGTGGATCCGCCAGGCCATCACCCGCTCCATCGCCGACCAGGCCCGCACCATCCGCATCCCGGTCCACATGATCGAAACCATCAACAAACTCATGCGGGTCCAAAAACAGCTCGTCCAGGACTTCGGGCGCGAAGCCACCCCCGAGGAGATCGCCGACGAGATGCAAATGCCCGTCGACCGCGTGCGCGCCGTGCTCAAGATGGCCCAACAACCCATCTCCCTCCAATCCCCCATCGGCGACAGCGAAGACACCAACTTCGGCGATTTCATCGAGGACAAAACCGCCGAGAACCCCTCCGACATGACCAGTTACAGCCTGCTCAAGGAGAAACTCAGCGATGTGCTCTCCAGCCTCACCGAGCGCGAACGCAAGGTGCTCGAATTGCGGTTCGGGCTGGGCGACGGCTACTCCCGCACCCTCGAGGAGGTCGGCAAACAGTTCAAAGTCACCCGCGAACGCATCCGCCAGATCGAAGCCAAAGCCCTCCGCAAAATGCGGCACCCCACCCGCATCCGCCAACTCCAGGGCTTCCTCGAAACCGAGGAAGCCGTTTGATTTATGACCGACCCCCGCTACCCCAAACTCGCCCGCCTGCTCGTCCGCTATTCCACCAAAATCACCAGGGACGACGTCGCCCTTCTCGACCTCATCGATGTCCCCGACGATTTCGCCGTCGTCCTCATGCGCGAAGTGCGCCGCGCCGGCGGCCTCCCCCTCGTCGAGGTCCGCCATACCCGCGTCGCCCGCGAACTCCTGCGCGACACCACCGAACGGCACGCCGCGCTGGTGCGCGACGTCGAGTCCTTCCGGATGAAAAAGGTCCAGGCCTACATCGCCGTCCGCGGCAGCGCCAATGCCAACGAAAACGCCGACGTGCCCGCCCCCAGGCTCGCCCTCTACTCGCGCACCCTCCAACCCGTGCTCGACTACCGCGTCAACCACACCCGCTGGTGCGTCCTGCGCTGGCCCACCCCCAGCATGGCCCAGGCCGCCGGCCTCAGCACCGAGGCGTTCGAAAACCTCTATTTCGACGTCTGCACCATGAATTACCCCCGCATGGCCCGCGCCATGATCCCCCTCCACCGCCGCATGCAACAAACCGACCGCGTCCACCTCAAAGGCCCCGGCACCGACCTCACCTTCAGCATCCGGGGCATCGGCGCCCAAATGTGCCGCGGCGACCGCAACATCCCCGACGGCGAAGTCTTCAGTTGCCCCGTCAAAACGTCCGTCCAGGGCGTCATCCAGTTCAACACCCCCACCCTCTACGCCGGCTCCAGGTTCGACAACATCCGGCTCGAGTTCAAGAACGGCAAAATCGTCAGAGCCACCGGCAGCAACGCCAAACGCCTCAACGACATCCTCAACACCGACCCCGGCGCCCGATACACCGGGGAATTCTCCCTCGGCTTCAACCCCTACATCCTGAACCCGATGTGCGACATCCTCTTCGACGAGAAGATCGCCGGCAGCCTCCACCTCACCCCGGGCCGCGCCTACAAGGAATGCGACAACGGAAACCGGTCCGCGGTGCATTGGGACATGGTCCTTATCCAACGCCCCGAATGGGGCGGCGGCGAAATCTGGTTCGACGGCGAACTCATCCGCAAAAACGGCACGTTCCTGCCGCCCGACCTCCGCGGGCTGAACCCGGAACGGCTGAAATAGGCAAGCCCAAAACCAAGCCCGCCGGAATTCAAAGACCTGTTGGAACGGGTCCGCCTCTCCAGCGGCGAAACGACGCCCTGAATGAGATGCCGCCTCCCGGACGCCGGATGCGGCGGGCGCAAGGCGCGAGCACAATAGGGCGCGTTCTGGAAAAAAGTTGCGTTGGTGGGCCCGGCGATGGCATTAATGATGACTTTGATTTTCGCCGCCTCGAGTTGAGCTATGGCTAGAGATCGGATGCAGAAGCAGCGTTTCGAGCTGAAATACCTCATCAGCGAAGAAACCGCCCTGCGCGTGCGCGATTACGTGCGGACCTACCTGGACCATGACGACTACAGCGTGGGGCGGCCCAATTTTTCCTACCCGGTCCACAGCGTTTACCTCGACTCCAACGATCTGAGGACCTACTGGGACACGATCAACGGCGTCAAGAACCGGTTCAAACTGAGAATGCGGTTCTACAGCACCAACCCCGATGCGCCCGTGTTCTTCGAAATCAAACGCCGCATGAACAATATCATCATGAAACAACGCGGCGGCGTGCGGCGGTCGGCCGTGGACTGGCTGCTCAGCGGCAGCTTCCCCGAACTCGACCACTTGGTGTCCAAAAAGAACCCAAACCAGCTGATGGCCCTCCAGCGCTTCAGCGAACTCACCGTCAAACTCCACGCCTTCCCCAAGGTGCACATCGCTTATTTCCGCGAGGCGTATGTGAGCGAGGACGACACCTATCGCCTTACCATGGACCGCGACGTGGTGGCCGAACCCAACCTCACCAGCAACCTGACCACCGCCATCGAAGAACCCCACAAAAGCTTCACCCCGCTGGTCATTCTCGAACTGAAATTCACGAACCGGTTCCCCGATTGGTTCGGCAACCTCGTCCGCACCTTCAACGTCATGCAGGGCGGCGCCGCCAAATACGTCGAATCCATCAACGCCATCGGCCATCGCAAACTCCGCGCCACCTTCCCCGTCGTCGAAGAACCCAGTCGCCTCTCCCGGCTCTGGTAGGCGCCCCCATCCCGTCGAATCGCCCCGTCCGCCACCATGAATGCTCAACCCCATCCCCAGCCGCCCGCGCCGGAACCGCAAGCGCGCCGCAGCACCCACACCCCACCGTCCTCGAAGACCCCGAAACGCGGCCGGCGCGGCGCAGCCATGCTCCTGGCCACCCTCCTCGGCCTGCTCCAGACCGGCTGCATCGTCCCCCTCGTGCTGGGCGGCGCCGCCGTCGGCGCCGGCACCTACGCCTACGTCTCCGGACAGCTCAAGGCCACCGAGTCGGCTTCCCTCGACCGCTTGTGGCCCGCCACCCAGGCCGCCGTGGGCGACCTCCAGTTCTCCCCCACCAGCAAACAGAAAGACGCCCTCGGCGCCAAGCTGGTCGCGCGATCCTCCGCTGACAAAAAGATCCAGATCAACCTCAAGAAAATCACCGACACCTCCACCGAAATCCGCATCCGCGTCGGCACCTGGGGCGATGAAACCGTGTCCCGCCTGATTCTCGACAAGATCCGGGCACGTCTCTGACGTTCGGCCCGGCCCGGGCTGCAGGGTCCGGGATCTCACACGGCTGCCGCCTTTCGTCGCTGCCGCGATTTCGGTGACGGGACGCGCGGAGGCGCGCTGCGGGGCCGCGCCTGCTCCCGACAACCGCCCGGTGCGCCGGGGCCGGGCAAGGGGTCGCACTCACAAACTCCTTGCGCCGGCATGGCGTCTGCCGCTTAATGGCGGGGCCAGGGCCCATGGAATGCGGACTGAGGAACCCCGCCAGGGCCGGAAGGCAGCAACGGCACTTTGATCCGCATGCGCCGTGGTCACCCTGGCATTCTTGCATTCGTATGAGCTACCAGGTCTTTGCCCGGAAATATCGGCCGCAACGGTTCAGCGACGTGGTGGGGCAGGAGCATGTCACCCAAACCCTCCGCCACGCCATCGAGCAGAACCGCATCGCCCACGCCTACCTGTTCTGCGGACCCCGCGGCACCGGCAAAACCACCATCGCGCGCATCTTCGCCAAGTGCCTGAACTGCACGGGAGGGCCGAAGACGGACTTCGACGACGCCGATCCGCGCTGCCAGGAAATCACCGAGGGCCGGTCGATCGACGTGCTGGAAATCGACGGCGCCAGCAACAACGGCGTCGACCAGGTGCGCGAACTGCGCGAGACGGCCAAATACGCCCCGGCCAGCTCGACGTTCAAAATCTACATCATCGACGAAGTGCACATGCTGTCCACGGCGGCCTTCAACGCACTGCTCAAAACCCTCGAGGAACCCCCGGCGCACGTGAAGTTCATGTTCGCCACCACCGACCCGGAACGGGTCCTGCCCACCATCCTGTCGCGCTGCCAGCGCTTCGACCTGCGGCGCATCCCCGTCGCGCTCATCGTCCGCCACCTCGCCCATATCGCCCAACAGGAACATGTCCACGTCGCCGATGCCGCCCTCCGCGCCATCGCCCGCGGAGCCGACGGCGGCATGCGCGACGCCGAATCGGCTCTCGACCAGCTGATCAGTTTCTGCGGCGAGCGCATCGTCGAAACCGACGTCCTCTCCATGTTCGGCCTCACGGCTCAAGCCCAGGTGTTGTCCCTCACCTCCGCCATCCTCCACGGCGACACCCGGGCCGTCCTGCGCGACCTCAACGAACTCGCCAAACACGGCAAAGACCTCGGCCGCCTCCTCGCCGACCTCCTCAGCCATTACCGCAACCTGCTCCTCTACCGGGTCGCCGACGGCGACCTCAGCGTCGTCGACGTCTCCGAAGCCGAAGCCGCCTGCCTCCGCGACCAAACCCCGCTCGTCACCCCCGAAGCCCTCACCCGCATCATGGAAGTTCTCTCCGACGCCGAAGGCCGCTTCCGCGACGCGGCTTCGAAAAAGATCTTCATCGAAGTCACCCTGCTCAAAACCGTCGAGGCGCGCCACGCGGTCAGCCTCGATGCCGTCCTGACCCAGTTGAACAACCTGCGCGCCGCCGCCCCC
>JAFGQR010000052.1 GCA_016935555.1 Verrucomicrobiota bacterium
CAGAAACTTGTTCGAGCGCTCGCCGCCGCGGTGAAGATGGGCGCTGGGAAAACCGCTGCGCGGTTTTCGGATGGAAATCCGAGAAGAGCCTCAGAATCAGGCTTTTAACCCTCGAGTTTCTGGAGAGACGCCGACTCGGAGCCTCCGGGGCGGGGGCCGCCCCTGCGCGGAGGGTGTGGGTTGAGGCGCCCACGCGGCGTCGTGCGCTCGGTCGGCGGCCGGAGAAAGGTCCGTGATCCAACGATGAAAGCACGCAGCCATTGCCAGCCATCCCACCCGCGGCTCCGCCGCAGGACGCCCCTTGCGTCCTCTCTGGCCTGTGTTGCGGCGCTGTGCGCCGCCGCCATTTCCGAAAGCGCCCTCGCCGCACAACCGAACCTCATCCTCATCATGGCCGATGACTTCGGCTACGAGTGCGTCGCGGCCAACGGCGGGCAGTCCTACCGGACGCCGCATCTGGACCGGCTCGCCGCCGGCGGGATCCGGTTCGAGGAATGCCATGTGCAGCCGCTCTGCACGCCCACACGCGTGCAGCTGATGACGGGGCGCTACAACGTGCGGAACTATCTCAGGTTCGGCACGCTCCTGCGCACGGAGACCACGTTTGGGCAGCTGCTCAAGCAGGCCGGTTACACCACGGGCATTTGCGGCAAGTGGCAGCTCGGACGCGAGAAGGATGCCCCGCGGCACTTCGGCTTCGACGAGTCTTTCCTCTGGCAGCACACGCGCCGCCCTCCGCGTTACGCCAACCCCGGCCTCGAGCACAACGGCGTCGAGCAGGATTTTCGCGACGGCCGCTACGGCCCGAACCTTGTGAACGAGTTCGCCCTCGGGTTCATCACGCGGCACAAGGACAAGCCCTTCTTTCTCTACTACCCGATGATGCTCACGCACAGCCCGTTCCAGCCCACGCCGGACAGCCCGGATTGGGACCCGAAGGCGACGGGCGAGAACGTGAACAGGAACGTGAAACACTTCGCCGACATGACGGCCTACATGGACAAGATGATCGGCCGCGTCGACGCGAAGCTCGGCGAGCTGCGCATTCGCGACGACACGCTGCTGATGTTCCTCGGTGATAACGGCACGGGCCGCGAAGTCACGACCCGTTTCAAGGGCGCGGACTACAGAGGCGGCAAGGGCAGCACAACCCGCCGCGGACACCATGTCCCGCTCATCGCAAGCTGGCCCGGGGTGATCCCGCAGGGCCGTGTCAGCCGCGACCTCATCAGCAGCGCGGACGTTCTGCCCACCCTCTGCGAAGCCGCGGCCGCCAAGGTGCCCCCCCACGTGGACGGTGTCAGCTTCCTGCCGCAGCTCCGCGGCCAGAAGGGCACGCCGCGCGAGTGGATTTACATCTGGTATTCGCCGCGCCAGCAGCGCGACCTCACCGTGCGCGAGTTCGCCTTCGACCACGGCTACAAGCTCTACCGCACCGGCCAGTTCTATGATCTCGCCGCCGACCCGTTCGAGACACAACCGTTGCAGACCCCCTCGCTCACCGGCGCCGCCGCGGCGGCGGCAAGCAAACTGCAAGGCGCCCTCGACCAATTCAAGCACGCTCGTCCTGCCGCCCTGGACCGGCAGTTTCAGGAGTCGGTGAAGGCCCAGGCGGCCGGCGGCGCGCCGAAAAAGAGGGTCCGGCGAACCCCATAATCCGCGTCGGGAACCCATCGCGCATCGTTGCATTGGGCGTCGACGTTGAGCGCGCTCTCGTGGGCGACGGGGTCAGCCCTTGATTTAGCACTTAACTCGAGGAGCATCAATCGATGCGTAGCGAAAGACCAGGCGCGTCCAAGCCGCGCCTTATCCCCGGATGACCTCTCCCTCGTGCCGCACCTGCGCCGGTGCGATGAGAACATGGCGGCGCTGGGGATGCCAGGCGGGATTCACGGCGTCAATTGGGCGACCCGGTAGAAGCGCCGGTCCGAACTGGCGCAATGGGGATCGGAAAGGCTGAACGAACCACCGGGGGCGGTGGCGGAGGCGGCCTGGGCCCAATCCGACAGATTGGTGCTGACAAGCAAGGCGTAAAGCGCGCCGGGCAGGCTTTGAAACTCGACGGTCCAGTGGCCCCCGATCCGGCTGAGCCGGCAGACGGCGAGCACGTCCAGCGGGGCCGCGTGGAGCCGGGCGATGTGGGATCGAGGGAGGCCGTTGACGGTCAGGAAATCCCCCCCGATCACCACCTTGTCGTCCGGCGTTGGAGTCACCGCATAGGTGGCAGCATCGGCGCCCGAGCCGATGTCGAAGCTGCCGTCGAGTGTGCCGTCCGGGAGCAGGCGGGCGACGTGCTGGCGATCGACGCCACGGTAAGCCGTGAAGTCGCCACCAATCAGAATGGCGCCCGTCTCGGGATGCACCGCCAGGGCATGGACGGCGGCGTTGGGGCCTTCGCCGGCGTTGAAGGCTGGATCGAGCGCGCCGTTGGGCAGGAGCCGGGCCAGCCCGGGGCGTCTTGTGCCATTGACGGTGGTGAACGCGCCGCCGGCCAGGATGGCGCCGTCGGGCTGCACGGCGATGGCGTTGACCGCGCCGTCGAGCGTGGGGCTCCAGTCCGGGTCGAGCGCGCCGGCGGTGGTCAGGCGCGCAAGGCGCGAGCGCGGGGAGCCGTCGACGGCGGTGAACGCGCCGCCGGCCAGCAGCATGCCGTCGGGCTGGAGCGCGAGCGCGTGCACGCTGTTGTTGGCCGAGTTGGTGAACAGGATATCGAGCTTGCCATCGGCTCTCAAGCGGGCCAGGCGGCCATGGGGCGAGCCGCCCACCAGGGTGAAGTCGCCGCCGAGCATCACCTTGCCGTCGGTCGTGAGGGCCAGGGCGCGCACCAGTTCGTTGGGGCCGTTGCCGGGATCGAAGCCCGGATCAAGTTCGCCGTTGGCCTTCAGGCGCGCCACGCCCATGCGGTTGCTGCCCGCCAGCGACGTGAAGGCGCCGGCGATCACGACCTTGCGGTCCGCCTGCAAGGCGACCGCATAGACATTGCTGTTGGCGCCCAGCCCGGGGTTGAAGAACGGATCGACGATGCCGCTGGGCTGGACGCGGCAGATGCGAGGGTAAACAATGCCGTCCACTTCGGTGAAGTCGCCGCCCAGCACCACCTGGTTGTCCGCCTGGGCCACCAGGCACCGGACCCGGGCGTTGGGGCCCGGACTGGGCATGAACGTGTCGTCCACACTGCCCGCCGTTTCGTTGTCCACGATCATGACGCGCGCGTTGGTCACCACGCCGTACACGGTCGATCCCGGCAGCGCCCCGGTCTCCGGACCGCGCAGGTTCGCGAGCGAGAGGTGGAACTCCTCGTGACCCTCCAGCTGCGCGTCGTCGCGCAAGGGGATGCGGATCGTGTGACAGCTCTGCCCCGGCTCAAATTCGAGCCGGCCGCTGCCGTCGGTGGCCAGCCGGTGCTCGTCTCCGGCAAAGCGCAGCGTCCCGCTCACGGCGTCATAGTCGCGACCGCTCGTGGCCCTGCCGTCCGCAGTCGAATAATCCACACGCACCGGGTTTGCGCTGCCGCCGAGGCGAACGACCGCGACGCGCACCGCCGGCGCGTATTCGTTCGTGCTGAACACCGCCGCGCCGAATTCGAACGCGCACTCGTCATCCAGGATCCGCAGCAGGGCGTTGCTGACGGTTCCCAGCGAGGTGTGCTCGCTGGGATGGCTCAGCTTCAGCATCACCGATTCAGTTTCTTCGAAGACGACGTCGTCGACCAGCGGGACCCGGAGGATCTGGTTGGTTTCACCCGGAGCGAAGCTCAAGGTCACATGGGTGCCAACATAGTCGTCCGCGTGGGTTGCGGTGCCGTCGACGGTGGAGAAGTCGACCGAGACCGGTTCCCGGGCCGGTCCCAGACGGCGGATCGTGACGGCCACTGAAGCCTGGTTCTCGTTGGCTTGAAACATGTTGGTGGCAAATTCAAACGCGTTGTCGTCGTCGAGCAGGCGGAGCGTGGCTGTGCGCTGGCCGCCCAAGGGCACACCGCCCGTCGGATTGACGAGCGCCAGGTTCACTGTCTCGTCCGGTTCAACCCCGGGATCGTCAAGCACGGCGACCGCGAACGATTTCAGGACTTCCCCCGGCGCGAACCCCAGCGTGCCGTTGGTGCCGCGGTAGTCCACTCCCTCGAACGCCGTCCCGTTGCTGACCTCGAAATCCACGGTCACCCAGCGGTTCGTGTCGCCCGTCCGCTGCACCGCGATCTCCGCCGATCCGGCACTCTCCGCGACCGCATGGTGCGGCGAGACGAACTGGACGGTGCCATCCTCGGACTCGACGAGAACTTCGGCGGAGGACGGCGAGCCGACTTTGTATCCGGGCCGCGCCAGCAGCGTGAGGCGCACCGTCTCGGTCCATTCCTCCGTCGGGTCGTCGATGGGCACCACGGGAATCAGCACCCGGTTGGTGCCCGCGGGGATGGTGACGGCGCTCAGGCCGCCATCGGGAGCAATCGCCACATAGTCGCTGCCGCCGGCGGCGGTGCCGCTGACGCCGAGGGCGACCGGCAGCGCCTCGGCGGTCGGGCCCTCGCGTGTGAGGGTGAACAGTCCCGGCACGACGCCGGCCTCCCAAGCGCGGTTGAGCTCCGCGGCGACGCGGACGGTGGTGATGCCGGCCTCGAGCAGGTGGACCCGGTGCGCGGGATAGGCGCCGATCCAGGCGTTCGTGGGGTCGGGCGTCACGGTCATGTTGGTGTAGACCACCGTGTGGTTGGTGATGTAGGTGTAATTCGTGGACAGCGCATAGTGGTAGAACAGTTGCACGTCGAAAAACAGGTTCGACCGCACCACGCCGTCGTCGAAAACCGGTATCGTGACGCTGGCGACGGTGTCTTCCGCGCGCGTGAATTCCGGGAGCGGATCCGGCGGGAAGTAATGTTCGAACTTCAGCAGGGCGAAGCCGTCTGCAAGCGGCTCGTAGTTGACGTTCGGCACCGCACTGCCGGTCGTGATGCGCCACTCCAGCGTCACCGGCTTGTTGGTGGCGGGATTGCCCGAACACTTCAGGAAGATTTGGACGCGCCCCGCGTCTTCGCGCACGAGGGACTCCCCAAGCATGAAACCCACCGCGGGCAGGTCGCTGTCCGACTCGTTGTCCTCGAAGCGCACCGTGCCGCCGGTGCCCGATCCGAGGTTGTAGTCGGGACCGGGCAGGAGCTGGAGGACGACGGTTTTCTGGCCGGAGATGTCTCCGACTTCATACGCCCGGTCGTTGTAGGGAGCCGTCGCGTCGATGGCGACGTCGGCGCCGGCCGCGCCCGCCGGGATCAGGATGTTGGTGCCGATGGGTGAATAATCGTAATACTCGATCGCCGAGCCGCCGACGGCGAAGAAGACGTTCAGGGCGTTGGTGGTCGGCCCGCTGCGCGCGATCCGGAACACGCCCGGCGCGCCGCCTTCGGTGACGGTGGCGGTCACCACGGACAACGCCGCCTCGGGCAGTGAATCCCGAAGGGTCACCGTCGCCGAGTTCTGGCTGTAGATGTTGTACGCCGGGCTGTCGGAGATGAGCACGGTGACGGTTCGGGCGCCGGGGATGGCGTTGGGGATGGGCACGATGGGGATGTCGGCGGTGATGCTGCCTGCGGGAATGGTCACGGACTGGGTCAGCGGCACGAAATCGCGGCCGCTCAACGCGCTGCCCGCCACCAGATAATTCACGACCAGCTCTTCGGACACATCGCCCGCGCGCGCCACCGTCACCCGGCCCTCGTTGGAGCCGGCCTTGGCGGCGGTCGAGTCCGACGCGTAGATCGTCACCACCGGCAGATCGTCGTCCTCGATCACGATTGTCACCGAACCGCCACCCCCATAGCCGGGATCGGCGGCAATCGCCACCGTCACCGTTTCCCGGCCTTCCACCAGCCAATCGTTCACCGCCACCACCGGGCACAAGACCGATTCCTCGCCCGCGGGGATGGTGACGGTTCCCGGCAGCCACACGAGGTCCACCCCGTTGCTGGCGGTGCCGCGGACCGTGTAATGAATCGCCAGATCCCCGTCGAGAGGACTGTTCGCACGCACGAACATCAGCGTCGCGCTGTTCCCCCGCGTCTCCACGGCGTGCGTGTCGAGACCCACGACGCTCACCGCCGGCAGCCCGGGCGGATCGTCATCGACGATCCACACCGTGGCTTCGGCGCCTTCCAAGACGTAGGTCGGGTAGGTCTGGAACCACACGAGACGCTGCCGGTCGCCCACCGGCAGGAGTTCCCATCCCGGAATGGTGACCTCGTTGGTGACCACCTCCGGGTAGCGGTTGCTGGTGATGAGGGTGTTGGTGATGCCGCCCACGACGATGAAATTCGTGATGTAGACGTTGGTGTAAACAGTAAAGGCATGCAGGTCGTTGGTGGCGGGCAGCAGCGTCACCACCACGCTCTGGTTCCCCAGGCCGGCTTCGTTGTCCATCGCGGTCACGTCGAGATCCATCGTGGACACCCCGGCGGGCATGACAATCTGGCCCGAGCGATTGGTGAGCACCACGAAGTTGGTTTCGATCACCTCATCGTTCGTGACGGTAAACCAGTTGGTGACGATCGTGCCGGCCAGCGGCAGGTAATCCACGCCCTGCACCGCCGTGCCCCCAATCCCAAACGCCACCTTCACATCCCGGCTCAGGTCGCCTTCGCGCGTGATCGTAAAGCCCCCAGGCGCCGCCCCGCTTTCCGAGGCGTCGTCGCGCTTGTGAAGACCGATTTTCGGCAGCGGCGTGGCGACATAATCCAGGCCTGCAGCGTCCGCGCCCGTGAGTTCCTGAGGATTCAGAAAGCGCGGCTCGATCGTGTAGCCGAAGAGAAAGGCGTCGTTGGTATAGATGCCGGGCGGGATGTTGCCCACGGTGTAATAGCCCTGGGCGTCCGTGTAGGTGTAACGATACGTCGAATCGTCCACGGGCGGCGGCGTGGGCGGCAAGCCTTCCTGGGCGGGCGGGACGTAGGGTGGGGGCTTGCCGCCGTTGTGCACCCGCACCCCTTGCAGCGGTTGGCCGTTGATGTCCAACACGCGCCCGCTCATGGTGAACGTCGAGGGGTTGCCGCACACCACCACCCTGTGGGCGCTGGCGACTCCGCCCTTCATGTCGGAGACTTCGCAACGCACGACGTATTGCCCCGCGTTGGTGAAGGCCTTGCTCATCACCGGCCCGTTGGTGCCAAAGCTCAGGTCGCCGAAGTCCCAATGGTAGGCCACCGCGTCGCCGTCGGGCTCGTGCACGGTGGCGGTAAACACCACGTTGCTGCCCTCCGCCATCCGCTCCGCGCTCGAGGTGAGCGACAAGGTGGGCGGGCGGTTGCCTGGAAACGGCCCGATGTGGACGACCACGTCGACCCACTTGTTGGTGAAGTGCCCGCCCTGGGCGATGGGCGTGAGATGCAGCCGGGCGGCGGCGTCGTGAAACGTCCGGCCCACCACCACCGCGGCGTCGTTCTTGCCCGGCGACGTGGTGGGCGTCGAATCGATCAGCACCTGGCCCAGCGACGCCGAGTCCCACATCAGCTCCACCCCGTTCCCCAGCCAAGGATTGTCCGGGAATTCCTGGCGGACGCTCACCCAGTATTCCTTGTCGAAATCCTTCCGGATGCGCAGCGCGTAGAGCCGCCCGTCGACAATCTCCGGCACGTCGAACGCATACACACGATTGGTTCCGCTCGCCCGCACCACCCGAATGAACTCGTCGCCGAGCCAGTGAAGTTGGTTCTTGAAAATCACGTTGAAATCGCCCGAGCCGCTCCCCATCACGTCGTACTGGTCGCCATACTCGACAATGAACGGTTTGTTGGGGAACACGGGCGCATTCACATCGTCATGCCCCAGCACCCCATCCCAGTCCACCGGGTAATTCGTGCCCTTGGGCTGCTTCGGTTCCGGGTTCTTGCCGCTGGTGTCGATGTAATTGGCGTGCCCGAGCCCGAAGTTGTGGCCCAGCTCGTGCGACAGCGCCCCGCCGCCGCCGTTGAGCAGGCCGTCCGAACGCCCCCCAAACAGCGCCTGGGGCAGGCTGCGAAACACCACGTAGTGCCAGTCGTAGTCGCCGATGGGGTAACCCTGAGAGGCGGCCATGGCGATGGCGTCCCCCAATACGCTCGCGCCCCCCGTGCCCCCGATACCCTCGCCATACACATTCTTCGCCTGCGGCAACTGCAGCGGCGGCGTCACCGTCGTCAGCCAGTTGACCGTACCGTAGGAGCCTTCCTTGTAAAAGCGGTTGTTCGCAGCGGCGATCCGCTGCGACGTGTCCGCCGATTCGGGCGGGATCGGATCGTCGGCATACAACACCGGCATATACAGCAGCGTCTTCGTGCCTTGCGTCCCGTCGCCCCACGAAACGCCAGCGCCGCTCGCGGCGGCAACCGCCGGGCTGCTGTCCGCCGGCCAGACCTGGCTCAGGGCCCGGCTGGCCAGCGCATCCAGCTTCTCCGCATGCGACACCCGGCACAAGATGCTATACTCGCCCCCCGTGTCGACCAGGATTTCCCGGCCCGGCACAGGCGACGCGCCGCAGAGCGCGCACGGGACGCCGCGGCACACGATGCCCTGGCGCATCAAGTCCTCCGCCTCCTCCCGGTCCACCACGCGGAGCGAATGCGCGCTTAACGCCAGAATCGGTCGCCCGCGGTCATCGTGCGCCGTGACGCCGTGCATCGGGATGCCGCAGCGCGACGGATGACGCAGGCGCGCCCCCCACGTGAAGGCGCGGTACCGGGTCTTGCCGACGGTGACTTCGTATTCCGGAGGCGGCGCTTCGCGTTCACGTCCCGGCAGGGGCGCGCAGTGAATCACCTTGAACTCGCCGCGTCCGCTGACCGGCTGTTCGAGCAGGCTCGCGAACGAGGCCGGCATGGCCTTGCGCAATCGATACGGCAAGGCCAGCGCCAGCGCCTGCTCCGGGTCGGTCTGAATCAGCTGGACGATCTCCCGATGCCGCGTCCGTGCCAGCTTCTCGCCTTCGGCCCACACGTCGGGTGTGGGCGCAACGGACGCCGAGACAAGCTTCTCCGCCCAGGTATTGAACTGCGCAAACGCTCGCGGAGGCGGCTCCGCCGCAACCTGGCGGGCCGGAGGCGAAGACACGGCAGCCGCCGCAACGGGATTCACATCGGTCGCAGGTGCCGCACCGGGAGACGCGGCCCAGGCCGTCCGGGCGGCCGAGGCGTCCGAGGCAAGCGGCCCTGGAGAGCGGCGCCCCTGCCAGAGCATCAGGCCGCCCGCCAGTAAAGCGGCCACCGACGCGCCGTGAAGGAAGAGTTCGAACCTTTTCATGGGGGCTGTGCGTTGACGAGGTTGTTGACGAACTCATGAAATCCTCCATCCCGATCGACCCACAGGCAAGCACTTTCCTGCCCCGCTTCCGCGTAGGGGAGATTTGCAAAGCCCGGCCGCGTCTTGTCCCCCGCGAGCGAAAGATCGCGCCAAACGACTCGGGCCTTGTGCGGATCGCAGGACGCTGAGAACATCGGGGCGACTTGAATCATGAAGACGCCGATCTTGCCTGTCCTTCCGCTGCTGTTCCTGGTGAACGCCGCCTCCACGGCATCGACCTTTCAGAACCCGCTCCTCGAGGACAACCTGGCGGACCCGGCCGTGATCCGCCACGAGGGCGTGTATTACCTGTATGCCACCGGCGAGGTGGACAACGACCACGGCACGCGGGCCTACACCTCGACCAACCTCGTGGATTGGCGGCGCGGACCCGTGGTGTTCCGTCCCGGCCCGCCGCACGTGTGGGCGCCAGACGTGTGGCGCGATCCGGCTTCGGGCCGGTTCTACCTCTATTACACGGTCAACCAGACCGTCGGCGTCGCCGAAGCTGACGGCCCCCTCGGCCCGTTCACCCTCCGGCGGCAGTTCTTTGACCAAGCCATTGACGCCCACCTGTTCCGCGACGACGACGGCAAGCTCTACCTCTACTTCGTCAAGTTCCCCGGCTTCCAGATCTCGGTGCAGCCCATGGGCAGCCCCACCGAACCCGCCGGCGAACGAACGGTGGTGCTCGAACCGACTTCCGACTGGGAGCGGCGCGCCGGGCACGTGACCGAAGGCCCCTGGATGATCAAACGTGGCGGCCGCTATTACCTCATCTACAGCGGCTCCGGCGCCAATACGCCCGATTATGCCGTCGGCTACGCCACCGCCACCAGCCCCCTCGGCCCGTTCACCCGCGCCCCGCACAATCCCATTGTCCACCGGTCGGACACGGTGTTTGGCCCCGGCCATGGATGCGCCGTGCAGGACGCCGAAGGCCGCTGGTGGCACCTCTATCACCAGAAGCGACGCGACCGCGTCGAGTGGCCGCGCTTCATCGCGCTGGACCCGCTCTGGTTCGACCAGCACGGCGAACTCCATAGCCGCGCCACCCGCGGCACGCCGCAGACCGGCCCCGTCACCACCCCGCCCTCCGCGCCGCGCCAGTATGATCCGTTCACCTGGGTGTCGAGGACGCCCGAGGGTTGCCCGTGGGAACAGTCGTCTCAGCTGACCGGCATCGAGTTCCTCGGCCGTCACAGCGACCACCGGGTCGCCGATACCTGGTACCCCAGCTGGGCGGCGGACGGCAACCTCTACTCGCCCTGGACCGATGGCTCAGTGCACGGCGATCCATCGACCTCGGACGCCGTCGACCCCGACCCCAACAGCTTCGGCGGGTTCCGCCTCGTGCGCGGCAAAGCCACAACAGGCCAGGCCGTTCTGGTTGGCGATGATCCGCTGCATCTTGCGATCACGAACCTCGGCAAAACCCAGGCCGATCCTCATCCTTATGGCGGCCGTTACCCCTGTGGCAGCCTCGTCCACCGCGGCGTCTGGTACTATGGCACCTACTGCCTCGCCCCGACCGGCCGGACCCCGTTTGGCAGCACCAACTACAACTGGCCCTGGCTCGGCCCACTCGTCGGATTCCGCGTCTCCAGCGATTTCGGCAGAACGTGGACGGAAACGCCGCACACGCCCGGGCGTCCCCTGTTCGGCGAGACCGGCCAGTGGGGGCACCCGGTGAAAATCGGCGCGCCGCATTTTGTGGATTTCGGCCGGGACATGGAACATTCACCCGACGGCAAGGCCTACCTGGTCGGCACCGGCGCCGCCTTGGACGACCCGCAACCGCGCTTTGCGAACCTGAGCTGGATTACCGGCGACCAGGTGTATCTGCTCCGGGTGACGCCATCGCCCGAGACGATCAACGACCCGAAGGCTTACGAGTTCTACGCGGGCACGGATGCGCAAGGCCAACCGCGGTGGACGCGCGATCTGGCGCAAAGCCGGCCTCTGCTGGAGTGGAACAACCGCATGGGCTGTGTCACCGCCACCTGGGTGGCGCCGCTCCGGAAATATGTCATGTGCGTCACCGACGGCGGGAACACCTGCGCCCGGATGCACACGTATCTGCTCGAAGCCGACACGCTCACCGGTCCTTGGCGCCTGGTGACGTATCTCGAGAACTTCGGGGAACAGGCTTACTTTGTGAATCTGCCCTCGAAGTTCATCAGCGCCGACGGCCGCACCGCGTGGCTCTGTTACTCGGGCAACTTCGCCCCCAACTGGAACAACGAAAAGATCCTGGTCAACCCGCCCGGCACCCGCTACGGCTTGGTGCTCCAGCAGATCCGCCTGCTCGGCTCCGATGCCCGCTGAAATATTCAAGGGCTGTTCTTGAGCCGCCTTGCGATGATCGCCGCCAGGCGCCGCGCTTCGGTTTCGCTGAAGTTGCCGGCGAGGATCGCCTTGCCGCCGGGGATCGCCTGCATGATCCGCGGCGCCGATTGCACCCGGCCCTCCACCAGGATCGCCAACCGCGAACCCACATGAGCCGCCGTCACCTCCTCAAACCGAGCCGCCCCCGACGCCGTCAATCCAATGAGAATCTCGAAGCCGCCCTGGGCGTTGGTGCGAACGACCGCCGACGCGATCGCCGTCTCATCGAGCGCGGCCGCCGGCTCGAGGTGCAACGTCTCGAGACGGCCCGGGGCCGGCTCCCATTCGATCGCCTCGGAATCCGTGGTTTTGGCGGGAACCGCCACGCGCATCTCGAAGGGGCGGCTTGACGCGACGCGGCGCGCGGGCGGCGGCGTGTCCGCCGACTGCGTGGCGCCGAGTTGGACCCGCACGGCACCCACGCGGTCCCAGGGCAGCGCGAAGGAATCCAGACCGATGGTGGCCAGGCCGGGGTGAGCCAGGCTCAGATGGCGGTTGCGGTGGTTCGGGTCGGGTGGCGGCAAGGAACGGCCCTGGCGATCGAGAAGGGTCAGTTGCACGGGCACGTGGCCGAGGCCCTCGACGCGGAACAAGACGGTGGACTGGCTGTTGGAATCCACGACCGGCCCGGCCAGCGCCACGTAACGCGCCGGATCCAACCCCGAATCCTCAACCAGCCTCGACGAGACCCGTTCGGTGCGCCCCCGCAAGGCGGTCATCCGCACGATCACCGGGTCCAAGTCGCGCGATTGCGCCTGGCCGGGCGCGCCCTCGAAGCGCAGCGTCACCGCAGGTGGCAAGGAGAGGGTTCGACGACGGACGGAGGGCAACTGGACGCCCTTGAAGTAAAACGTGTGCCGTCCGCCAAACGGCCGCAGCAGGATGTCCCCCACCCGGCTCAGCGGCACGTCAAAGTGGACGATCTGGGTCCTGACTTGGCGGAAGTCGACGAAATGAGGTGCGCTCGGCGGGAACACGCGACGTGCGCGGGCCGCGGTATCGGCGAGCTGGATTTGCTGGCGGCCGGCGCTCCATTGGCCGCGCCAATCCAGCACCACGGTACAGCCGGTCGGGGACATGGGTTTCTCAAACCACGAGATTTGATCGCCGCGCTGCTGGTAACCCCATTGGCCGTCCCGGACTTCCCGAACGGTCAGTTGGCCACCGGCCAGGTTCGTGCTTGCGCCGTTGACGGGGCGAAGCCGGATCACGCCCTGGGTGCCGGCGTAGCTGGCCATGCGGAACCACACGTCCACCTTGTCGGGCAACGGCCGTCCCGCCGCCCGGATTTGGATGAGCCCGCGGTCCATCATGTCCCAGCCCACGCCCCAGCGGTCCTGTCCCACCCCCAACAACTGGCGCGTCCGATGGTCGAAAACCCGCGCTTCGATCACGTCGTAACGCTCTTCCGCATCCGGGGCGGAGGAGTCGACGCCGAAGGCGACGTTGACGAGGTCAAGCCACTCGGCCTGCCGGACGAGTTGGGGGTTGGTCTTGAAATCGATGTGGTTGAGCGTGCGACCGCGGCCGTCTTCGAAGCGCAGCGTGCCTCCCTGGTCATTGCGCACCACACTGCGCGCCGCAAACCGGTTCGGGCCGGCGGTCACGCTCAGCGTGGCATCCGATGCGACCGCTCTCTCGTAACCCGCGCTTCCCGTGCTGGGCGGGTAGGTCGGCAGGCTCAGCAGCGCGCCGGCGGCCACCGCCAGGACGACGACGCCCGACGCGACGATCAGTTCGCGTTTCCAGGAACGACGCGGATGCGCGTCGGCTTCGCGCCACCAGCCCAGCGCATACAAGGCCGCGACCGCCAGGAAGGCGGTGAACGGCCAGGGTGGCCAGCCGCGTTCGGCGACCGCAAACGTCGCCCAACCCGCGCCAATCAAAGCCGCGCCCAGCCCCTCGCGCCGCCAGCCCGCCAACAAGCCTGCCAGCATGAGGACCATTGCCGCCAGCTCCACCCGCACCGGGGCGGGCTGCTTCCAGAACGGAGGGAATCCATCCGCCAGAACGAACATCAGCACGAACAGGAATCCCAGCAGCCCGAGGCCGCGCGCCGTCCACACGAGCGCGGGTGCCAGGGGGCGGCGTGGGGGAATCACTTGGGTCGCGGCCGACGGTCCCGGCGGCGGCGAAGGCGGCGTGCCGAGCACGGTTTCGATTTGGGTCCGCAACTCGGCGGCGGTCTGGTAGCGTCGTTCGGGTTGGGTTTCAAGGGTGCGGAGGACGACTTCGTCCAGGCGGACATCGATGCGCACCTTTCGGGAGGGCGGCTCGAGGGTCTGGCCGGGCAGTTCGCCGGTGAGCATCTGGTAGAACACCACACCCAGGGCGTAGATGTCGGTCCGGTGATCCACCTCGCCTGGGGCGCGAATCTGTTCGGGCGACATGTAATGGGGCGTGCCCATGACGTGGTCCTGGGTGAGGGCGGGGGCTTGCTCCGCGCCGGGCGTGCCAGCAGCGGCATCATCGCGCGGGGCAAGCGGCGGGGTGAGGACGCTGCCGTTTGTGTCCGTGCCGACCAGTTTGGCCAGGCCGAAGTCGGCCACTTTGACGCGGCCGAGGCGGTCGAGGAGGAGGTTTTCGGGCTTGATGTCGCGATGGACGATCCCCTGGTCGTGGGCGTATTGGAGCGCGTCGCAAATCTGCGGCACAATGGCCAGGGCCTCGCGCGCAGACAGCCGGCTTGCGGCCAGCAGGCGTCCCAGGTTCACGCCGTCTACGAATTCCATCAGGAGGAAATAAAAGCCGCCGGCCTGGCCGAAGTCGTGGACGGTGACGATATTGGGGTGGTTGAGCAGGGCCAGGGCGTGGGCTTCGCGCGCGAACCGCTCGGCGAAGCCCGGCTGATTCGCGCGTTCGGGGGCGACCAGCTTGAGCGCCACGAGCCGGTTCAGGGATTTCTGGCGGGCTTTGTAGACCACCCCCATGCCGCCGCGTCCGAGGCACTCGAGGATCTCGAGCTGCGGGAAGTGGGGCGCCAGTTCGGCGGGGGAAAGGGGCGGTTGCGCTGCGGCGGGTGTCTCGCCGGAGGCGGCGGTTTGGGTGCCCAGGTTCAGGGCGCCCAGGCAGCGCGGGCACAGGCCCTGCGGGGCATCGGGGGGCAAGGGATTGCCGCAGCGCGGGCAAAGGCGGTTTGCATTCATCGCCGGGTGATTAAGCGAAGGCGGCGGTTTGTTACGGACCTTCCGCCGTCTCAGCCGCGGCTCAACACGTTGACCATGTGCCGCAACTCGTCCTCGACGTCGCGCGGATCCGACACGGTGTCGGCGACGGCCGCGCGGAACAGCTCACGGAAGCGCTTGCGCAGACGGTGCACCGCCACACGCACCGCGCCTTCGCTGAGGTGGAGGGCGGCCGCCAGCTCAGCATAGGGAATCGTCCCGCGGTCGGCCGTGAGCGAGTCCTTGAGCCGATCGTATTCGGCGCCCTTGCCCGCGTTGGCGTATTCGGCACGCAACCGGTCCATCGTGCGATCGAGCAGCGTCATGGCCCAGCGCCGCTCGAAGGCCCGGTCTGGCGACAGCAAGCCCGCCGACGGCTCCGCCTGGTATCGCCGTTCCGCCAGGGCGGTGTCCAACGGCACGATCTCCCGCCAGCCGCCCCGCTTGAGGCGGTGCGCCCGGTCCCACTCGTTCGCCAGAAACCGTTTCAGCACGACGCTCAAGAACGTGCGGAACCGCCCCTTCTGACGGTCTGCCTTCCGCAGGTCGTTGTTCGCCAGCAGCCTGGCGAAAAATGCCTGGGCCAAATCCTGCGCGTCCGCCGGGCGATGGCCTCGCCGCCGGATGCACCCGTAAACCGGATACCAATACGTCCGGCAGAGCGCCTCGAGCGCTGCCGCGGACTCCGGCGATGCCGCATCGCGCGCCGCCAGCACCACCGACCAGCGGGTGGTGAGAAACAGGGGCTCCGGCCGGGTGGATGGCGCGGTCTTCGACATGCGAAGGCTCAGTCCAGCGCCGGGAAGGGGAAGTCCGGAGAGGGGGTGTGCTGCCGGCGCATGATCGTTTCGATTCGGGCGACGATGTCCGAGTGCCGGGCGGAGAGGTCGGCGGTTTCGGCCCGGTCGGTGGCGAGGTTGTAGAGTTCGACGCGCCGGTCGACGGCGGCGTTCTTGCCGCGCGGCATGAGGTTGCGGCGGATGCCTTTCCAATCCCCCAGGTGCACGCTCTGCTGGCCACCGTAGGCGGGGAATTCCCGGTAGAGAAACGGGCGCGCCGGCTGCGTCTGCCCCAGCAGCGTGGGCGCCAGGCTGATCCCATCGATGTCCTTGGGCGCCGCGCCCGGCGCGCCCGCCAGCTCCAGCAGCGTGGGCATCCAGTCCTCGAAACCGCCGACCCGCTCGCTCGCGGTGCCGGGCGGGATGCGGCCCTTCCAGCGGACGATGGCGGGCACGCGGATGCCGCCTTCGTAGAGGGTGCCTTTGCCGTCGCGCAGGCCGCCCGCCGAATGGAAGAAGGCGCAGTCGGTGCCGGCCAATCCCTGGTGCGTGCCGTGGAGGGGTCCGTTGTCGCTGGAGAACACGACGACGGTGTGTTTGTCCAGGCCGAGTTCACGGACCAGTTCCAGCAACCGGCCGATTTCGCGGTCCATGCGCGTGATCATGGCGGCGTAGGCGGCCTTGGGCCGGAAGTGGGGGATGTAACCTTTTCCGCCGGCATAAGGCGGATCGTCCCAGAGGCCGGCATATTCCCGGAGCGAATCGTCGGGCACCTGCAGCGCCACGTGCGGAACGGTGGTGGGCCAATACAGGAAAAACGGCCGGTCTTTGTGGGCGCGCACGAACGCCCGCGCCTGGGCCGCGATCCGATCCGCCGAGTAATCGGCCCCCTGGAATCGCCGGTAACTGTCCGCGCGGGTCGGGTCTTCATTCGGCTTGAACGTGTCGTGCGCCGAAAACGGCGGATTGTCCAAAGGAATGGTCTGGTCGTTGTCCCAGAGGTAGGTCGGATAATAATTGTGCGCCACGCCCTGGCAGTTATAGCCAAACCAGCGGTCGAACCCCTGCCGAAGCGGTTCGCCCGCCGATCCCGGCCCGCCCAAACCCCATTTCCCAAACCCGCCGGTCGCATACCCAAGCTGCCGAAACGCCTCGGCCAGCGTCACCGTTTCGTCCGGGATGGGATGCTGTCCCTCGACGTTTGGCTTGCCGATCCTGGGGACGGGACGGTTGCCCATCTGGCGGTTGTTGCGGATGAACGCATGGCCCGGGTGTTTGCCGGTCATCAGCACGCACCGGGACGGCGCACACACGGCGTTGCCGGCGTAGTGGCGCGTCAGCCTCATCCCCTCCGCAGCCAGACGGTCCAGGTGCGGCGTCCGGATTTTCTTCTGGCCGAAGCAACCGAGGTCGCCGTAGCCCAGGTCGTCCGCCAGGATGAACACGATGTTGGGTTTCCGGGTGGCGGATGGAGAGGGCTCAGCCGCGGAGTCGACGGCCAGGCAGGCGCCGACCAGGGCGCAAATTCCAAGGCGGGCAATGGAACGATGCATAGCAAGGCCATTATGACGCCGCCGTCAACAAAGCCAAGCGGACAAACTGTCCCACAAACCGCTTGTGCATTCGGGCCGTTTGTTTTCTCCTGTCCCCGATGAAACCGCATCTCCTTGCGCTTGCGTTGCTCGGCTGCGTGGGCGTCGTCGGTGCCGCGGACATGGCGAAGCCGAACGTCCTGGTCCTTTTTGCCGACGACCAGCGGGCGGACACCATCGCGGCCCACGGCAATCCGCACATCCGGACGCCGCATCTGGACAAGCTGGCGGCGTCGGGGTTCAGCTTTCACGGCAACTACATCTTTGGCGGCAACAGCGGCGCCGTGTGCATGCCGAGCCGGGCGATGCTGATGAGCGGCAGGACATGGTTTCACGTGGACACGGTGTCCCTCAAGGACGCCACGCTGCTGCCCGAACTGCTCCGAACCCACGGCTATGTCACCTTCGGCACCGGCAAGTGGCACAACGGGCCGCCCTCCTGGCTGCGCGCCTTCCAGCGCGGAAAAACCGTCATGTTCGGCGGCATGTCGAACCACTCCAAAGTCCCCGTGCGCGACCTTGGTCCGGACGGCGCACTGACGCCGCCGCGCGCGGGGGAGAAATTCTCGAGCGAACTGTTTGCCGATTCGGCGATCGAGTTTCTGCGCACCCACGACGGCGCGAGACCTTTCTTCGCGTATGTGGCGTTCACCGCCCCGCACGATCCCCGGATGCCGCCGCCGGCCTACCGGGAGATGTATTACCGCGACCTGCCCCCACTGCCGCCGAATTTCCTTCCGCAGCTGCCCTTCGACAACGGGATGATGAAAGGGGGGCGGGACGAGAACCTCGGCGCCTGGCCGCGAACCGAGGCGATGATCCGCGATCAGCTTGCGGAATACTACGGGCTGATCACCCACCTGGACGAGCAGGTCGGGCGCATTCTCGCGGCGCTCGAACAGTCCGGCCGCGCCACGAACACCTTCATCGTCTATGCCGCCGACAACGGGCTCGCCCTGGGCAGCCACGGCCTGCTGGGCAAGCAAAGCGTCTTCGAACACAGCATGCGCGTGCCGCTGATCGTCGCCGGACCGGGCATCCCCGCGGGCAAGTCCACCCGCGCCTTCACCTACCTGCTCGACCTCTTCCCCACCCTCTGCGACATTCTCGGCATCCCTCCCCCCGCCGCCCTTGAGGGCGAAAGCCTCCGCCCCCTGTGGGAAGGCACCCAAACCCGCGTCCGCGACTCGGTGTTCCTGCCGTTCCTCCAGATTCAGCGCGCGGTGCGCGACGAGCGCTGGAAGCTGATCGCCTACCCCAAAGCGGGGCACCTGCAGTTATTCGATCTGCAGACGGACCCGCACGAGCGCACCAACCTGGTGGAGCGCGCCGGCCATGCGCCTCACGTGCGGCGCCTGCAGGCGCTGATGAAGCGATGGCAGGCCAGGGTGGGCGACACGCTGGGGGTCCCCCTCACCCACACCCCGCCCGAGACGGTGGACCTGACCGGGCGCAAGCGCGTCCCTGACCCGTGGCAGCCGGACTGGATCGTGAGGAAGTACTTCGAGTGACGCGAGACATCGCGGCCTGATCCGCATGGAGATGGCGGCGCTGCCGGCATTATCGCGCCCATAAACCCGGTGGGGCGAGACTCCCTCGAGCCCTGACTTCTTCCCCCGAAGGGCGCGCGTGCCATGGCGCGGGACCCGGACGAGACGGCCCACGATAGGCGAAACCGACGCGGGAAAGTTTGGTTTCGACGGAGTCCCGCCCTACCACCCGCGTGCGGGCGCGCGGTTCAGGATCGAGGCGAAGTGATACGTTCCCGAGCCGGCCTCGAAGCAGGCGAACGCTCCTTCGGTCCGCAGAAACGTCAATCCCGCCGCCTCGCGTGCCGGACCGCCGGCCTCGCGGACAGCCGCCGGGTCGCGCGCCGGGACGAAGAGGGTGGCCGAGGTGTTCGGGGGAATGACGACTGTCCATGAAAACCTCCTTCCTGCGGGATCGGAAGTCTGTCGCCACCGGCTGCGGATGGTGCCGTGCATCGAATGGTGGGAGGTCCTGACCCACTCCAAATCGGCGGGCACGTCGGGGCGGAGCACGAAGTGTTTGAAGGCCGGGCTGGCCGGGTCCGGACGGATGCCGCCCAAGCCGCGATAGAGCCATTCTTCGACGTGCCCGAGCATGCAGTGGTTTTGGGAGGTGGCGGGGTTGGCGTCCCAGGTCTCGACCAGGGAGGTGGCGCCCTTCTTCAATTGATACACATAGCCCGGCCCTTGGTCCTGGACCAGCATGTCATAGAGCACGTCCCCGCGCCCGTGGTCGGCCAGGGCGCGCACGAGGTACACGAAACCGACATCCCCGGCGGTCACGCGGTTCTGGTTGGTGCGGATGTCACGGACGAGGTTTTCCAGCACGGCTGCCTTGCGGCTTGAGTCGGCGATGCCCAGGGTCAGGGGGATGGCGTTGGCGGCCTGGCTGTTGCGGTCGTAGTTGTTCTGCTCCGGATGGAAGAAGGCGCGCTCGAAATCGCGTCGCGTCTTCAGGGCGCGGCGTGCGAAGGCCTCGGCCTCCTCCGGCCTGCCGAGCAGGCGGGCGGTGCGATCGAGGATGGTGAGGTTATTGAAGAGCATGGCGGTGCTGGTGAGTCCCAGCGAGGTCAACTGCGAGGGGCCGGGGCCTCCGGGGCCCACGTCGCACCAGTCCCCCAGGCCGTAGGCCACGATGCCTTGGGTGTCGGCGCGCGAGGCCAGGTAACCGGTGTAGCGTTTCATGGCGTCAAAGTTGTCCTCGAGAGCGCGCCGGTCCCCATACGTTTCCCACAGGATCCAGGGATTGACGACGCAGGCCGAGCCCCATTCCGGGCTGTCGCGGAAGCCGCCGGAGAAGACGGTGAACTCGGGGGCGATGTCCGGGACCATGCCGTTGGGCAGCTGGGCTTCGCGCATGTCGCGGCAGATCTTCTGGTAGAACCGGGCGCCCTCGTGGTTGTAGAGGATGCTCGGCGCCAGGAGGTGCGAGACTTCGAGCCAGCCCAGTTTCTCGCGATGGGGGCAATCGGTGAGCACGCTCTTGAAGTTGCTCAGGATGGCGGCGTTGATGAGCCCGTGGATGCGGTTGACCAGGTCGTTCGAACACTCGAACTGCCCGCAGACGCGCGCGGCGGTGTGGAGGAACTCGCCCGTCAGCGCCTCGATTTTCGGCGCGGCCCCGGTGACGTCCGGAGCGTCGGCGGGGGCGGCGCCTTCGACCTCAATATAGCGGAAGCCGTAGTAGGTGAACCGGGGCTGCCATTCCTCGGGCGCGCCGCCCTTGAGCGTGTAACTGAACCACATGGGGCCGCCGGAGCTTTTTTGGCTGACGCGGCCCCGGTCATCGAGCAGTTCGCCCGGGATGAGTTTGACCTTGGCGCCTGCGGGTCCCCGAACGCGAAGGACCGGCCAGCCCGAAAAGTTCTGGCCCAGGTCATAGATCCAGATCCCGTCGCCTGCGGATGTGATGTGGACCGGCTTGTAAGTGATCATGGCCTGGATGGGTTCGACGATCTCGCTGCGCAGCCGGCCGCCGGGGCCGTGGGTCGCCGTGGCCGCCAGCCAGCCTGTGGCGTCATAGCCGGGGCTGTCCCAACCCGGCAACGCTGCCCGGGCGTCGTAGTCCTCGCCGCCGAAGGTGCACGAGAATTGGATTGGACCATGGGTCCATTTCCATGAGCCGTCGCTGGCCACCACGGTGCGCGAGCCATCGGGGTGGTCGACCTCCAGCTGGCAGATCAGCTTGGGGGAGCCAAACGATCCCTTGAACTTGGTGTAGCGTCCGCCCGCGACGTTGTACATGCCGTTGCCCAGCAGCACGCCGATGACATTCTCGCCGGGCCGCACCTGGGACGTCACGTCGCTGGCCCGGTAATAGCACGTCTTGCGGTAATTGGACCACGACGGCTCGATCACGGCGGCGCCCACTTTCCGCCCGTTCAGGCGGACCTCGTGCTGGCCGAGCCCGCTCACATACAGCATGGCGCGCCGCACCGGCCGCGCCAGGTCGAACGCGCGGCGAAAGACGGGCATGGACGAGGTTGCAGGCGCTTGAATCCATTGGGCCTGCCAATCCTTCGTCGTGAACAATCCCATGGTCCAGGAGGCACGCGCGCTCCAGGGGCCGGCCTGGCCGTGCTGGTCCCACGTCCGCACTTTCCAAAAGCACCGCTGCCGCGAGGCCAGCGCCCGGCCCGCGTATTCGATCTGGATCGAAGCATCGCTCTCGACCCGGCCGCTGTCCCACACATCGCCCTCGTCCCGGGCCAGCGCGTCGGCCGACGACGCCACGAGCACGCGGTAAGCCGACTGGCGCAAGCCGCGCCGGTCCGACTGGGTTTCATGGATCCAACTGAGCCTGGGCCTGGGGCAATCGACCGCCAACGGATGCTCCGCATATTCGCAGCGCAGCCCGGCAGGTGCCATGTCGCCGGCGAACAAGGATGTCCCCGTGACCAGGGCCAGGCCTGCGACCAACAACAAGCCCAATCCGCCTGCGTTCTCTCGCGTCGTTGGCTGGATTTGGTTTCGAACCCGGTGCGATCCGGCCCGGGTCTTGGAACAGGCGGCGTGCATGATCGCCAAGCGTGGCCGACAAAACCGCCGGCTTCAAGCGCGGAGGTGTGTCGTTGACGGAACCCTAACGATTCCCCGAAGGCTTTGTTCTTCCCCGCGTGCCGGATTTGTGCTATGGATCTCCCCATGCAAGGGGGACGTTTCCTGTTGAGCGCCGGATGGCCGCGTCGTCATTCGTCGCGCAGCGACGACCTGACGGTAGCCGTGGGTTTCAACCCACGGTTCGGATTCGCCGGCCGAACAGGCGTCGCGGAGCGACGCGTGTACACCTCATGCGTCGCGGCGCGACGCGTGAACATCGCATGCGTCGCGGCGCGACGCGTGAACATCGCATGCGTCGCTCCGCGACACCGGCCCGTCCCGGCCTCGCCCCGTGGGTTTAAACCCACGGCTACCGTCACGTCGTCGCTCCGCGACGCCCCGACACCGGCCCGGCCCGGCTTCGCCCCGTGGGTTTAAACCCACGGCTACCGTCATGACCTCGCTCCACGAGGCAAAATGGATGGACGGCGCCTTATTCTGACACCATGGCCAACACATTCACATCCCTCCATTACCACATGATCTTCAGCACCAAGCACCGGCAGCGCTGGATCCTTCCGAATATCGAACAACGCGTGTGGGCGTACATGGGCGGTATCGCCAAACAGAACGAACTCCATGCTTGCCTCATCGGCGGCGTGGAGGATCACGTCCATATACTCCTGGGCATGCCGCCCAAGATGTCCGTGAGCGAGGCCCTAAAACGCATCAAGGGCGGATCGTCCGGCTGGATGAAAGCAAATTTTCCCGGTTGCCAGCACTTTGCCTGGCAGGACGGTTATGCGGCCTTCAGCGTGAGCAAGTCGGAAATCCCAGGAGTTGAGGATTACATCCGCAATCAACGCGAGCATCACCGGACGAAGACATTCCAGGAGGAATACCGGGACTTTCTCGACAAGCATGGTATCCAATACGACGAGCGATATTTGTGGGATTGAGCCGGCGAGGTTTCAAGCGTCGCTCCGCGACGCCCCGACACCGGCCCGGCCCGGCTTCGCCCCGTGGGTTCAAACCCACGGCTACCGTCATGCGTCGCTCCGCGACGCCGCGACGCTGTCCCGTCGCGGCCTCACCCCGTGGGTTCAAACCCACGGCTACCGTCATGCGTCGCTCCGCGACGCGGCGACGCCCCGACGCGTCAATCCGCCTGCACGACCCGGTAGAAGCGTTGAGCCTCCGGACCGAGTGGGACCGGCAGGAACATGGTCGAGTCGGTCGCCAGGGTGTCTTCGGTCAGCGGCAGCCAGTCGCCTTCGGTGAGCTGGTCGCGGTATTCGACGCGGTAGTGCCTGCCCGGCGTGCTCGGGAAGGTGATGGCCAGCTGGCCCGGACCCGCAGGAGCAATGCCCGACACGCGGAACTCGCTCTGCACCGGGATATTGGGTTGCCACGGGGTTGGGGAGGCGAGGCGGCAGACGGGCCCGGTGCCGTCCGGGAAGCGGCCCTCGGTGATGTCGTCGTCTTGGGGTCCGAAGGTAACGGCGTCGATCAGGGTGCCGTCGGAGGCGAACAGGCCGATGCTTTCGCCTTCAAGGTCAAGGCGGAAGTTGACGTGCAGCTCGGGCAGGCTGGGGTTGCTGAGAGCAGGCTGATTGTCTGCCCAGACGAGCAGGAAGCCGTGGGGCGGGATGACGAAGCCGGGGGGGATGGGGCATTGGAGGGGATTGGCGAGGTTGTCGGTGAGGCAAGCGCCGTCGAGGGAGGCGGGGGTGTCGCCGGGGTTGTGGAGTTCGAACCAGTCGTCATAGCGGTTGCTGTTGTTGGTGTTCAGCAGTGTCGATGTGTTGGCCGCCATCCACTCGTTGACATACACCTCCAACGGCGGGCCGGAGTTATCGTTCACAAGGCCCGGGGTCGGATAATAGAACTCCTGCCGGAAGAAGGGCTGGCCGTCGGGGAAGTCCCCGTAGCTGCGGTCGGGGGGAAGGTTTGTGTAGTTGAGGTAATCGAGCAGCTCGACGCCGTCCCTGGTGGTCCAGCTGAGCGCCACGGAGCCGGCTGAGGGCGCGAGCCGGAAGCCGGCGTGCCATTCGTTGTCGGTAGTGCGCTCGGGGTGGCCGTCGACGAAGACGATGCGGGCCTGGCCCGGGTCGAGGGTTTTGCCGGGCGGGAAGGGCCAGTGGGCGAGAGACATGTAGCGATCGCTCAGGAACAAACCGTCGAGGGCGACGCTGTGGGGGCCCGCGTTATAGAGTTCCACCCACGGTTCGCGGGCGCCGGTGAGGTCGGTGATGCCGGCGGTGTTTTCGGGTTGGACTTCGTTGAGCCAGAGGGTTGGGTAAGCGGGCATGGAACGCGCGACCTGGTTGGGGGCGCCTGGGGTGGCGAGGACAGGTTGGACATGGATGACGGGGCGCATGGCGCTGCCGAGGTAGACGGTCAGGTTGCTGGCGCTGGAGGTGGGGAGGTACCAGAAGCTGACGGTGTAATTCGTGCCGGAGACGATGCCGCCGAGGCTTTGCGACAGGTAGGCGCTGGAGCCGCCGGGGCCGGTGAAGATCAGGTGAAGGCTGTTGCTGCCGGCGCGGGCTGCGAGAGGGCTGACGTGCGAGTTGGTAAGATAATACGAAGACCCGCCGCCAAAGCTCCAGCTGTTTGTCAACGGATCCTCGAATCCGCCGTTGACCACCAGGTTCGTTCCCGTGCCCGATTCATTCCCGAGGACCAACCGCAGGTCGTCCATGTAGAGGTCCCCCGGCCTGTCCAACCAGATCCGCAGGATTGTGCCGGGCCGGCCGGTGAAGCTGAAGAAGCGCCAGCCGGTGCCGGTGGTCCAGTTGCCGGCGCGGCTGTTGTCTTGGAGCGGATCAATCAACTGCAACGACAACCCGCCTCCGTTCGCCTCCTCCGGCCACGGCGGCGCCGACTCGTACCGGACGCGGTCCACGACGATTCCTTCGGCGGTGTTGGTTCCGGGGCGCAGGAGCGTCAGCGTCTCGCCGTCGTTCTGGAGGTTGCCGGCGAATGTCCCGGCGGGCAACGGGCCTGTGATCCCGTAGGTGCCCACGAAGGCGGGGGCGTTTCCGGCAACGAGGAGATGCTGGCGGTTGGTGAGCACGGTTCCCGCGGGGAATGTGAATGCGAGCCCGTTGATCCGCCAGCCTGAGAGGTCGAAGGCGGTCGTCGAGGAGGTGTTGAACAGCTCCACGAATGCCGTGTCGGGCGCGGCGGGGTTGTACATGAGTTCGTTGATCACCACCGAGCCCTCCGGGTCGCCGGCCGGGCCGGCGCAGAGGACGGTATTGGTGCAGGTCAGGTCGGCGAGGACGTTGCCGTCGAGGTCGCACGCCTCGATGACGAGCTGGTTCGTGGGGGCGGTGACGGGCACCCCCAGGCGCCACGCGGAGATGCTGCTCCAGGTGACCGGATACTCGACACCGTTGACCCGGAGGCTCTGCACCGTGACCGGCGCCGTGCCGGTGAGTGCGACGAGGTTGTTGGTGACGGTGAGTTCGCCGGGCCCACTCACCGCAAACGCGGTGTTGCCGCCTGCGGCGCTGATTTGGGAGCGGGCGTAGCTGGCGCGGCTGTCGATGTAGGTGAGGTCGGCGGCGTAGCTGGTGCCAGGGGAGAACGTCGCGTAGTGCTCCGTCCAGGGGCGCATGTAGGCGGAGTTGAAGCTGAGGTCGATGATGTCCAGGAGGTGGGCGTAGAACCGGCGCAGGTTGGCCGGCTGGTTCACGAGCTTGTTGAAGCGCGAGTCCGACGAAGGCGAGTTGCCCACGAGGGCGTCGGTGGCGCCGCGGGTGAAGGTGAAATCCATGTCCCAGGGGAAATACAGGAAGCGCTGGTCGGAGGGGCGGAGGTAGACCATCCAGTTGTGGGGGATGCCGAAGGTGTACATGTCGCCGATGCCGCAGAGGCTGACGAGGGCGTAGCCGCGCAGCCACTGGTCGACGTCCATGAGCAGGGGTGCCACCTGTTCGAAGGCGGCGGCGGGGAGGCTGAAGCTTTGGGCGAGGGGGAGGAGCCGGCGGTAATCGTCGATGTCACGGTGGTTCTTGATGATGTCATTGTAGCGGTAGAACTCCTTGTCCGAACCCAGGTCCTGGAAGTCGACGCTGATCACCGAGTCCGGCAGCGGCAGCTTGTAGCCGGCCGCGTTGGCAGTGGTGGGATAATAGACCAGCTCCAACTCCCACAGCGTGCCGTCGTTGCCGTTCGCATACGCCGTTTCGATGAATTCGTCCTCGAACCGCGGAAAGAGCAGGCACGGGCCGGTCTGGGCCGCGCGCGGCGCGATGACGCGGCAGATGTCGGCCTGGATGCCCGGGATGCCGCCGGCCCGCAGCAGCATGTGACGGATGAGGATTTCTTCCTGGGGACCCCGGTTGCTGCCGCGCGCGCGGTCGAGGAGCATGACCGGGTGAACGCCTCGGAACAGGTCGTCGGTGGGGAAGGTGACGTGGTAACTGACGCGTGCGGGGACGTCGCGGCCGCGCTCGCTGCCTTTGAGGCGCAGGCTGGCGTCGTAGTAGGGCCGCTGCTCGTCGTAGACGACCGTGCAGGGCAGGCCGTCGTTGCTCATCACATTGGTCGAGGCGTGCAGCAGTTCGGTGTGGGCGGGGGTGAGGATGAGCCGGACATTGTGCGCGGCTTCCAGGTTGGCCTGGCCGTCTTCGACCGTGTAAAGCGCCCCCGAGTCGGGTCCGGCGGCCGGGTGGGTGGCCGGCGCGCCGAGGGTGTCCACGGCGCGCACATAGAACTGGACGATGGTGCCCGCGGGCATGCCGGGGATGGTGCCAGCGAGGCGACCGCCGCTGCGGGGCGCCATGGGCGCGCTGGACCAGGCGCCGCCGTTGGCAGACCAGAACACGTCGGCGCTTGCGACGCCCTGCGGGTCCTGTGCCGTGACGGTGACTGTGACGGCTTCGCCCGCCGCCGGGATGACGGGGAAGTGGGCGAAGCTGCTGAACGTGGGGCCGGCGTTGGACACGCGGCGCGAGTTGGGGGCGCCCGGGGTGCCGCTGAGGGCGGGCACGTCCAGGGGGGTGGTGCGGGCGACGCGGTTGAAGTAGAGGCGTGTGTTCAACAGGTTGTTTCCCGCAAGCCACTTGGCCCGGAAGGAGATTTCGTACAAGCGGCCGTTGACGACGCTGTGGCCGGACGCGAGGGTGGTTTCGAGGTGGTTGTGCATGTGCTCCTGCGGGCCGGTGGCGACGAGGTGCAGCACGTGATTGCCGGGATTGTCCGGGTCGGTGATGACGCGGCTGTGGCTGTGATTGCCGAGCAGGCGCCAGCCCGTCGAGCCGCTTTCGAAATTCCCGTTGGGGAGAAAGGCGACCGGGTTGTTGGTGGGCGATTCGGTGACGGTGATATCGTCGACAAGGCATTCGCCGGCCGCGAGCAGGCCGAGCACAAAATCGTTCCATGTGGTCGGCTGGGTGCTGCCCGGATAGCCCGCCACGCCCCGGTAGGTGACGGTCTGCCACGACGACCGACCCGACTCGTCGCTGGCCGCCCACGCCTCGGGGCGCGCGTTGTCGGCGTTGGCATCCCGCAACTCGAGGGTCGAGCCGCCGCCGTCCGCGTATTCCGGCCAGGGCGGGCCGTCGAAGTAGCGCACCTCGTCGGCGGGGTTCCCGGAGAGATCGCGGAGCACAATCCGGTCGCTGCGGTGGGAGAGGCGCCCGCCGAAGTCGCCGACGATGTCCAGCCCCGGATACCGGGTCCGCAACGCGGGTGCGTCGTCTGCGACGATGAGGTAGGCGCCGGGGGCGATGGTTTTTCCCGGGGAGAAGCGGTAGCTGATTCCGCCGGTGAGTTCCCAGCCGGTGAGGTCCACGGCGTTGCTGCTGCGGTTGACCAGTTCGATCCACGCCTCGTCATTGTCGGACGGCGGAAGATGGTCGATCGAAGGGTTTGGTCGGTGGTGGTACATGATCTCGTGGATGACCAACTCGTCCCGGAACGCGAACGCGTTCGCGGCGCCGGGCGTGGGCGCGCTCGGATGCAGCCACTCACCCGTGCCGTCGGGATGCCGGGCGCGCGGGCGGTTCTTGACAACGACAGCGTCGTGGACGCCGGTTTTGCCGGTGCGATAGAGGACGAGCCGGTCGCCGGAAGCGGGTTTAAAGCCCAGGGTGGTGTTGGTCAGCGCGAGGAATTCGCCCGGGCCGAGGGTGAGCGGGGTGGGCAGGACGTATTCGGCGTTGGTGGCGCCGTCGCAATACAGCACCGCGCCGTCCAAAGACCACGGGTCCGTCCCGTAGTTGACCAATTCCAGCCAGAACGTCGCGTTGGTGGCGGACTCGATTTCATTGAAGGCGAGGGTGACGGGCGGCGGCTCGAGGGGGGTGGCGAGCAGTTCCGCCCCGAGGAGCGCGTCGTCGCCGCCGTCGGCGGCCTGGTGCAGTTCGATGGCGAGGACGTTCGTGCCCGCAACGAGGCTGGCGGGGGATACTTCGAAGTAGCCTGTGCGGGTTGGGGTGACGACATTGGTGAGGGCCAGGGTGGCGGGGGTGACGGGTCCCGCGGGCAGGTTGACGCGGAACACCTCGGCGCCGTTCAGGTAGACGACCGCGCCGTCGTCGGCGATGAGGTTGAGGCGGAGCCGCGTGTTGGCCGGGTCGCCGGCGAAGAGGAACGCCTTGCGGAAATACTGGGCCGCCGTGGCCGCGGCCAGGGCCGTGTTGGTGATCACGACGGTGCCCGTGCCCGAGGCGAGGACGCGGAAGCCCGCGGGATTGACGGACGTGCCGTCGTTGGTGGTTCGGAATTCGAGCGTGTTGGTGCCCGTCACGAACCCCGTGGTGAGCACGAACGGCTCGCTGTAGGCTGCGAAGCCGGCGTAGTTGATCCCGGCCGACGCGCCGTTCAGGAGCACGCTGGCGCACGTGTTGTCCACCGCGACCTGGAGGGTGACCCGCACCGTGCCGGGCAGGTAATTGAACAGATTAAACCGCGTCTGGAAATGGTAGGCGCCCACGGCCACGTTGTCCGCTCCGGACGCGGTGACGCCGATCCAGCAGGAGTCGAAATCGTTCCCGATCCAGGCGGCGTTGTTCGCGCAGACGATCGCACCGCGGTTGATGCCACCTTGCGCAGCGGCCGTGATCAGGTAGTGCGGGTCCGACGCCCCGGCGGGCAGCGTGCTCCCGTCGTCGGCGACTCCGGTGTTGTAAAGGGTGGCGATCGGCCGCGTCTCCCCCACGCCCACCGCGCCCCGGGAGAACCACGCCGCACCCGAACCCCAGCTCGAATCGTCGAAGCCGGCCCCGGCCCACCCGGTGCCGGGGTCGCTGCCGGAGTCTTGGTAACGCCAGACCGACTCCATCTCCACCAGCCCCTGGTCCACCGGCGGGCGGTTGAACAGCGGGAAATTGTCCGCGCCCGGCGTCCCGCCGACCTGCTCGCTCGAGGTCCAGTTCTCCGCAGGTCCGCTGGCGGCATCGCGGTCGTGTTTCGCGAGGGACACCCCGGACCCGTCGGGGGCCACCGGCCAGTCGCCTTCCACGTCGTAGACGAGGGTATCGACGACGCGCCCGTTGTTGTCGCGCAGTTCGAGCGTGTCGCCGTTGTTGGCCAGGCGGCCGCTGAAGGGGCCGAGGATGCCGGTCAGGCCCGTCGCCGCGCTGAGCGCGCCTGGCGAAAGGGCAACGACCAGGCAGCCTCCGCCGCGGAGAACGGTGTTGGGGGCGAAGGCGAACTGGATGCCGCCGGTCAGGGACCAGTGGGAGATGTCGATATCGACAGCCAACTGGTTGTGGAGTTCGAGCCACTCGAGCGCCGGTTCGTTGGTGGCCGGGTGGTACATGACTTCATTGAAGACAATCGTGGTGCCGGCTCGGGCCTGGACGGCGCCGAGGGCCAGCACCAGCGCGCTCAGAACCGGTGCCAGAAAAAGGCGTTTCCCCGAGGCTGGGCACAAGAATTGTGTGGAAGCCGGAGGACGTGTCCGGCCGGAGGCGGTGTTCATAGGTTGCCGTTACTATGGCAGAAAACACCCGTTCTGAAAAGGGTTTTGTTACCCCCAAATCCGAAAATCCGAAACGAAATCCAAACGAATGGAAATCAGGGCTCGACGGAGTCTTGCCCTCCCGGGCGTGGTGGGGTGCGCATGAGGAGGAGGCGGCTGCGGCGCCGCAGCCCATGCGCCGCGCTCATGCCCTGCGTCCTCACCCGCCGCTTGGTGGTAGGCCGCCGACGGTAGGGCGAGACTCCGTCGAGCCCTAACTTCCCCTCAAACGCTGCGCCAACCTGAACCCGCCACTCCGGAGACCCCAGACGCCGGCGGATGTCGTGATGAAAGGGAAAAGCAAACAGAATAACAGGCATCGCCTATTTCAGCATGTCGAACAAACCCTTCCGCTTGGCGGGGGCGTTGGTGTCGGACGGGGCTTTGGTGCCGGGGGGCTGGAGCTGGAGCACCTTGTCCAGGACGCTTTTGACGGACGGTTTATTGGTGGTTGGGGCGTTGGTGGAGTCCTTGCGGCCAAAGATGCCCTTGACGTCGTCCACCAGGCCGGTGGCCTGGTCGATCACCGCCTGGCCGGTGCCGCCCACGATGCCGCCGCCGAGTTGTACCGCCATCTTCGCAAGAGCCGGGTAATCGAGTTTTTTCTTCGGCTCGCCGACGGTGCCCTGCATGGTGAGGAAGTCGGGGAGGTTCACGTAAGCGATGTTGGTGGGGGTGCTGGCGCCGGCCTGGCCGATCTTGGCAGCCAGCGAACGTTCGAGGGCGAGGGTGACGGGGAACTCGATGGTGGAGTTGGTGAGGACAGGGGCGAGGGTGACGAGGCCTTTGGTTTGGACTTGGAAGCCGGGGCTTTGGACGAGGGCGTGTTGGACCTCGACGCGGCCCTGGCCGGCGCGGCCGCGGAAGTCGATGGAATCGATGGGGGCTTTGGAGACGTCATCGATCCAGCCGCCGCTGCTGGTGGCGTCGCGGGAGCCGGAGAGTTTGCCGACGAGGCTGGTGACGGCGGCACCGGGGTTGCGGATGATATCGGGGAGGCCGATGATGACGTTGATCACGGACTTCAGCACGTTGTTT
Organism: Verrucomicrobiota bacterium; assembly: GCA_016935555.1. GTDB lineage: Bacteria > Verrucomicrobiota > Verrucomicrobiia > Limisphaerales > JAFGQR01 > JAFGQR01. Next base: position 30,804 of record JAFGQR010000052.1, read on the forward strand.
TTCACGTCGATCAGCTTGAGGTTCAGGTTGGTGGCGCCGAAATCGAACTGGCCGGCGAGGTTTTTCTGGAGGCTGGGGCCGGTGACCCCGGTGCCGCTGATTTGGGCGAGGAGGTTGAAGGTGCCGGCCATTTGGCCTTTGCGCTCGGGTTGGAAGGAGTCCACGAACGGGGCGACGGGCACCTGCCGGGCCTGGAGATCCACCGCGTATTGATAGCCGGGCACGCCCATATTCAAGTCCACCTTGGAACTGGCGGGCGCGCCGTTGAGGGTCATTTGGACCGGATGGAGCGTCACCTTGGAACCATCCAGCCTGACGGTTGCCTGCAGATTGCTGATGGCCATCTCGCGCACATGCAGGCGGCCCACTTCGAGCGCCGTCACGAAGTCCCGCACCGGCATTTCGTAGGGAGGCGCCTCCGTTTCGGGCGGAGGCGGTTTCCGGTCCTGGAGGGGTTCTTTGGTCTTGGCGGGCGGTGTTCCCGGGATTGCCGGCTGGCTTTCGAACATGGCGTAGTAGTCGGTGAAGTCGAGGGCATCCGAGGCGAGCTTCAGGTTGCCGGTGATGGCATTGGAGCGGCTCATGTCGACGTGGCCGGTGAGCGCGATCTCGTTGCGGGCGCGGGGGGTGGGGGTGAGCGCGAGTTGGGTCTGGCGGAAATCCAGGCGCTGGTTGAGCTGCGACGCGTCGAGGCTGAGGCGCGCCTCGAGGGGTTTCTGGGCCGGTGTTCCCGGGGCGGGACGTACCACCAAGTCAGCCAGGTGCAGGTTGCCGGCGATGTCCTGGGCCAGGGCGGGCGCGGCGGACGGGCTGGACGCGGCGTTTCGCTGGGCGACGCGCCCGGTGAACGTGGCGGTGCCGGAGGCCATGAGCGGCTGGTCCGGCGTCAGCAGCGCGCACGCCTGGGCGAGGGAGGCGGTCATCTCGGTTTGGAGATTGGCTTCCATGTTGGTGGCGTTGAGTGTTCCCGAGCCTTTGAGGGACATCAGGGGGTTGCCGGCGTGAGTGGTCTGCATCGTGACGTCCGCCAAATCCACGCGGCTGAAGTCGGTCACCTGGCCGCGGGTGGCGAAAGTGGCGTGGATGCCACTGAGGCGGTTGCTGGCGAATTCCGCCGACAGGTCGGCGATCTGGGACGCCAAGTCGAAGGCGACCTTTTTGCCGGCGTTTTGGACATTCAATCCCAGCCTGCCGTTGAGGATGCCGCCTTTCACTTCGGGTCCGGTGACCGCCTGCCACTGCACCAGATCCAGGTTGGTCACCACCAGCTCGAGCATCGACGCCTCGACGGCCTGGTCGCCCTTGCCCCAGTCAATCACCATCTCGCGCGTGAGGCCGCCGAGGAGAAAGGGTTTGGCATTTTGGGTGGCGTTGAGGGCCAGCCGGCTGAGGGTGGCGCGGGTGGCGGGCATGTCCGCCTTCATGTTGTAGTCCAGCTGGAAATCCACCTTCGGGGTGGTGAGCTGTTCGCGGGTGACGCTGCAGGAGGCGCCCGTCATGGAGCCGACAGCGGTGACGACTTGCGCCTGGTTCCTGAGGGCCAAGTCGCATTTGGCGGCCAGTTTGGTTTCCCCGAACGACATGCCGTAGGGGCCGCCGACGAGGGAAAGCACCTCGGCGCCGATGCCAGTCAGGGCGATTGTGAGGTTGCCTTCAAGTTTGCGCAGGTCCAGCGGCCCGCTGACCGACAGGCGGCCGAGGGGGGCGCCTTTTTTGGCGAACTGCAGGGCCAACTGCTTCACCTGGGTGGCGTCGAGGTCGGTGGTGAGCGCGGTCGTCAGCCCCTTGGCGTCCGCAAAGGCGCCGGTTGCCGTCGTCTCGGCGAATTCGGCTCCCCCTTCGATGCGGTCGGGGGTGAGGTCCTTGGCGAGGGCGGCGCGGATATCGCCCTTCAAGGTGCCGGCGAGTTGGGAGACATTGGTGCGGGTGGCGGCTCTGAGGTCGAGGTTGCCCTCGAGGGTGAACCGGGCGGTCTGGCCGTTCTTGACGTTTGTCAAGGCGACGTTCAGGTGGGGGATTTCGGCGCGGAACGTGTCGCCGTTGGGAGCGGTTTGGCTGAAGCTGAGCACGGCGCCGTTGACGGCCAGCTTTTTGAGATCGACCTGCATCGGCTTCGACGGCGCCGAGGAAGGCGCCGGCGCTTCGTCAGGCTTCCCTTCGCTCATGGACCTGAGGATCGGATCGAGGTTGCTGGTGCCGTCGGCTTTTTGGATGACGCGGACGATGGGGGATTCGAGGACGGCTTCGTCGAGGTTGAGGGCGCCGCCGAGAATGGACAGCAGACGGTAGCGGACGCGCACCTCCCTGGCCTCGAACACGGGCTCTTCCCCGCGGGGCTGGACTTTGAGGTCGCGGAGAATCACCCTGGAGAACGGGTGGATGGAGGCCTCGGAGACGGTCACGGTGGAGTTGAGGCTTCGGCCGGCCTGGGGGAGGATGACGCGCTGGAAGAACGCGTTGCTGGTGGCGATGAAATAGGCTGCCACCAGGAGCACCAGCAGGATCACACAAATCCATGCGAGTCTCTTCAGCCAGCGGCGGCGTTTCGGCAGGGTCAGTGTAGGGGCGTTTGTTGTCATAGAAAACTCAGCCAAAGATATTTCAAATTGTTAATTCTCAATTCTCAATTCTCAATTCTCAATTTCTGAGAGATCAATTGTTACCCTTTTCGCAAGTAGGATCTAATGCAGTGTCGGCGCGGGGGATCCCGGCGTTCGGGCTCATTTCTTGCCTCCCAAGGCGTCGCTGATGGATTGCGCGGCGCCGGCGGCGGCTTTTTCGGTGGCGGAACGGGCGGCGAGTTTTTGTGCGGCCTGCGTGAGGTTGTCGACGGTGGCCTGTTGTTCGGGGGTCAGCTTGACATTCGCGAGGTCGCCCAGGGTCTTCAATGCCTCCGAATACTTCTTCTGTCCGATCAGGTTCTTCGCGTTATCAATCACGCCCTGGATGCGGGTCTGCTCCTGGGCCACCACTGCGCTCACCTGCCCGACCGCGGTTTTGACGGCCGATGTTCCGGCCACGGCGGCCTTTTCGGCGGCGGCCTTTTCAGCAGCAGCCTTCTCGGCGGCAGCCTTCTCGGCGGCAGCCTTCTCGGCGGCAGCCTTCTCGGCGGCAGCCTTCTCGGCGGCAGCCTTCTCG
>JAFGQR010000053.1 GCA_016935555.1 Verrucomicrobiota bacterium
CGCTCAACGCCAGACGCGACACGGCACAATTCACTGGTTGCCCATTGGCTCCGGCGCATGGCGTGCGCGTCAGCGCCATTCGATGTTCGATGTTCGGTGTTCGGCGTTCGGTGTTCGTCCCAGTTTCTGCACGAACGAAGGCTCCGCCTGCACGGCGGTCGTCAAGAACTCTGTACCGCCGCTGCGCGGCGGTTCCAAGCCATTCTTCGGGGCAAAACCGCTTGCCGGTTTTGCATAGCGAGCCCCCATCTCCGCCGCGGCGCCCAGTACTCGAACAATTTTCTGTCCCAAGGAAGCCCCACCGCCGCGGCGGAGATGGGGGCTCGCTAGGGTTCCCATGCCCGGTTCCTCGACATCTCCTCCCGCGACGCCGCCGACGGCGGAGTATCTGAAGGTCGTGGTCAACGGCCGGGCGGTCGTGGTGCCCCGGACGATGCCCCACCCCGTGAGCGGCAAGCCGCTGCCCACAACCATGATCCAGGCATGTGAGATCGCCGGGGTGACGGTGCCGCATTACTGCTACCATCCGCGTCTGCCGGTCGCGGGCAACTGCCGCATGTGCCTGGTCGAATACGGCACCCCCGTGCTGGGGCCGGACCGCAAACCGGTGGCCAATGCCGACGGCACTCCCAAGATCGTCAAGGCGCCGCGTCCGGCCATCGCGTGCGCCACGCCGGTGTCGGCCGGCATGGAGATCTACACCGACACGCCGGCGGTCCGGGAGATGCGCCGCAGCGTGCTGGAGTTTCTCCTGATCAACCACCCGCTGGACTGCCCCGTGTGCGACCAGGCGGGCGAATGTCAACTGCAGGAATACGCCCTCGATTACGGCCCCGCCGCCAGCCGGTTCGTCGAAACCAAGGTCCATAAACCCAAACAGGTCGACCTCGGCCCGCGCGTGATGCTCGACGACGAGCGGTGCATTCTGTGCGGACGGTGCATCCGGTTCACGCGCGACATCGTGGGGGACGACGCGCTGGGCATCATCCAGCGCGGCAGCCACAGCGTGCTGGCCGCCTACCCGGGCAAGCCGTTCGACAACCATTACACCCTCAACACCGTCGACCTCTGCCCCGTCGGCGCCCTGACCTCGAAGGATTTCCGGTTCCAGATGCGCGTCTGGTTCCTCAAGGAAACCAACAGCCTCTGCACCACCTGCGGCACCGGCTGCAACCTCCGGATCGACTCCCGGGAAAACCGGATTTACCGCCTCGTGCCCCGCGACAACCCCGCCGTCAACCGCGGCTGGATGTGCGATCGCGGCCGCCTGAACTTCCGGTGGATCAACCGCCCCGACCGCCTCGCCCGGGTCACCCGGCGCCCCGCCGCCGCCGCAGCCGCCGGGCCGATCCCCTGGTCCGACGCCCTGGACGATGTCGCCCGCCGCCTCCAGCAAGCCCCCCACGGCTCCGTCGCCATCATCGCCTCCGCCCGCCAAACCAACGAGGAATTGTTCCTTCTCAAACGCCTCGCCACACGCCTCGACGCCATCACCGACGCCCTGCCCCGCCCCCAGCCCGCCGACCACCTGCTGGTCTGTGACGACCAAAACCCCAACAGCACCGGCGCGCGCCTCATCGGAATCTGTTTCACGGAAATGGGCATCAACCTGCCTCGCATCGCCGACGGCATCCGGCAGGGCGCCATCCGAACGCTGATCGTGTTCGGCGACGACGTGCTGCGCGCCAAGCCTGAAGCGCCGTTCACGGAGGACATCCCGGCCCGGGATTTCGACGCCGGCCTGCTGGCCGGGCTGGACTGCCTGGTGGTCAGCGACGTCCTGCCCAATGCCACCACCGCCCTCGCCCATGTCCTGCTTCCCGGATGCGCCCCCGCCGAGAAGGCCGGCTCCATGACCAATGTCCACGGGCGCGTCCAGCGGTTTCACAAGGCGGTCGAACCGCCCGGCGAAGCCCGGCCGGAGTGGGAGTTCCTGGGCGAGCTGGTGGGGCGGGTGGCCGGCGAACCCGTGCCCAAGACGGTTGGGGGCTTGTTCGAGCAGATGGCCGGCGGGGTGCCGGCGTTTGCGGGGCTCACCTGGGAGGGGCTGGGAGACGCCGGCGTCACGGTGTCTGTCTGAGGTGCGCATGGACTGGAATTTCCTCTTCGTTTCGGCGGTGAAAATCGTGGTGGCCTTCAGCGTGCTGATGGTTCTCGTGGCGTATGTGGTGCTCATCGAGCGCCGCCTCTGCGCGGCCATCCAGGACCGGCTGGGACCGAACCGGGCGGGGCCGTTCGGGCTATTGCAGCCGGTGGCCGATGCGGTGAAAGCCTTTCTCAAGGAGGACTTCACCCCGGCGCATGTGCGGCGTGCCTATTACTGGGCGGCGCCGGCGATCGTGATGTTTCCCGCCATTCTCAATCTCGCGGTCATTCCGTTCGGCTCCCGCCTGGGAGACCAAGAGATGGTCATCGCCGACCTTAACATCGGCATCGTCTACGCCTTCGGCATCGCGTCGCTCGGCGTTTACGGGATCGTGCTGGCCGGCTACGCCGCCAACTCCAAATACCCGCTCCTGGGCGGCCTGCGGTCCGGCGCGCAAATGATTTCCTACGAGGTGTCGATGGGATTGGCGGTCATCCCGCTGTTCATGGTCGTGGGCAGCTTGAACCTCGGCGACGTCATCGCCTCCCAGCAGGGCCGCCTCCCCTGGCTCCCCATCCTCCCCAACTGGGCCGTCTTCCAAAACCCCATGCTCCTGCTCTCGTTCGTCATCTTCCTCGGCGCGTCCTTTGCCGAAACCAACCGGCTGCCCTTCGATATGCCCGAGTGCGAACAGGAACTGGCCGGGGGTTACAACGTCGAATACAGCTCGATCCGGTTCGCCCTCTTTTTCATGGGCGAATACGCCAGCATGATCCTGGCGTCGGCGATCCTCACGACACTGTTTTTCGGCGGCTGGACGCTGCCGGTCTTCGGCTTGGACCGGGTCGCCACCGCGTGGTGGCAGGGCGCGGCCCAGATCGGCATTTTCCTCGCCAAAATGATGGTCTTCATCCTGGGATTCATCTGGGTCCGCTGGATGCTGCCGCGCTTCCGCTACGACCAGTTGATGCGCCTCGGCTGGAACCGGTTCCTGCCTCTGGCCCTGGCCAACATCGCCGCCACCACCGTCTGGCTCTGGATCGCCTCATGACCGTGCCCCGCCCCCACCTCAGCTTCTGGGAACGCCTCTACGTGCCCACCCTCCTCAACGGATTCAAAGTCACCTTCCGCCACTTCTGGCGCACCGCCGTCCTGCGCCGCCCGGTGACCCTGTCCTACCCGGAGGAAAAATGGGTCGTGCCCGAAGGCTACCGCGGCGCCCCCTACCTCGTCCGCGACCAGGACGGCCGCACCAAGTGCGTCGCCTGCCAGCTCTGCGAGTTCATCTGCCCCCCCAAGGCCATCACCGTCCACCCCCCGGGACCCGAGGTCGACCCGGCCACCGGCAACGTCGAGAAACGCCCGCGCGATTTCGAAATCGACATGCTGCGATGCATTTTCTGCGGCTATTGTCAGGAGGTGTGCCCGGAGGAAGCCATTTTTCTCATGAAGGATTACGCGCTCGTCGGCCAGCGACGCGAGGACATGGTGTATCACCTCGACAAACTCCTGGCCCTGGGCGGCGTGCACCTGGATCCGGTCCAGAAGTGGAAACACAAGGCCCGTGAAGCCGCCCGGCAGGAAACCTTCCCGGTGCCAGTTCCGCCCCCCCAAGAAACCCATGCCGCATCATGACCTCCTCCAATCCATGACGCCCCGCCCGGCGCACCTTCCTGCCGGCAATCCGCACCTTGGTCGGCGCGCGCGTCGTCGGAGCCCCGGGTTTGGAAGGGTGTTGGCGTTCATGGAAACAGGCTCGCCTTCGGGGCCGCGGTTTGTCAGCGTGAGCGCATGGCTGCGACGATCTCGGGGATTCTGACACCCCACATGGTGCCGCTGGATGCGCATGACCGCATTCATGAGGCGGAACTGCGCCGGTACGTGGACTGGCTGATTGCGCGGGGTGTGCACGGGTTGTATCCGAACGGATCGACCGGCGAGTTCATCCGGTTCACCGCGGACGAACGCCGGCAGATCGTGCGGATCGTCTGCGAGCAGGCCGCGGGCCGGGTGCCGGTGCTTGCGGGAGCCGCGGAGGCGAATGTGCGGGAGACCCTGGCGGCGTGCGAGGCCTATGCCCAATATGGCGCGCGCGCGGTGGCCATTGTCTCGCCCTATTACTACCGGCTCGGCCCGGAGTCGGTGTACGCGTATTTTCGCGAGATTGCGCTGGCCAGCCCGATCGATGTGACCCTCTATAACATCCCCATGTTCGCCAGCCCGATCGACGTGCCGACCATCCAGCGCCTGGCCGAACTGGACCGGATCGTCGGCATCAAGGATTCCTCCGGCGATGTGGCCTTCATGATGCGGCTCATGGCCGCCGTGCGGCCGGCACGGCCGGATTTTTCCTTTCTGACGGGGTGGGAGGCAGTGTTGGTGCCGATGCTGTTGATCGGCGTCGATGGGGGCACGCATGCGACCAGCGGCGTCGTGCCCGAACTCACCCGAAGAATGTTCGATCTGGCCAGGGCCCGGGAGCTGGATTTGGCGGTGTCACTCCAATACCGCCTGCTGGAGTTGTTCGACGCCATGCTCGGAGCCGCCGAGTTCCCCGAGGGATTCCGGGCGGCGGTGGAACTGCGCGGCTTCGCCATGGGCCGCGGGCGCCAGCCGCTGAGCGCCGCCCAGCAGTCGCACCGCGAACGGCTCCAGAAAATCCTGCGCTGTCTCATGGCCGACTTCGGCTACGTGGATCCGCCGCCCGAGGGTTGCCCGCTCCGCCGCCCCGATCCCGCCACACCGCACGTCGACACGATGGCGGACGCCGTGGTCGAGGCGTTGCGGCAACAAGGCGTCCTGTGATGCGCCGAAAGCCCACCCCGCCCTCAAAATCCCACCGACGCAATCGCCCTGCACCATCCCGCCCCGGACCGCCGCGGATCGTGCTGCCAGCCCCCGCCGCCCCAACCTCCGCGGGCCCCGCGCCGGCGGAAAAAACTCCTCGCCTCCACGCCGGGCTTGCCGCAACAATGAACCCGCCCGCGGGGGCAGCACCCGCCGGACTATGAAAGCGAAAATCATCATCACACCGAAGAAGGCCGTGCTGGATCCGCAGGGCAAAACGGTGCAACAGGCGCTCGAGCACATGGGGTATCGGGACATCCAGGCGGTCCACGTGGGCAAATACCTCGAGATCGAACTGGCCGGCTCGGACCGGGAGGCCGCCCGCAAGGCCATGGAGGAAGCCAGCCACAAATTCCTCAGCAACCCCGTCATCGAGGATTACCAACTTGTGATCGAATGAACCCGCCGCCCGCCGACCGCAACCGCTCGCTTGCCGACCGCGCGTGACGCGGCACGTGACGCGGCGGGCGGGCGGGGGCGCGCCGGCAACCTGACCTTATGCACTTCGCCATCCTGCAATTCCCGGCCTCGAACTGCGACCAGGACGCCGTGCACGCGATCCGGGTGCTGGGGCACAGCGCCGAGCTTGTGTGGCACAAGGACACATCGCTGGGCGCGGCGGAGGCCGTCATCGTGCCGGGCGGCTTCAGCTACGGGGATTACCTGCGCACGGGCGCGATTGCGCGGTTCAGTCCGGTGATGCAGGCGGTGCGACGGTTTGCGGCCGAAGGGGGCTTGGTGCTGGGAATCTGCAATGGTTTTCAGATCCTGTGCGAGGCGGGCCTGCTGCCGGGAGCCCTGATCCGGAACCGTTCGCTGCAGTTCCGATGCGAGCATGTGCACCTGAAGACCGCCACGCGGGACTCGCCGTTCACACGCCGAATCCCGCCCGACACGCTGCTGCGGATCCCGGTAGCCCACGGGGAGGGGTGCTACTATGCGGACGCCCCCACCCTGGCCCGGCTGCGCGCCCAGGATCAGATCCTGTGGCAGTATTGCACCGCCGATGGCGTGCTTGAGGACTACGCAAGCCCGAACGGCTCGGTGGAAGGCATCGCGGGCATCTGCAACGAGCGCCGCAATGTCGCCGGGCTGATGCCGCACCCGGAGCGGGCTTGTGAGCCCCTGGTGGGAAGCACGGACGGGCGATGGATTCTGGAAAGCATGATCCCATGACCGACCCCGCCCTCACCCCCGAACTCGTTCGCCAGCACAATCTGACCCCCGAGGAATACGAGGCAATTCTCAAAATCCTCGGCCGCGAGCCGACCTACACCGAGCTGGGGATCTTCTCGGTGATGTGGAGCGAGCACTGTTCCTACAAGAATACCCGGCCGCTGCTCAAAACGTTTCCCACCCGGTCGCGCCGCGTGCTCGTCGGCGCCGGCGAGGAAAACGCGGGGATCGTCGACATCGGCGATGGTCTGGCGATCGCGTTCAAGATGGAATCCCACAACCATCCCAGCGCTGTCGAACCCTTCCAGGGCGCCGCCACCGGCGTCGGCGGCATCGTCCGGGACATCTTCACCATGGGCGCCCGCCCCGTGTGCGCGCTGGACTCGCTGCGGTTCGGGGAGCTGTCGAATCCGGAGGTGCGGCGGTTGTTCGGCGGGGTGGTGGCGGGCATTGCGCACTACGGGAATTGCTTCGGGATACCCACCCTGGCCGGCGAGGTGTATTTCGACAAGTCGTATGAGGGCAATCCTCTCGTGAACGTGTTCTGCCTCGGCGTGCTCCGCCACGACCAGATCGCCCGCGGCGCCGCCCGCGGCGTCGGCAACCCCGTGTTCTACGTCGGCCCCGCCACCGGTCGGGACGGCCTGGCCGGCGCCGCCTTCGCCTCGCAGGATCTCACCGAGGAATCGGCGGATCAGCAGCGCGGCGCCGTGCAGGTGGGCGATCCCTTCATGGAAAAGCTCGTCTGCGAGGCCTGCCTCGAATTGCTCGCCACCGGCGCCGTCGCCGGCATCCAGGACATGGGCGCCGCCGGGCTGACCTGCTCCACCTGCGAAACCGCCGCGCGAGCCGGCACCGGCATCGAAATCGAACTGGACCGGGTGCCGCAGCGCGCGCCGCACATGAGCAGCTACGAGATCATGCTCAGCGAGTCGCAGGAGCGCATGCTGATCATCGTGCAGCAGGGGCGCGAGGCCGAAGTGAAACGCATCTTCGACAAGTGGGACCTGCCCTGGTCGGAGGTCGGGCGGGTGACCGACACGGGCCTGATGGTCGTCACCCACCATGGCCGGACCGTGGCCAGCATCCCGGCCAAACTGATCGCCAGCGAGTCGCCCGTCTACCACCGCGAAGCCCGCCAGCCCGACTATCTCCAGGCCGTCCGCGCCTTCACGCTCGCCGGGCTGCCGGACACCGCGGACCCCGTGGCCGCGCTGAACACGCTGCTCGCCTGGCCCACCATCGCCTCCAAAAACTGGGTCTACCGCCAATACGACCACATGGTCCGCAATAACACCGTGGTCTGCCCCGGTTCCGACGCCGCCGTCATCCGCATCAAGGCCGATTCCATCCCGCCGGCGCCCGAAGGCCGCGCCGCGCAGAGCCCCGCGTTCACGGGAGAGAAACTCATCGCCCTCACCTCGGAGTGCAACGGCGCCTACGTGTACCTCGACCCCTACGAGGGCGGCAAAATCGCCGTCACCGAAGCCGCCCGCAACCTCGCCTGCGCCGGCGCCACCCCGCTGGGCGTCACGGACAACCTGAATTTTGGCAACCCGCACAATCCGGAGCTGTTCTGGCAGCTTCAGGAAAGCGTGCGCGGCATCGGGGACGCATGCCGCGCCCTGGGGGCGCCCATCACGGGCGGCAACTGCAGTCTTTACAACCAGAGCCCGAACGGCCCGATCGACCCGACGCCCACGGTGGCGATGGTGGGGTTGATCGAAAAGCCCGAGCACATCACCACCCAGTGGTTCAAGGAGGCCGGCGACGCCATTCTCCTGCTCGGCCAGCCCGTGGACATGGCCGATCCGCTCCAGGGACTGGGCGGCAGCGCCTATCTCCAGGTCGTCCACGGCCGGAAAACCGGGTTGCCCCCCCGCTGCGACCTCGACACCGGACGCGTCCTCCACGAGGCGCTGCGCTCGTTGATCTTCGGCGGCGGCATCAAAAGCGCCCACGACTGCAGCGAAGGCGGCCTGGCCGTGTGTCTTGCCGAATCCTGCATCAGCCAGACCCTCGCGCGCAACACCCCGCGCCGCATCGGCGCCCACATTGACTTGTCCGGCATCGCCGGCGCGCGCCTCGACGCCCTGTTGTTCGGAGAAACCCAGCATCGCATCGTGATCACCACGTCCCGTCTCACCGCCGCCAGGACGCTGGCCCAAGCCGCCATCCTGGGCGTTCCCGCCATCTCCCTGGGAACCGTGGGCGGCGACGCGCTGGTCATCCAGACCGCCGCCGGCCAATGGAGCTGGCCCGTGGCCGGCCTGCACGACAGCTGGTGGCATTCCCTGGCGCGCCTCATGCAGCCCGCCAACGCCTGAACCGCAAGCGCGGGACGCTGCTCCGGCCCTGACACCGGGCCGAACCCCCTCAGCCTTCACCCAGCCATTGCCGTAGCCCCTCCCGGGTCGGAGGCTGGACAAACAGGTTGCAGTGGTGCACGCCGAGGGCGACCCGGCGATTCACCCCCGCCGGCAACCGCAGCGCCGAGCCCGCCGGCACATACACCAGCACCCGGCCGGGCTTCAGGAACGACGGCAGCCGGGCGCGCTGCCCGGGACCCTGTTCGATGCACCACGCGTGGGCCGTGTTCACCACCAGGTCGTTCGCCTCCGTGAAAAACCGGTCCAACGCAATGTCCACACCCGCGTCCCGCGCGGCCTGCCAGAGGCCCTTGAGATTGGGAATGAGCGGCGCAGGCTCGAACTCGGCGCTGACCACCGCGTAGCGGACACCACCGCGATCGGCATCGGCCCGCTGCAGCCGGTTCAGGAAGGAATTCCGCACGTCGGCCATCCGCGGGTTTTGGGCGAGCAGGCCGGGGATTCTCTTCTGGCCGCTGCTCACGGCCAGGCGGGCCAGCAACGCCGCAAGACGCCCGAACAAATCCGCGAAATCCACACCCGTCATGTTGACAAGCAGGTCCGCCATCGCACCCCAGTTCCTGGGATTGGCCAGGTCCGTCCCACAGTTGGGCGTCCCCACAAACACCAGGTGGCGCACCGCGGAGGCGTGCCCGAGCAGTTCGCAAAACGCCCGCCCGACAAGGCCGCCGCGGCTGTGGGCGACGACATCCAGACGGCGGCCGCCGAGCAGCCGGGGATCGAGCCCGCGGAGTTGTTCGGCGAGCATCGCCGCGTTCTCGAGCGGCGTTTTGGAGAGCGTCCAGTGGTCCAAGCCCAGAACCGCCCCGTAACGCTCCCGCGCCCACCCCAGGAACGCCGGGCCCAAACCCTCGACGGGCGACGCCGTGTTGCTGAACGTGCCGTGGATCAGCAGCAGGACGCGCCCGGACCGCGCCCCGCCCGCGCCGGCCGACAACGCCTCGCGGGAGGCCGGCCGCATCGACGGTGCATCGTTGCCCGAAATCCACAACAACCCCTCGCGAGCCACCTGCTCCCGGTCGTACTCCCGAACCAGCCCCGTCAACCCCCCCGCAAACCCCCGCACCAGCCAGCGCCCAATCACCCGCAATAGACCGCGTTCGCCCGACACGCGGGGCCGGAGACGCTCATCGCGCAGCAACGCGCCGAGTGTGGAGCCAGGCAGGCTGTCGCCGTCGATCTCTCCGCCCGAGGCAGCCTCGCCCGGCCCGGAGCGGCGGATCGCCGCGCCCGCGCGACGCCGCCAGCGCCGGAACCCGGCGTCTTCGACCAGTTCGAGGACGACGTCGTTTGGGGCGAGATGGAGGTCGCCCCGCGGGGCGATGGGGAGCGGCTGGAGGGCCGGGCCGCGCACCCACTCGGAAAGGATTGCGTCCGGCGCATGCAGGCAGGGGAGGGCGGGCGCGGTGGCGAGGGGCGGTGTCGCGGGGGTGGAGATTGCCGTGTGCGTAAGCTTGGGGGCGTCGCGTTCGTGGTCGCGTTGTCTCCCGTTGCCCGCCAGAGCTTGAAACAGCTCCCCCGTGGGATCGCCGTACAGGACCAGGCTGGCCCAGCCGAGTCCACCCCAGGCCCCACGGCCGGGCGAATCCTGCCCGGGAGCCTCGGGACAGGCCAGGCGGCGGGCATCGGTCTTGGCGCGGCGGAGGGCTTCGCCGAGGGTGGCGCGGTTGCGGAGCAGATGGCGGTAGAACTCGAGGGCGATGTGTTGGGCGAGCAGGTCGTCGACGGGCCAGAGGGGGGCGATGTAGGCGGCGACGCCCTGGTTGATGAAGGCGCTGGCCAAGCCGAACACGTTGCCCTGGTAGACGCAGGCGGGCCGATCCGATTCCATGGCGGCCTGGCAGGCATTGGCATAAACCAGCCATGGCGGGGCGGGATGCTCCATCAGCGTGTTGCGAATCTCCAGCGCCCAAAGTTCGCCGTCGCTCAACAACCAGGCGCTCGCCTCCGGATCGTCCCCACGGAATAGCCCGTGGCCGGCGTAGTGGATGATGTCGTAGTCGCCCGTGCGGAGCAGTTCGCGGAACTCGGCGAGGGTGAGGCGGCCATGGATGCGGGTATCGCGGCGGGGGTCGAAATCGATCACCTGGCCAAGATCCTCGCGGAGCCGTTGAAACCAGCCGGCCACCTGCTCGGCCTCGGCCCGGGCGCCCGGCAACGGGCGCCCCGCCCGCCGGTCGTCCAACACCGGGTCGCCGATGACCAGCGGCCGGACCCGGCCCTGGCGGCGGCGCGCGACGCGCCGGGCGAGGCCGGTTTCCATGAAGACCTGGCGTCCGACGGCAAAGCGTTCGCTGAGCCATTCGCCGCGGTGCTGCATGAGTTCCCATGGGTAGCGCATCAGTTCGCGGGCGATCTGCAGCTGCAAATGAGGGTGCGCGTGCGCATCGCCCTCGAGCGCCGCCAGACGCTCCTCCTCCAGGATGCGGCTCAGGCCCTGAAAAATATCCTCCCCCAGCAGGGACCCGATCGCACCCAGCCGGCGGACCCGGTCTGGCGTGGCCGCGTCGGCCGCCAGCAGCGCGTCCAGCGCCCCCAACGCGCGGTCCATCACCCGGGGCTGGACGCGGCTGAGCTGCTCGGTGACCACGGCGCCGCGGGTGGCGGACGTGAGCCGCAGAAGATAACGCTCACGCGCGGCGCCGGGACGGGCCGGGACGGCGGCAGGCGACGCGTCGCGCCGTTTCTCAAGGGAAAGGGTGAGAGTCGACGCGGGCGCCAAGGCGCGGAACTGGTCGCGCAGGCCCCACATGACGGAATCGGGGCCGGTGAGCCGGTTGAGCAGGTCGCGGCGGGTCACGGCGGCGCCGGTGGCGAGCAAGGAACTGACCAGGCGCCAGAGGGCGCGCGGGTGGTGATCGATCAGGTTGGCGGCGCCGAGCAGCGCGACCCAATGCACGCGCTGATGAAAGGCAAGCCGCCGGTAACCGGCGTCCATCCGCGCGTCCAATTCGGGAGGACGATACACCGACACCCCGGACCACCGGGGCCAACCGGCCAAGGCGCCGCGCGTGGCCGCCACCGCCAGCACCATGCCCGCACGCAACCCGTCCCCGGGCGCGTCGCCGCGCTCGTCCCATTCGGCTTCAACCCCGCTGCCGAACAACGCCAGCGCCACATGCCGCGCCTGGCGCGCCAGCCGACGCGCGGTGTCGGCCGATTCCTTGAGCCGTTCGAAGTCGAAGCGGCGTTCGAACGGCAAACGGCCAAGTTCCGCCTCAATGGCCTCGGCCAGCCGCCGGTCACTGTCCCGCGCCGCGTCCCGCGCCGCTCCCCGCCGGGCGCGGTTCGGTTCGCCGGGCATGAGCCATCGCAGACGCCCCTTGACATCCCAGCGCACCAGCCGCAGCAGGGCGCGGGCGCGGCGCGCGGCGTCCGAACCGCGCAACACGTTCACCAGGATCCGCAACCGCCGCGGGTCGCGGGCTTCCGCGAGGTGTTGCCCGAGACGGCGCGCGACGGCCTCGCGGAAGGCCGCCCAGGACGGCGGAGTCGCGCGCTTAAACGTGCCCCCAAGCCAGCCTTGAATGGACTCGTCCGCCATCGCGTCCAGCGCGGCCCCCATCAGCATGAACAACGTGCCGCCATCATACGTGGAGCCGCCGGTCCGCAGGCCGGGCGCGTCGAACAGGCTCGCCAACAGCCGGCGCGTCTCCCAGATCAACCCTTCCCCCAGCGCCTGGATCATGCCAATGCAAAACGTGTCGAACGCGCGCGCCACGTCCTCCAACCCGCGCAGGTCCAGCGCGGAAACCACGCACGGAGCCCGAAGCTCCCCGACACGGCACGACGCGGCCATGGCGGGCACCAACGCGCGCGCAACGGCAGGGGCGCCGGCGCCGTCCTTCGCCTCGCGCACCGTCTTCACCCAGGTCCGGAGAACCGACGTGTAATTCCAGCCGGACCCGGGCATGGCCGTCTGCGGGGCCAAGAACACCCGCACGCACCCTTCGAGCTGATAGGCAACCTCCAGGAATTGGGCGGGCCCCCCGTCCACCGCCAGAATCTCCAACAACTCCCGGTCCAAACCCCGCTCGGCCTGCACTTCGCGCAGCACCGTTCCCAAATCCACCACGTCCATGCGGCCCCCGCATGAGTCGTCCCGGCAGACCGTGAACCCGTCCGCGCCGCCCGCGCCGCCCGCGTCCCCGGCCTGCCCGGCCGACGCGGCCGCGGGCGCGTCGCGGCCGCCCAGCATCAGCGCCACCCGTTCGGCGGGACACACGGACAGCCCCCAACGCAGGAAGTCCGCGAGCGCCGCCGCCGATCCGCTGTTCACACGACCCAACCGTTCCACCGGCGACATGCCGGGATCGGGCACCCGGGGCAACACATGCCGCACCGCCCCCTCCGGCCCGTCATATTGCACGGCGACCGCCACCCCGGCCGAGGAACGGGCGGCCAGAATCCCCTCAAAATCAGCCCGCACCAAGCCGAAGTGCGGAGACGCCCGGTCGCCGGCCAAATAACATAACACCGTCCATGACGCGCGCGGCGGCGCGGGCGGTAAGGTGGACCCCGCCCCGGAACGGGCCGTCTTCCGGGTGCCTCGATGGAGAGAGAGCCGCTTCTTGGGCATGAGAACGTGCAGAGCTGAAAACGGGTCAACAGGGCGACCCCGCCGTGACACGCGGAACCCGCGGGCCGCGACGGCCGCCGGGCCGGGCTCAGACCGGGGCGAAGATGGGCCGGTCGAGATTGGACGTGCGGCCTTCGAGTTGCGGGACCTGGTCGTAGCGGCCCTGGCGGAGCAGCGCCACGGTGCGCCGGTGCAACTGACGGTACGTCAGCTTGCCCTGCTTCTCGCGGATGGCCTGGACCAAATGATACGTCAGCGCCCCATGGTAGCTGCCCGCAATGTACGCATCCGCGGAAGTCTGCGTGTCCCGGCAACCCGTGATCAATACCTCCCCAATGTCCGCCACCACCACGTCGCTTTTCGCACGGGCAGCGCGCCCGGCCGGGACGAGCGTGCCGCGCACCGTGCCGGTCAGGCGGCGGCGCGATTCCGCAGCCCACAGGTCAAGCGGGCTGGGCAGATAACGCTCGACCGACGGCGCGTCGGGCGGCTGGACGGCCCGGGTGCAGGTGCCGGAATGGCAGCAATCCATGATGACGGTAAACGACACGCCGGCCGGCAACCGGTCGAATGTGGTTCGCAGCCAGTCGTCCAGCAGCGGGTCCGCCCAGTCCAGGTCCGTCGGGCAAAGGATCTCGTCCCGATGATCCGCCTCGTCCCCACTCCGGTCCGGCACATTCGAGCCGTGCCCGGAATAATGCAGCACCAGGACGTCGCCCTTCCGAGCCCCCTTGAGCAGCCTCACCATGCCGGCCTGCATGTTGGCCTTCGTGGTACGCCGGTCGAGCAGCGTCCTGATGTTCGCAGACTTGAACCCCGCGAACTCGATCAGCGCGCGCTTGAGATTGGCGACGTCGTTCACACAGCCGCGCAGGTCGGCGCCGGGCACCTGGTAGCGGTTGATGCCGATGAGCAGGGCTTTCTTGGCCATAATGGTCTCCGTCTTCGGGCCGCGTCATTCGAAGGTCGGCGGGTCAGGACCTTCCGCGGTCTGGCCGCGCGCCTCACACTGCCGCAGCTTGAACACGGGCCCGACGCAGTGTCAAGACAAGACCCGGAACCACCCCAACCCTGAACCATCCTCGACGGGACTTGCGTCCGCAACGCGCCGCTGGTATACGCACCAGCCATGAAACGCTTATTCACCATCGCTTCAAGCCTCATGACGGCCGCCACGTTCACCCTGGGAGCCGCCGAGACCGAACCCGGCTTTGTGAGTTTGTTTGACGGGAAGACCTTCAGCGGCTGGGAAAAATCGGTCGAGCACCCGGACACCTGGGTGATCGAAGACGGCGCGTTCGTGGCGCGGGGCGACCGGAACCATTTGTTTTACATGGGCCACCATGCGCCGTTTCAGAATTTCGAGCTGAAAGTCGAGGTGATGACCAAGCCGGGCTCGAACGGCGGGATTTATTTCCACACGAAATACCAGGAAAAAGAATGGCCGAAATACGGATTCGAGACGCAGGTGAACAACACGCACGGCGACTGGAAGAAAACCGGCAGCATCTACGACGTGGTCAATGTCCGGTCTTCTCCGGCCAAAGACGACCAGTGGTGGACCCAGCACATCATCGTCCAAGGAGACCGGGTCATCGTCAAAGTCAACGACCAGGTCGTGACCGATTACACCGAACCGCCCGGCACCCGGCCCGGCAAGGATTTCACACGCAAGCTGGATGTCGGCACCTTCGCCCTGCAGGCGCACGACCCCAAAAGCGTGATCTTCTACAAGAACATCCGCTTCAAACGCTTGCCGTAGCAGGCCGTCGGCGTTGTCGTTGTTCGGCGTTCAGTGTTGAGCGTTGAGCGTTGAGCGTTGAGCGTTGAGCGTTCGGGTCTCCGATCTCCGCCCTCGATGTTCGACGTTGGGCGTTCGATGTTCGTCCCAGTTTCCGACCCAAGAAAGCCCCGCCGCCGCGGCGGAGACGGGGGCTCTCCAGAAACTCGAGGGTTAAGTGGCTGATGGTCAGAGCCATGAAATTTCGAGTGTTGAACACCGAACACCGAACACCGAACGCTCAACGTCCAACGCGCAACGCGCAACGTCCAACGCTCAACGCGCAACGTCCAACGCTCAACGCTCAACGTCCAACGCTCAACGTCCAACGTCCAACGCTCAACGTCCAACGTCCAACGCTCAACGTCCAACGTCCAACGCGGGCATTCGATATTCGACGTTGGGCGTTCGATGTTCGTCCCAGTTTCCGACCCAAGAAAGCTCCGCCGCCGCGGCGGAGATGGGGGCTCGCTAAATGAGGCTCAGCGCGGGGTCGTCGCCGTCCCTGAGATGCTGCCGGGTGAGAGGATGGTTGTCGTCCCACCAGGGATAAGGCGCCCAGTCAATCGGCGTGCCGCCGCACCCGGGCGTGCCGCATTCGAGCCAATACTCGCCGGTCGCACTCTGCCAGACACGGACGGAGTGACCGTCGAATTCCTGTTCGCACTGAAGGCACCAGTTTGTGTGGTCGAGGCTGGGCCAGGGAGCCTGGAAACTGTGGGCCTGCAGCAGC